>NZ_CP085167.1:0-300000 GCF_022788715.1 Sulfitobacter sp. DSM 110093
ATGACATTAGATCACTGGGGCGAGATCAAAGAGCGGCTTTTGAAGACCGTGGGGCAAAACAACTACACCACCTGGATTGAGCCGCTTGTGCCCGGCGATGTCGAAGATGGAATCGTGACACTCAAGGTGCCCACGAACTTCTTTGGCAATTACGTTAGCCAGAACTTCTCGGATCTGATCTTGCATGAGATCAACGCCGCTGGCACCGATGCCACGCGCCTGAATTTTGCGCTGAACCAGCAGCCCGCCAATGCCGCCGACAAGCCCGCCCCGGCTGCGCGACAGACCACCGCCGCTGTAAAGCCCGCCAATAGCCAACTGAGCACTGCCCCGCTTGACCCGCGCTTTAGCTTTGACAACTTTGTTGTCGGCAAACCAAACGAACTGGCCCATGCCGCCGCGCGCCGTGTCGCCGAAGGTGGCCCGGTCACGTTCAACCCGCTGTTCCTGTATGGCGGCGTCGGCTTGGGTAAAACGCACCTCATGCACGCCATCGCCCGCGAACTGCATGAGCGTAAGCCCGAGATGAATGTGCTCTACCTTTCGGCCGAGCAATTCATGTACCGTTTTGTGCAGGCGCTGCGCGACCGCAAGATGATGGACTTCAAAGAGATCTTCCGTTCGGTCGACGTGCTGATGGTCGATGACGTGCAGTTCATCGCGGGCAAGGATTCCACCCAAGAAGAGTTCTTTCACACGTTCAATGCGCTGGTTGATCAGCACAAACAGATCATCATTTCGGCCGACCGCGCACCGGGTGAAATCAAAGACCTCGAAGACCGCGTGAAGTCGCGTCTGCAATGCGGCTTGATCGTTGACCTGCACCCGACGGACTATGAACTCCGCCTCGGCATTCTGCAAAGCAAGGTCGAAGTGCAGCGCAAGACCTACCCCGATCTCGAAGTTGCCGATGGCGTGTTGGAATTTCTGGCCCACCGCATCACCTCCAACGTTCGTGTTCTCGAAGGCGCGTTGACCCGTCTGTTCGCTTTCGCCTCGCTCGTGGGCCGTGAGATCGACATGGGCCTGACCCAAGATTGTCTGGCCGACGTGCTGCGCGCCTCGGAACGCAAAATCTCGGTCGAGGAAATCCAGCGTAAGGTGTCGGATCACTACAACATCCGTCTGAGCGACATGATCGGCCCTAAGCGTTTGCGCAGCTATGCCCGCCCGCGTCAGGTGGCGATGTATCTGTGCAAACAGATGACCAGCCGCTCCTTGCCCGAGATTGGACGTCGCTTTGGCGGGCGCGACCACACCACCGTCATGCACGGGGTGCGCCGGATCGAAGAGCTCAAGGTTTCCGACGGGCAGATCGCCGAGGATCTGGAACTTCTGCGCCGGGCGCTCGAATCCTAAGCACCTCTGCTTGAGGGGTTGTCCTCAGGACACGGTTAAACAGCGATCAGGGGCGCAGCTTGCGCCCCTCTTGCATTCACTTCAACAAAGCCACAAAAGTTCTTGTGTAAGCGTGGGAACCGGGTAGTTTGCCTCTCCCGGCAATCGGTATGGGAGAAGGCATATGAAATTCAGCATCGAACGCGCGGCACTGCTTAAGGCCGTTTCGCAAGCCCAATCCGTCGTTGAGCGGCGCAACACCATTCCGATCCTCGCCAACGTGCTGATCGAAGCCGAGGGCAGCGATGTCTCCTTCCGCGCCACCGATCTGGATATCGAAGTGGTCGATAAGGTCGCCGCCCAAGTTGAGCGCGCTGGCGCCACCACCGTTTCAGCCACCCTGCTGCATGAAATCGTGCGCAAACTGCCCGACGGTGCGTTGATCAGCCTCACCGCCGATACCGCCGCTGGCCGCCTGACTGTCGAAGCGGGCCGGTCCAACTTCTCGCTGGCGACACTGCCGCGCGAGGATTTCCCGGTTATGGCATCGTCGGAATACGCCTCGAACTTTACAGCCCCTGCCCCGGTGCTGCGCCGCCTGTTCGACAAATCCAAATTCGCCATCTCTACCGAAGAGACGCGCTATTACTTGAACGGGGTCTACCTGCACATCGCGGATGCCGAAGGCGGCAAAGCGCTGCGCTGCGTGGCGACCGATGGCCACCGCCTCGCCCGGATCGACGCCACCATGCCCGAGGGCGCGGCCGAGATGCCCGGCGTGATCGTACCGCGCAAAACCGTGGGCGAATTGCGCAAGCTACTGGATGATGACGAGATGGAAATCGCGGTTTCCGTGTCAGAGACAAAGATCCGTTTCGCCACCCCCGCCATCACCCTGACATCCAAGGTGATCGACGGCACTTTCCCCGACTACACCCGTGTGATTCCTCAAGGGAACACCCGCAAGATGGAAGTCGACGCCGCCGATTTCGCCCGCGCGGTGGACCGTGTGGCAACCGTGAGTTCCGAGCGTTCGCGCGCCGTGAAACTGCAACTGGACGAAGACCGTCTGGTGCTTTCCGTCAACGCACCTGACAGCGGTGCTGCCGAAGAAGAGCTTGCCGTGGCCTATGCCGATGAGCGGTTAGAGATTGGCTTTAACGCGAAATACCTGCTGGAAATCGCCAGCCAAGTGGACCGCGAGAACGCTGTGTTCCTGTTCAACTCTTCCGGCGATCCGACCCTGATGCGCGAAGGCAATGATACGTCTGCAGTCTATGTCGTCATGCCGATGCGCGTGTGACTTGGGCGGGAATTTTTGAAATTCCCGCACCGTTTTCTTTGAAAGAAAACGGAGTCTGAATGGCGCAGCTGTATCTTTCCAACCTCGGCCTCTCGCATTTCCGCTCGCACCGCCGGGCGGTGATCGACGTAGATGCGCGCCCCGTCGCGCTCTATGGCCCCAATGGCGCGGGCAAGACCAATATCATCGAGGCGATCTCGCTGCTGTCGCCGGGCCGTGGGCTGCGCCGGACCAGCGCGCAGGATATGGCGCGTCGGCCCGAAGCGCTTGGATGGAAGGTGACCGGCTTGCTGCACGGCCCGTCGGTTATGCATGAGGTCGACATCTGGTCCGAAGCGGGCGCTGCGCGGCAAACCAAGATCGACGGCAAAGCTGCCGCGCAGACCGCGCTAGGCCGGATCGCCCGGGTGCTTTGGTTGATCCCCGCGATGGACCGGCTGTGGATCGAAGGTGCCGAAGGGCGGCGGCGGTTTCTGGATCGTGTCACCCTGTCGATGCTGCCCGATCATGCTGAATTGTCCCTAAGCTATGAAAAGGCCATGCGTGAGCGGAATCGCTTGCTAAAAGATATGGTGCGCGAGCCTGCGTGGTATGCCGCGCTTGAAAGCCGCATGGCCGAAACGGGCGCGCAAATTCATGCCAATCGCCTCCACGCCCTCGCAGCGCTGGAAGCCGCTCAAGAAGAAGCGCAAACCGCCTTCCCTATCGCCACGCTGGCCTTACAATGCGACATGCCAAGTGAGGCCGACGCGCTGCGCCGTGCCCTGTCAGACAACCGAATGCGGGACCTTTCTGCTGGGCGTACACTGATTGGCCCGCACCGCGCCGATCTGGAAGGCACCTATGCCGCCAAGGGGGTCGCTGCGCGCGATTGCTCTACCGGAGAGCAAAAGGCGCTTCTCGTCTCGCTGATCCTCGCCAATGCCCGCGCCATCGCCGCCGATTTCGGTGCCCCGCCGCTGCTGCTGCTGGATGAGGTGGCGGCACATCTTGATGCCACCCGTCGGGCAGCGCTTTACGATGAAATCTGCGCGCTTGGCGCCCAAGCTTGGATGACCGGCACCGGGCCTGAACTGTTTGAGAACCTCGGCGACCGCGCGCAGTATGTCGAAGTGACCGAAGAGGACGGCCTCTCTCGGGTGGAAGCCAGCCTATGACCATTTCCCCTGCCGATCTGCTGCTCTATTGCGGCGCGTTGCTGATCCTCTTCCTTACTCCCGGCCCGGTCTGGCTGGCGATGATGGCGCGGGCGCTTTCAGGCGGGTTTCAGGCCGCATGGCCGCTGGCATTTGGCGTCGCGATTGGCGACATGCTCTGGCCGCTGGTGGCGGTGCTCGGGATCACATGGATCCTCTCGGTTTTTGACACGGTGATGGAGGTGCTGCGCTGGATCGCCAGTGGGGTGTTTATCCTGATGGGCGTGGCCCTGATCCGGCAGGCGGGCGAGAAGATCAGCAGCGACAGCCGCCTGACCCGCCCCGGCATGTGGTCCGGTTTCGTCGCGGGCATTGTCGCGATCCTTGGCAATCCGAAAGCGGTGCTGTTCTACATCGGCGTGCTGCCGGGGTTCTTTGACCTGCGCGCTGTCACCGGGCCTGACATTGGCCTAATCCTCGCCGCGTCGGTCATTGTACCGCTAATCGGCAACCTTGCGATCGCGCTTTTGGTCGGCCGTTTGCGCGGCTTTTTGACCACGCCGCGCACGCTGCGGCGGATCAATCTAGTCTCGGGTGGCATGCTGGTTTTCGTGGGCCTTGTGATCCCCTTCGCCTGACACAAAATCTTGTGTCATTCGCGTGACAATGCCGGTCGAAAACACTATAAATCGGGCAAACGAGAAGGGTTATTTCCGCATGTCCGATACCGCGCAGACACCACAGGAATACGGCGCCGATTCCATCAAGGTTCTCAAAGGGTTGGAGGCCGTTCGCAAACGCCCCGGCATGTATATCGGTGACACCGATGATGGCTCTGGCTTGCACCACATGGTCTATGAGGTCGTGGACAACGGGATTGACGAAGCACTGGCCGGTCACGCCGACGCGGTGACAGTCACAATCCACGCGGATTCCAGCGTTTCGGTCAGCGACAACGGGCGCGGCATTCCGGTTGGCATACACGAGGAAGAAGGCGTTTCGGCGGCGGAGGTCATCATGACCCAACTGCACGCGGGCGGCAAATTCGACAGCAACTCCTACAAGGTCTCCGGTGGTCTGCACGGCGTCGGCGTTTCTGTTGTGAACGCCCTGTCTGACTGGCTGGAACTGCGCATCTGGCGCGAGGGCAAAGAGCATATCGCCCGTTTTGAAGGCGGCTTTACCACCAAACACCTCGAAGTATTGGGCGACACCGACCGTACCGGTACCGAAGTCCGTTTTATGGCCTCGACCGACACGTTCTCGAACCTTGAATACAGCTTTGAGACATTGGAAAAGCGCCTGCGTGAACTGGCTTTCCTGAACTCTGGCGTGCGCATCATCCTGACCGACGAACGCCCCGTAGAGCCGCTGCGCGCTGAGCTTTACTATGATGGTGGCGTTAAGGAGTTCGTCAAATACCTCGACCGGCACAAGACATCCGTGATGCCCGAGCCGATCTTTATCACCGGGGAGCGGGACGACATCGGCATCGAAGTCGCGATGTGGTGGAACGACAGCTACCATGAGAACGTCCTGCCCTTCACCAACAACATCCCACAGCGCGATGGGGGCACCCATATGGCGGGCTTCCGTGGCGCGCTGACCCGGACAATCAACGGCTATGCGCAGTCC
This sequence comes from Sulfitobacter sp. DSM 110093, assembly GCF_022788715.1. Taxonomy (NCBI): domain Bacteria; kingdom Pseudomonadati; phylum Pseudomonadota; class Alphaproteobacteria; order Rhodobacterales; family Roseobacteraceae; genus Sulfitobacter; species Sulfitobacter sp. DSM 110093. The sequence continues at coordinate 5,413 of NZ_CP085167.1, forward strand.
AGTGGCATCGCAAAACGCGAAAAAATCAACTTTACTGGCGACGATGCCCGCGAAGGTCTGACCTGCGTGCTGTCTGTCAAAGTGCCGGATCCAAAGTTCTCCTCTCAGACCAAGGACAAGCTGGTCTCCTCCGAAGTGCGCCCAGCGGTCGAAAGTCTGGTGAGCGAAAAACTGGCCGAGTGGTTTGAAGAAAACCCCAATGAAGCCAAGCAGATCGTCGGCAAGATCGTCGAAGCCGCACAGGCCCGCGAAGCCGCCCGCAAAGCACGGGAATTGACCCGCCGCAAATCTGCGATGGATGTGAATTTCCTTGCAGGTAAGCTCAAGGATTGCTCGGAAAAAGACCCGTCGAAGACCGAAGTCTTCCTCGTCGAGGGTGACAGCGCCGGCGGCTCCGCCCAGACCGGCCGCGACCGTCAAACTCAAGCGATCCTGCCGTTGAAGGGTAAGATTCTAAACGTCGAACGTGCGCGGTTTGACCGTATGCTGGGCAGCCAAGAGATCGGCAACCTCGTTATGGCACTTGGCACCGGGATTGGCCGGGATGAGTTCAACCTCTCCAAGCTGCGCTACCACAAGATCGTCATCATGACCGACGCCGACGTCGACGGCGCACACATCCGGACGCTCTTGCTGACCTTCTTCTACCGCCAGATGCCTGAGCTGATCGAAAACGGTCACCTCTACATCGCGCAGCCACCGCTCTACAAAGTGTCGCGTGGCAAGTCCGAGGTGTACCTCAAAGACCAAGCCGCGATGGATGATTACCTGATCCAGCAGGGCGTCGACGGCGCGATGCTGCGTCAGGGAAATGGCGAGGAAATCTCGGGCCAGGACCTGACCCGCGTGGTCGATATGGCGCGCCAGCTTCGCCGCGTGTTGGAAGCCTTCCCAACCCATTACCCACGCCATATCGTTGAGCAAGCCGCCATCGCAGGTGCCTTTGTCGATGGTGCGGTGGACAGTGACCTGCAAGGCGTCGCCGACAAGGTCGCCGACCGCCTGAACCTGATCGCGCTGGAATATGAGCGTGGCTGGCAGGGCCGCATCACCCAAGACCACGGCATCCGCCTCGCCCGCATCCTGCGCGGCGTCGAAGAGGTGCGCACGCTGGACGGCCGCATGATGCGTTCCGGCGAGGCCAAGAAATCCGGCAGCTTCACCAAGCACTTGCAAGAGGTCTACGACCAGCCCGCCAAACTGATCCGCAAGGACCGCAGCCAGATGATCTATGGCCCCATGGACCTGCTAGATGCGATCCTTGCGGAGGGTGAGAAGGGCCTGTCGTTGCAGCGCTACAAAGGTCTGGGCGAGATGAACCCCGATCAGCTGTGGGAGACCACGCTAGACCCTGACGCGCGTACGCTGCTTCAGGTCCGGGTGGAGGACATGGCCGAAGCGGATGATCTCTTTACCAAGCTGATGGGCGACGTGGTCGAACCACGGCGCGAATTCATTCAGCAGAACGCGCTGAGCGTGGAGAACTTGGATTTTTAGGGAAGTGTAGGGAAGCGGGACTGTCTCCGCTGCGCATAGGTACAATAATCCGCTCAATTATAGCGGCCTATGACAAACCCCTTAGCGCTTTACCGTAACTCTTAGACATATGTGCCGCGCAGCCGTAACTGCGCGGCACATTTTTATGAATCGGGTGACTTAGCCGATGATGCTGTTTAGCGTCTTGGATGGGCGCATCACGGAGTCGGTCTTGGCCGCGTCGGTGCGGTAGTATCCGCCCAGATCAGCCGCTGGCCCCTGAACCGCTGCAAGCTCGGCTAGAATAGCCGCTTCATCGGTTGCCAGTGCTTCTGCGATTGGCGCGAAGTGGGCGGCAAGCTCTGTATCCTTGCCTTGTGCGGCAACCGCTTCGGCCCAATACCGCGCGAACCAGTAGTGGCTGTCGCGGTTGTCCGGCTCACCCACTTTGCGTGAGGGGGAGCGGCTGTTGTCGAGGATGCCCTGCGTTGCCACTTCGACGGCTTCACCCAAGATGCGGGCCTTTTCGTTGCCCTTGGCATCGGCCAAGAACATCAGGCTCTCGCCAAGTGCGCAGAATTCGCCAAGGCTGTCCCACCGCAGGTGGTTCTGCTCGACAAGCTGCTGCACGTGTTTCGGGGCCGAACCACCCGCGCCCGTCTCAAACAGACCGCCGCCGTTCATCAGCTTGACGATCGACAGCATCTTGGCGGAGGTCGCCAGTTCCAAGATCGGGAAGAGATCGGTGAGATAATCGCGCAGCACGTTGCCGGTGATGGCGATGGTGTTCTCCCCCTTGGTGATGGTCTCGAGCGAGGCACGGGTGGCTTCGCGGGGGGCCATGATCTCGAACTTATCGGCCACGCCTTGGGCCTCAAGGATCGGCTTCACGTAGGAGATCAGCTCGGCGTCATGGGCGCGGCTTTCGTCCAGCCAGAAGATCGCCCGGCAGCCTTCGGCCTTTTGGCGCGAGATGGCAAGGTTAACCCAATCTTCAATCGGCGCTTTGCGCGCGGAGGAAGAGCGCCAGATGTCACCGGCGTCGACCTTGTGCTGGTGCAGCACAGTGCCATCGTCGAGAATCATCTTCACAGTACCCGCCTCAGCCAATTCAAAGGTGGTCGGGTGAGAGCCGTATTCCTCGGCCTTTTGCGCCATCAGGCCGATGTTCTGCACGGTGCCAGCGGTCGCCGGGTTCAGCTTGCCGTTCTCTTTGAAGAAGTTGATCGCCTCGTCGTAAACCGGTGCATAGGAATTATCGGGGATCACGCAGTTGGCGTCGTGTTCCTTGCCGTCCGGACCCCAACCCTTGCCGCCAGCGCGGATCAGCGCAGGCATGGAGGCGTCGATGATTACGTCCGAGGAGACATGCAGGTTGGTGACGCCCTTGTCGGAATCGACCATATACATCGGCGGACGGTCCTCCATGCAGGCGTTGATGTCGGCCATGATCTCGCTCTCGCCCTTCACGCGCTCCAGCAGGTCGCCAAGGCCGGAGTTGGGGTTCACGCCCAGTTCCTTCAGCTTCTCACCGTGTTTTTTAAATACGGGCTTCAGATAGGCCTCGACCGCGTGACCGAACAGGATCGGGTCAGAGACCTTCATCATCGTCGCCTTGAGGTGCAGCGAGAAAAGGATGCCGTCTTCTTTGGTCTTTTCGATCTGAGTGGCGAGGAATTCTTTGAGGGCCGCAGCGCTCATGAATGTCGCGTCCACGACGGTGCCTGCGGGGTAATCAAGGCCGTCTTTCAACACCTTCTCACCATCCGCGGTCTCTAGCACGATTTTCGCGCCGGAGGCTTTGTCGAGCGTGGCCGACACTTCGTTCGAGAAGAAGTCATTGCCAGACATCGACGACACATGCGTCTTGCTGTCGGATGCCCAATCACCCATCCGGTGCGGGTTTGACTGCGCAAAGCTTTTCACGGCTTTGGCGGCGCGGCGGTCAGAGTTGCCTTCGCGCAGAACCGGGTTCACAGCCGAGCCTTTGATCGTGTCATACTTGGCACGAACGGCTTTCTCTTCGTCGGTGCTGGGGGAATCTGGGTAATCAGGCAAGGCAAAGCCTTGGGACTGCAATTCTTTGATGGCGCCGACCAATTGCGGCACAGAGGCAGAGATGTTCGGCAGCTTGATTACATTCGCCTCGGGTGTTTTTACCAAACGGCCCAGCTCGGCCAGATCGTCGGACTGACGCTGGTCTTCGTTCAAGGCCTCAGGGAAGGTCGCCAGAATACGCCCAGCAAGGCTGATGTCTTTCGTGCCGACGCTCACACCAGCGGCTTTGGCGAATTTTTGGATGATCGGCAACAGGGACGCCGAGGCCAGTTCCGGCGCTTCGTCAACTTTAGTGTAAATGATGTCGGACATGATATGCTCCAAATTGCTGCATTTGTTGCCCTGATAGCTGAACAGACAGCGAAGGTCGACGGTATACCGCAGTATGCGGTGGGGTCGGCATGGGAAAATGCGGTGATTTAGCGGATTCCAGCCATCGGGCGGGCCAAGCGGCCAGAAAGCGTGGCGATTACCTTAGCGAGACACGCTGCGCAGCTGTAGGATCTGCATCCCAATCGCCATGGCCGGGCCAATGCCCACCGCAAACAGCAGCGTGCCAAGGCCCAAAGTGCCTCCCAACGCCCAGCCAATCGCGACCACGGTCAACTCAATACTCATGCGCACCAGCGCGATGGGTTTGCCCGTGACCCGCTGCAGTCCCGTCATCAGCCCATCACGCGGGCCGGGGCCGAGGTTTGCCACAAGATAAATCGCGCCGCCAAAGCCTGTTACGAAAACACCTGTCAAAGCCAACAGGGCATTCGCCAGATAGCTGTCAAACCGTGGCAGGATCGGCAGCGCATATTCCAGCACCAGCGCCACGATCACCGCATTCAGAATGGTTCCGATGCCCGGCGTCTGGCGCAGCGGAATCCAAAGCAGCAGCACCGTCGCACTGATGAGGAATGTCGCGAACCCAAGGCTCCAACCCGTGATATTGGTCACGCCTTCGGCAAAAACGGTCCAAGGGCTGACACCGACGCCTGCATTGACCAAAAGCGCTTCACCCGTGCCGAACATTACCAGCCCGAGGATCAGAAACACCATCGAGACGAAGGGTGGCTTGAGGGTGAAGGCCTTGGGCGAACTCCACCGCAGCGTGGGGACAGAGGTGACAGACAGGAAACTCACGGGGCGCGACCTCTGGCGATGCAATCTAGATGCGCACTTGTTCCAGTTTACGCCAGACCCGGCAAGGTCAATCCACCCATGAATTTAACGCCAGCGCGCGAAGCCGAAGGTCATATAATCTTTCTGATAAGCATCCGCCGCTAATGCTTCGATCTCATTGTCATAGATGTCGGCAAGCATGAAAGGGCCCGGCTCGACAGGCGCTGGTACGCCGGGGCTGGTCGCATGGCCTTGGGTCGCGGCCAGTGCGGCCAATTCAGCGGCCAAATCCTCTTCGCGGATGATACGATCCGGCAGACAAAACTCGCCGAAACCCGCGATGGCTTGGGCCTGCGAGCACCACGCGGCATCCACACGGATTGAGGTTTGTCCGGCCAGATTGCCCTTGAGAAACTTCAGAAAGGCCACAAAGGCGGTGCGATGCGCGTCACGGTCATATCCCGCATCAGGGCCGTCCTTCGGCAGCGGCATCTTGTAGCGGCGCATCAGCGTGTTGCGTAGCTGACGATAGCTGCCCTCCCCTGTGGTTAGGATATGACGGCAAAAGGCATCATGTGCCCGCAAGGCCGGATGGCGCAGGACGGTAAAGCCGCGATGCCCCGGCGTTTTGCGTTTCCACTGACGCAGCTCTTTTTGCGACATTTTATCGCGCAGCGCTTCGCGCGGCACACCATCCAGCGCGGCCAGCCAATTCAACACCTGATCCTCTGGCCCGGACTTGATCGGCAGATAGATCAACCCGCTGGTCGCAGCGGCCACATAGGAGGGCACATTCGGCCCGCGCCGCGGCTCGAAATTGGGGGTACGGGTCAGGTCGAAACGGTCCAACCGCGCCAGTTCCTCCAGCATCTCGTCATAGTTGCTGACCTTGGCCGAGATCGGGCTGGGGTTCTGTTTCTTGAGGTTCTTGTCCAGCGCCTCCAACTGCTCATCCACGCCGAGGTAGCGCGCAAGACCGTTCATCACCTCAACGCTTTGCAGGTCTTCGTATGCCACGTAAAACGCCGTCTGGCCCGAGGTCTGCAAACGGTTCAGCAGCGTGATCTGAAAGCGCTGCAAGGCGTCCAGATGCGCGCTGAACTCATCAACGTCAAAAACCGCCTGTGCCACCTTCTGCGCCTTCATATCGGTCAGTTTCCACTGCCCCGTCGCCTGCGCGATCTTCCAACTGACGTAGCTGTCGACCGGATTGCGGGTGAGCACGATCTTGGCGCATCGGGTGTCGCTTATGATAGGGTCAAACACACGTGGATCATGGTCGTGGAAATAACGGAAACCGCCCAATGCATCCTGCTGCCCCCGGATCGCGGAGAGCAGCTTTTTGGGGTTTTCATCCCGCGAGGCCTGATCCACGCTAAGGATTGGCTCGCTTTTGGGATAGCCCATGAAAAAAGGGTTAAACGCCTCTCCATGACAGGCGATCCCCGCAAAAGCGTTCAGGTTCGCTTCGAGAAAGTTAGACCCGGTCCGCATCTCGGCGAAGACCACGAAACTGTCGAATTTATCGCTCATGGATTATTTCACCAGATAAGGTTTCGGGGAAGGTTTGGCATCACCAGTCACAGCTTGGGCGACCGGAAAATCACCCATCAAATAGGGGTGCATGCCTTGGTTCTTGAGGTTTTGCAGGAACTGGCCGAAACCATTCAGGTCCACCATGCGCGGCGCCTCTGACAGGCGGCGCAGACGGGTGCGGCCAATCTCATCCAATATCCCCTGCAAAGGCTCCATCGGTGCTTCGATAAATTCAGCCATGGTCCAGATCCGCACCCGCGCCTTGGCATGGGGTGACCGCAGAATATCCATATGCGCACTCTCTGCCTGTTGCAGTTTTGCAGCAAGGCGGCGGATATCGGCAAAATCGAGGTTTGAGCGAAACAGCGGCACCGCCCAAGCGCCGGTTATGACCGAAATATGCGCGTTCGGGTCTTTGGCCACGCGCCAGTTGATGTCTTGGTTGTCCAATGGGCCGAACTGAAAACACTGACGCTCGCCGCGCGTGTTCCAAATCAGATTGGTTAGAAAGGCACTGCTATTATGGTCCCGCAAGACCGGATTATCCGACAGCGCCCCGTTCAGTGCCGTCTGCCCATCGGCAAAATGCGCCCGGTCAAGCGCAAAGAGATGCCCATGCACCCGCACGCCTGTTGCGCGGCCAAGCCAATATTCGAAATCCTCAAAAATCTCGGCAAAGCCCTGAAACACCGAATAGGGCGCGGCGGTGACACCATTCTCCCAATCCTCATTAGGAAAACGGCTTTGCATATAGAGCCCCGCCCGCCCACGGGTCCGCCGCTCTACCGCCTTGGCAAAGATGCGGTCGATCTTGCCGGGGTTGGGCTCGGTCTTTTTCATCGCCCCTGCGGGGTCAGTCAGGAAGGCATCATAGAGCCTGTCCGCATGGGGCCAAATCTTGCGCGCGACAAAACAATCTGAGCGGCGCAAAAGCTGGAGGTGATCGTCGTAAAAGATATGCGGCTTGCCCTGAAAATCGAACTTCGACAGGGTCAGCGACCGGCTTTCGATCTTGCTGGAATAGAGCCGCGTTAGGGTCTGGAAATAGCTCTCATCCGGGATCCAGACGTGGCGAAAGAACTTGTCGTAGGTCGGCCTGTCAGGGTCCTGCAGGATCGCCGACAGGGTGCGCCGGGTCAGGCACCACCATTGCGAGCCCATATGCGGCACGATCCCGCGCGGCATCCGGCGTTTGAGCCGCAGCAGGCGCTGCACCTCGACCGCGCGGTCAAACAAATAGCGATTGCGCCGCCAAGAGAAGGGGAAGCGTAGGGTAAACCGCTCCGCATCCAGCCCGCCCACGGTCCAGGGCACATCCGCCGTGGTGGCGCTTTCGATGAAATCGGTCTGCGGGCGGTCCTCAAGATAGTCGATCAATTCCTGCACCGGGCGCAGCGGCAGACAGGACCCGGAGGCCAGATAGACATGGCGCACCCTGGGAAAGCGCGAGAGCATCAATTCCGCCGCCCCCTGCGAGGCAGCAACGATCCCCCAAGTGCCCCACTCGCAGCGTTTGCGGGGGCTGAAGCATAGGTCCTTCACGTCAGAGAGCGCCGCCACGAAAGCATCATGCGCGCGCCGGGGCACAGCCTTGTCGATGTGGATCACCACCGGGCAGCCCGCAGCGGCCCAATGGCGCGCGACCTGCTCGGCTCGGTCAAAAGCGTTGTGCACTAACATGATGATCCCGACGCTCATGCCCAGTTCCCTTTTGACATAAGGCCGAGGATCTCAAGCTGCCGCCAATTGATGTAGCGCTCTGACCACTTGCACCAAAGCTGCGGATCGTCCTTTAGCTGCGCGGCATAGGCTTTGTATTCCACCGAAGCCGCGTAATGCTCGCTGCGTTCCAACTCCTCCGCCGCTTTGGCACCGAAAGTGTCGAGGAACTTGGCATGAAGCAGCACGCCCGAGGCTTTCTCTCCGCCCCATTCGTCATAGACCTGATTAAGCCCGCGCGGCAGCAGCATATGGGTCGAGCTGACATAGGCATAGCGCCGATCCCATTTGACCAGCGGCACCTTGTTCAGCGCCGGGGCCTTTGCGGGCGCGTCGGGGAAGAACACCCGCGCCCGTGGCCCGCCCTGAATCCACAGGTTCCCAAACCGCCGATTGCGCGAAATGGTGTAATTGCCGCTGTCAAACCACGACGCAATCTCAATCGGGTTCTGCCCAGCTTGGTAAGGTTCTTCGTCAAGCCGCCCTTTAGGATACATATCCAGCAGCATCGCGGAAAAGCTTTTGATCGACGACGCATCAAGCCAATCGGTCAGCGCCCGCAGGGGCCGTGTGTCGCAAAAGGGATAGACCAGAAACTCATCAGGATCGACCGTCAGCGCCCAGTGGCCATGGGCGTATTTCATCTGCAGCCAGTTCAGCCAATCGACCCCGAACCGTGAGCGCTTATAGCTGGCCTTGGCGCTCCAGACCGAAACATCAGGTTGCTCTGTAAGGTATTCCAGCGAGCCGTCCGTGCTGTCATTATCGACGAAAAAGAAATGCCCGACACCCATATCGCGGTAGTATTTCAGGAAATAGGGTAGCCGAATGCGTTCGTTGCGCTGCGTGCAGAACACAAGGATATCGTCGCGTTTGATCTGAGCGGTACGGTTCGCCACAGGGGTCAGCTCCCGCCGCTTGCGGAAAGCGCGGATGCGCCAGCGCTTGCGTTGCAGCCGCAACCGATATGACTGAATTAAGCCCAAACCGCCCCTTACCTTTTCGGACCTGACCGCTCTTTAGCTGCGCTATCACGTCGACTTTAACACGGTCTTGAAGTGTTCGGCCCATGTTGGCGCGATAAAAGTCGTCGCAGGGCGCGGGTCTGGCGGAGATGTGGCCCATTCTTCGATTGTTCTAATCCATGAATAGGACTCCGTTAGGGCCGCGTAAACGGCTTTGTCACCCAAGACCTCGTGCAAGACCGGTAAATCGTTGCATAAAACACGCGTTCCTAGGTGTAGTGCTTCGACGGGAGGCAGGCCAAAGCCTTCGGCATGGCTGGGGAAAAGCATTCCCGCCGCCCCCTGCACCAAGGCCGCCATTGCACTGTCGCCAAGGCCAGATCGTTCTTGGACCGGGCCATCGGGTGGCAGTTGGTCGAGCCGATCAAAGACCGCCGCGTTATTCCACCCCCGGCTGCCGCAGATCAACAATGGTGGTGCGCCAGGGCCCATGGTCTGCCACAGGTCAAGCAAGAACTCATGGTTCTTGCGTGGCTCTATCGTTCCGACGATTATGAAGTAGGGCCGTTTGGGCGGCAGGCCGATGGGCAATGCGCTTGCGTCTGGTGTTGGTGCGTCAAGCCCCAGATGGGCCACCACCGCGGGCGGCACCCGTCCCTGCATTTGCGCCTCACAGCGACGTTTCGTATCTTGAGAATTGTAGATTACCAGATCGGCATGCGCGCACACCCGGTCAATCTTGGCCCGAAAAGGCGCGACCGTGCCGGGGCGCTGGTATGCTGGATACTCCAGCGGGATCACATCGTGTATCAGAACCGAAATTCGCCCCCGCGCCTCTTTCACGGCGACCAAAACCCGGTCTGTCAGATTGCTGTGCCCCACATTTAGATAGGCAAAGCTCGGCGGCAAATAGCGCCCCAGCATACGTGGCAACCTAGCAGGCAAGCACCGCGCCAGCGCCAAGCGCCGCAAATCGCTTTCCGCCCGCATTAAAGCCACCTGCCGCCCCCGCGGCAGACGGGACAACAAATCGGCCCGGCCCCAAGGCCGTCGGCCTGCTAGCCGATCATAGAAGGCTTGCAACCCGGCACGATCAATCAAGACATAGCCTAAAGCCGTGCGTGCCACGCCAAAGAGCGACGCGTCACCTGTCAGAAGATGTGAGAGATAGGCCAGTTCGACCCGATCAACCCCCGTGGCCGTCCGCCCGACCCGGCGCAAAGATCGCGTCAGGTCGAGCAGCCGAACTGCGGGCTCAATCATTGGTATGCCACTGTAAGGGCTTACTGCGCTGCCCGGTCAACTTGGGCAATGCTTTGTAGGTAAGCAGACAGGTCATCCCGCAGTTCTTCGCGTGCAAGGCCAAAGGCCACCGTCGCCTGCAAGAAACCTGCCTTAGAGCCGCAATCAAACCGCTGGCCCCTAAAACGGAAACCGTAAACATCGCGCTCTTGTTCGATTTCCTGTGCGATCGCATCGGTCAGTTGGATTTCTCCGCCTGAACCAGACTTGAGCTTGTTGAGATTCTTTAGAACCGTCGGCGCAAGGATATAGCGCCCGATCACAGCAAGGTTTGAAGGCGCTTTATCTGCGGCGGGCTTTTCCACCATGCCTTTGACTTTGACCAGATCGCCCTGCTCTTCGCTTGTATCCAGAATACCGTATGAGGACGCCCGCGCGGGTTCGACCTCCATCGCGGCGACCATGCTGCCGCCGGTTTCTTCATAGGCTTCGATCATCTGCTTCAAACAGGGCTTATCGGCGGCGATCACGTCATCCGGCAACATCACCGCAAAGGGTTCATTGCCGATCAAACGGCGCGCACACCAGACGGCATGGCCAAGGCCAAGCGCCTTATGTTGGCGGATATAAGCAATCGCACCGCTGTCCATATTGGTGTCTTCTAGGGTCTTGAGAAGTTCGGTTTTACCCTTCTTGCGCAACTCTTGCTCAAGCTGCGGCGCGTGGTCAAAGTAATCCTCCAACGCTCCCTTGCCGCGCGAGGTTACAAAAATAAACTCTTTGATACCGGCAGCCCGCGCTTCATCGATTGCATATTGAACCAGCGGCCGATCAACGAGGGTCATGATCTCTTTAGGCACCGACTTGGTGGCGGGCAGAAAGCGTGTTCCCATTCCTGCTACGGGAAAGATCGCTTTTGTTACCTTCTTGCGCATTTTAATCCTTACAACTTATTCGAAATATACAGAACGCCACGGTCAATTCTCACCTGCGCTTTTCTACCGACAATAATCATCGCTGAAACCGCGCTGTCTGGCAACTCGCCTGACTTCCTTTTTCAGCCGATCTTCCCGCCGAGTTAAGCGAAAAACCGCCTCATCCCGTGAAGATTTTCCATATATTCCACCAGTTTGCAGCCAGATAGCGTTGATCGGGTCAAAGGCAACGTGGTGATAAAGAGCTGTGGGTGACAGGTTGAATAGCGTGACGATTTCGCCAGATTCGGCGCGCTTTGCGGCTTTCGCTCGGTCCTTGGCCAGTTTTATAGGCCGCGTGAACATCGCCACGCTGCGACGCAGACAAGCGGGAAATGGGCGAAATGCGCTGTGGGCTTCGCGTGGCACGGCGCCGTTGCCGATCACGCGCTCAATTCCTTCGGCGTGGCCCCTATCTAGCCTATGCAGCAGCCGGGTAACATCGCGCGGTTCAAGCCCGCCGCTCACCAAATAGCGCAGCAACCGGCGGCGTTCAGCTGCGCGCAAATGCGCCCATTGGGCAGCGCGATCCTGCTCAGGCAGATGTTTGCGGTGAAACACAGCCCAGCTGGCGCCGATATCATACAGATCGCGCGGCACACGGTTGGCACTGCGCATCTGATTAGCCGCAAACCCGTGGTGGACTTCTGCCAAAGGCACAATTGCCGTGGCATGCCCCGCCCGCGCGAGGCGCATGTTCAAATCGGTCTCATCCAAAAAATAGTGAAAGGCGGGGTCGAACCCACCGAGGTCGGCCAAGACATCGCGCCGAAAGGCCATATTGGTGCCTTCGGTTTTGATCGCCCGGCTGGGCGAAGGAAGCAGAACGCTGGGGGTTTCGGCGTCAACGTCCAAGTGTTCCGGCTCACCCAGCGCATTTAGCTGGCGCGCACGATACTGAAAGGAGATCCCGTTGCGCCCCCGAACAAAGCCGGTCATGGCGGCTACGTCGGGCTGCGCCGCTGGGGCCATCAAGTGGCGCAGCCATTGTGGCTCTGGCACGGCATCATCGTCGATAAAGGCGACAACCTCTCCCGCGGCCTGCGCGATCCCAAGGTTACGCGCGACAGAGATATTGGCTGTATCAAAGTCCACCAATTTCAATGCGTCGGTAAAGGGCAGATCACGCACCGCGGCGATCCCGGCAGGATCGGCTACAACGATAACTTCGAAAGGGGCATACTGAAGCTGCCCGACCCCCGCCAAACAGCGCCGCAATGCTTCAGGCCGATTCCGGCTGACGATCACGATGCTGACCGGCACACCGTTTCCCAGCGCGCCATTGACGGGGGGGGCTGTCATTCCAATCCCATTTTCGCCATCATGGCTTCGAGCTTTGGCACATCTTCGGGATTGTTCAGCTCCCAGAACTCGCGCCCTTTCGCTTCAACCTCGGCACAAAGCACCGAACGGCCATTTTCAAGGAAACGAAGCTGTTCCAGCCCTTCCAACTGCTCCAAGGGACCGACAGGCCAGCTTGGGTATTGCGCCAAGGCTTGAGGCCGGTAGGCATAGACACCGACATGGTGGAAAACCGGGGTCATCTCAGCCTCTGTATAGGGCTTTCCGGTATAGGGAACGACCTCTTTCGAGAAGTAGAGCGCCCGGTTGTCGGCACCAAAAACCGCCGTCGTGCCGCCGACCCGGCCAGCTTTACGGTCGCCCAGCAGACTGTTGAGCGTGGCACCATCGCAGCGCAAAACTGGGGTGGCGATCTCAGCCTCGGGCATGTCTTTCAGACCCTGTACCAGCCCCTCGACAAACCAATGCGGCGTCAGCGGTGCATCTCCTTGCAGGTTCACCACTATATCATAGCCCCCGCCTAGCGCGGCATGCGCCTCGGCGCAGCGCTCGGTGCCATTGGCGCAGGTTTCTGAGGTCATCACCACCGCAGCGCCAAAACCTTCGGCAGCTTCGCGGATGCGGTCGTCATCGGTGGCCACCACAACGCGGTCCACACCAGACACGGCGCAGGCCGCCCGCCAGCTTCGCTCAATTAGTGACTGCTTTTTGCCCGACGCACCGGTAAGTGCGACGAGCGGTTTGCCCGGATAGCGGGTCGAGGCATAGCGGGCAGGAATGACGATAAGGACAGACATCAGCCCGCCTTCAGATCAACGCCCGGCGCATGGGCGATAAAGAAGGGGTTGGCGAAATCTTCTTTGCCATAGGTCAGTGGCGTGAGATCATCAAAACGCACCACGGCGCCCCCGGCACCGTTCAGAACCGCATGGCCAGCGGCAGTGTCCCATTCCATCGTGCGGCCCAAGCGTGGGTAGAGATCGGCCTCTCCGGTCGCGACCAAACAGAACTTCAGCGACGAACCTGCCGAAGTCATATCACGCACACCGTATTTGCCGATGTAATCGTCGGTTGCCTGATCGCGGTGCGATTTAGAGGCGACAACCATCAGGGCGGAATTGTCTGGATTAGAGACGGAAATTGCCTTGGTCTCACCCAACTGCTCCTTAGCGAAATCGCCTGTTTCTTCGACAGACTGACCGTCGGCTTGGGTGAAGAACATCCGCGACTTGGCAGGCGCATAGACGACACCGCGTGTGGGAACGCCCCCTTCGACCAATGCAATATTCACCGTGAAATCCCCCCGGCGGTGAACAAATTCTTTTGTTCCGTCCAGAGGGTCGACGATTAGAAACGTGTCGCCCTTGGCAGTATGGGTCACAGATTGCTCTTCTGTCACCAGCATCATGTCGGGGAACGCACGGCGCAGTCCTTCCGAAATGATCGCATCGGCGGCTTCATCGGCGGCGGTGACGGGGCTGTCGTCAGACTTTGACTTCACCTCAAAATCATCCTGACCATAGATCTCCATGATCTTATCTCCGGCTTCCAATGCCAACCGCCGCATCTCTACGACCAATTTTTCGTAATCCATTTTGCCTCCGGCCCTGCGGGCTATCGTTGCTTCAATTAATCGTTTCCCTTATGCTGTGCAGCTAACGGAACAGCAAGAATTCCGTGCCACGTTAGGGCTTCGTCAAGGACGCGCGCATGTTCCAATCCAACAGAAAACGGAAATCAGGCATCGGGTCTGCCCTCTCTATGGCAGAGCTGATTTACCATTCTGTCGTGCGCAATGTCCGCAAACAGCATAACAATGCCCTCGTCGCGATTGTAATGAACATGCTGCAAACGGTGATGTTTGTAGTGGCCTTTTACGTGATGTTTTCGATCCTCGGGATGCGCGGATCGGCGGTCCGAGGCGATTTCCTTGTTTATCTGATGTCGGGAATCTTCCTTTACTTGACGCATGTAAAGGCACTGGGGGCCGTCGTTGGGTCTGAAGGGCCGGCCAGCCCGATGATGCAACACGCGCCGATGAATACGATTATTGCCATCGCATCGGCGGCGATGGGGGCGCTTTATATTCAAGTGCTGTCGCTCTTTGTAATCTTGTTCATCTACCATGTGGCCTTCACGCCGATAACCATTGATCAGCCGATCCCCGCCTTTGGCATGTTGCTGACGGCATGGTTTACTGGCTGCGCGCTTGGGCTGGTGATGCTGGCGATTAAACCGTGGTTTCCCTCTTTTGTGACGATCTTTTCAACCGTCTACCAGCGGGCCAATATGATCGCCTCAGGCAAGATGTTTCTGGCCAACTCCCTGCCCGGCTATATGCTGGCGATGTTTGACTGGAACCCACTATTCCACAGCATTGATCAAGCGCGCGGATTTGCCTTCATCAACTACAACCCGCGTTACAGCAATTGGGAGTATCCGCTTTGGGTGGGGCTTGTCTTGCTGATGATCGGGTTGATGGGCGAATTCTATACACGCCGCCATGCTTCGATCAGTTGGAACGCGCGGCGATGAGACTGCTGGCCGTCCTCCTTTGTCTCTGGGCGCTTCCTGCCACCGCAACACAGGACGCATGGCCCGCCTTGTATGACGTGAGCGGCGTGGCCTCTAATGATGTATTGAACATCCGGCAAGCGCCTGATGCGGGCGCGCCGATTGTCGGCAGTCTTGCCCCCGATGCGGAAGGGATCGAAGTGATCCGCCCCGATGACCACCACGGCTGGGGCTTGGTAAACAGCGGCGAAGGGCGCGGCTGGGTCTCCCTTCGCTACCTCACCCGGCAACCGGGGCAATGGGCTGGTGCGATGCCACCCGTCGCGCGCTGTGGGGGGACGGAGCCGTTCTGGTCCTTCGACGTGACCGGCGGAACGCTTAGCTATGATGCATTGGCGGACAGCCCGCGCGATTTTCGCATCACGCAGTCCGGGGCGGCGCAGGGACGGCGTGACAGCTTTCATTTGATTGGTGAGGGGCCGGAGGGCGCGGCTATCGCCACGCTGTCGACCCGCACCTGTAGTGACGGCATGTCAGACCGCGCCTATGGGCTTACTGTCGACCTCCTTTTGCAAGGAAATGACGGCTGGCAACACCAAACGGGATGCTGTTCGCTCAGCCGCTGAAACGACGGACTTTTCAAAAAAGTCCGTCTCCGTTTTCTTTAAAAGAAAACGTCACTCCACCACCCGCAGCGTCAAATTGATCCGCCCCCCTTTGGGCAACAGCGTAGATGTGCCGGACTTGATCCGATCCACCCCGTGATAGGTCAGCCGCGCCTCACCCCCCATCACCACCACATCACCCGATTGCAGCCAAATCGATTCCGTCTTGCCGCCGCGCGTCAGATTGCCGATGCGGAACAACCCATCATCCCCCAAGGATACCGAAACCACGGGCCATTGAAAGTCTGCCTCATCCCGGTCTTGATGCAGCCCCATCCGGGCATCTGCGTCATAGTAGTTGATCAAACAGCACTCGGGTCGGCGGTCTAGCCCCGTCAATCGATCCCAAATCGACAGAATCGGAGCAGGGATCTCTGGCCATGGCTGCCCATCAGGATGTTCGGTGACGTAACGATAACCGCGCCTGTCGGAAAACCAGCCATAGCGACCTGCGGCGCTCATTCGTACCGACATCCGCCCGCCACGCGGCACCTCAGGGCGGAAAAACGGCGCCTGTCGTACCACGCCGCGCACCGCATCCAGCACTTCTTGCTGAGCGGACCTTCCCAGAAATTCCTTGTGAATATCGAAGCCCCGAAGGCGCAAAGCAGTCATTTTTCGTTCTTCCTCACTCGTTTGGCAAAAACATCACGGAATCGCGACCATCCTGACAAGCCAATGGTTGCAGGGTGCAAATACCCTCCCTATATACGCTCCGAACCGTCGAAGGCACGTGGTCTTCGATGTCATCAGATCGGGGCAGGATGCCGAAACGGGTCCGCGCCTCGTGTCATCGCCTTAGATTCAAAGAGGGATCGAAACATGTCCAAAGTAATCGGTATTGACCTTGGCACCACCAACAGCTGTATCGCCATCATGGATGGCAGCCAGCCCCGTGTGATCGAAAACGCTGAAGGCGCGCGCACAACGCCGTCGATCGTTGCTTTCACCGACGATGAGCGCCTTGTCGGCCAGCCAGCGAAACGCCAAGCGGTCACCAACCCAGAAAACACAGTCTTCGGCGTTAAGCGCCTGATCGGCCGCCGTAACGACGATACGGACCTGGCCAAAGACAAAAAGAACATGCCGTTCAACGTCATTGATGGCGGCAACGGCGACGCATGGGTTCAAGCCCGTGGTGAAAAGTACTCCCCTAGCCAAATCTCGGCTTTCATCCTTGGTAAGATGAAAGAAACCGCAGAAAGCTATCTGGGTGAGGAAGTCACGCAGGCGGTTATCACCGTGCCCGCATACTTCAACGACGCCCAGCGTCAGGCGACCAAAGACGCCGGCAAGATTGCCGGTCTCGAAGTGCTGCGGATCATCAACGAGCCGACAGCCGCCGCGCTGGCCTATGGCCTCGACAAAGAGAACACGCAAACCATCGCAGTCTATGACCTTGGCGGCGGTACATTCGACGTGACCATCCTTGAGATTGACGACGGCCTGTTCGAAGTGAAATCCACCAACGGCGACACGTTCCTCGGCGGTGAAGACTTTGACATGCGCATCGTGAACTACCTTGCGGATGAGTTCAAAAAGGCCAACGGCGTTGACCTAACACAAGACAAGATGGCGCTGCAGCGTCTGAAAGAAGCTGCCGAGAAGGCGAAGATCGAGCTTTCCTCCTCCAGCCAGACAGAGATCAACCAGCCCTTCATCTCGATGGGCAAAGATGGCTCGCCTCTGCACATGGTGATGAAGCTGACCCGCGCCAAGCTGGAAAGCCTTGTGGGTGACCTGATCAAAGCGTCGATGAAGCCCTGCGCCGCAGCGCTGAAGGATGCCGGTCTGTCCGCTTCCGACATCGACGAAGTCGTGCTGGTCGGTGGTATGACCCGTATGCCGAAAGTCGCAGAAGAAGTGACGAAGTTCTTCGGTAAAGAGCCGCACAAGGGTGTGAACCCTGACGAAGTTGTGGCCCTTGGTGCTGCCATTCAGGCCGGTGTTCTGCAAGGCGACGTGAAAGACGTTGTTCTGCTGGACGTGACACCGCTGTCCTTGGGCATCGAAACCCTTGGTGGCGTCTTCACCCGTCTGATCGACCGTAACACCACGATCCCGACGAAAAAGTCTCAGGTCTTCTCGACCGCCGAAGACAACCAGAACGCTGTGACCATTCGGGTTTTCCAAGGTGAGCGTGAGATGGCAGCCGACAACAAGATGCTCGGGGCCTTCAACCTTGAGAACATCCCGCCTGCCCCACGCGGTATGCCGCAGATCGAAGTGACCTTTGACATCGACGCCAACGGCATCGTGTCCGTAGGCGCGCTCGACAAAGGCACCGGCAAAGAGCAGAAGATCACGATCCAAGCCTCGGGCGGTCTGTCGGATGCAGATATCGACAAGATGGTGAAAGACGCGGAAGAGAATGCCGAGGCGGACAAATCCCGTCGCGAGCTGATCGAAGCGAAAAACCAAGCGGAATCGCTGATCCACTCGACCGAAAAGTCGCTGGAAGAGCATTCCGACAAGGTTGACCCGACCACCGTCGAAGCGATCGAACTGGCCATTGCCGCGTTGAAAGACGAACTGGAAACCGACAACGCCGACAAGATCAAATCCGGCATCCAGAACGTCACTGAATCGGCCATGAAACTGGGCGAAGCGATCTATAAGAACGCTCAGGAAGAAGGCAACGACGACACGGCGCAGCCTTCGGATGCTCAGCAATCGCAGGGTGGCGACGATGACATCCTCGACGCCGAGTTCGAAGATCTGGACGACGACAAGCGCGCGTAAGCGTGAAACGGAACCTGTGAAAGGGCCGGTCCGTCAGACGGGCCGGCCCATCACGTTCCAGCGCAGGAGCATGATAACCCATGGCAAAACGTGACTACTACGAGGTGCTTGGCGTTGCCAAAGGGGCCTCTGCCGACGAGATCAAGAAGGCCTACCGCAGCAAGGTCAAAGACCTTCACCCCGACCGCAACAAAGACAACCCAAACGCCGAATCCCAGTTCAAAGAGGTGGGTGAAGCGTATGACGTGCTGAAAAGCGATGACAAGAAAGCGGCCTATGACCGCTACGGCCACGCCGCCTTTGAAGGTGGCATGGGCGGCGGGCGTCCGGGCGGCGGCATGGGCGGCGGTCAGGGCGACTTCTCTTCGGCCTTTTCCGATGTATTCGACGATCTCTTCGGTGACTTCATGGGCCAACGTGGGGGCGGCGGCGGACGCCGTGCCGCACGCGGTGCCGATTTGCGCTATAACCTGCGCATCTCCCTCGAAGATGCCTTCTCGGGCATGCAGAAGTCGATCACCGTTCCGGCCTCTGTCCAGTGCGATTCATGCGATGGCAGCGGTGCCGAGGGCGGCGCAGAGCCGACAACTTGCCCCACCTGTTCGGGCATGGGCAAGGTCCGCGCGCAGCAGGGTTTCTTCACTGTTGAACGCACCTGTCCCACCTGCTCTGGCATGGGTCAGATCGTCAAGAACCCTTGTAAGAAATGCCGCGGCGCGGGCCGTGTTGAGAAAGAGCGCACGCTCTCGGTCAACATTCCCGCAGGCGTTGAAACCGGCACCCGCATCCGGCTAGCCGGTGAGGGCGAAGCAGGCATGCGCGGCGGACCGTCGGGTGATCTCTATATCTTTATCGAGGTGGCCGAACATGAGCTCTTTGAGCGTGACGGACCGAACCTGTTCTGCCGCGTTCCCGTGTCGATGAGCACAGCCGCCTTGGGTGGCAACATCGAAGTGCCCACCATAGACGGTGGCCGTGGCCGCGTGCAGATTCCCGCAGGCAGCCAATCGGGCCGTCAGATGCGTCTGCGTGGCAAGGGCATGCCCCCGCTGCGGGGCGGTGGCGTCGGTGATATGATCATCGAACTGGCGGTTGAGACCCCGGTGAACTTGACCAACAGACAGAAAGAACTGCTGCGGGAGTTTGAGGGCGAAGCCCAGAACAACAACCCGGAAAGCAGCAACTTCTTCTCTTCCGTCAAATCCTTTTGGGATTCGATGAAGGGCTAAGACAAGGGGGTGGGGCGTGCCATATGCGCCTCACCCGACCCTGTATAGTCAAGGTAAATGGTAATTTAACTGCCTGTTAACCAAATGCTAACCATGCTGCCGCAAGACTAGGCGCATGACACGTACCCCCCGAACCTTGGCTGACCAGCCCCTGCCGTTCTTGATAGACGAAACGCGCAAGCCGCCGTCCAATACGGGCAAACAACCCTCTTACATCGTGGACCACCGGCAACGTTTGCGCAGTCGCTTTATCGATGGTGGCGCGGCGGCGATGCCAGATTATGAGATGTTAGAGTTGATCCTCTTCCGTGCCATTCCTCGACGCGACGTCAAGCCACTCGCCCGCGAATTGCTGGATCGTTTTGGCGATTTCAACCGCGTCATCACCGCCCCACCTGCCCGCTTGCGTGATATAAAGGGCATCGGCGAAGCAGTGATCGTTGAGCTTAAGATCATCGAGGCGGCCGCCCAGCGGCTGGCCCGCGCCAAGGTCCTGCAACGGCATATTGTGTCTTCGTGGGATGCGTTGCTGGATTACTGCCACACCACTATGGCCCATCTGGAAATGGAGCAGTTTCGCGTTCTCTACCTTGACCGCAAAAACATCCTGATCGCGGATGAGGAGCAGGGGAAGGGTACGGTCGATCATGTGCCCGTCTATCCGCGCGAGGTGGCCAAGCGGGCGCTAGAGTTGAACGCCAGCGCCATCATTCTTGTGCACAACCACCCCTCGGGGGACCCTAGCCCGTCACGCGCCGATATCGACATGACCCAACAAGTTGCTGCCGCCTGCGATGCGCTTGGCCTTACCCTGCATGATCACCTTATCATCGGCAAATCCTGCGAATTGAGTTTTCGCAGCGAAGGCCATCTATAGCGGTGATTTCGCGGGGGGCGTTAACGTACCCAAACCTCTACCCGTCGGTTGGCCTGACGGCCCCATTCGCTGTCATCGCAGGCAATCGGCATCGCCTCGCCAAAGGCATCTACCCGCAGATCAATACGCGACAGGTTGGCGGTGACAGCGGCTGCACTGACGGCACGTTGCACCGCCTCGGCCCGACGCAGGGCGATCTCTCGGTTGGCCTTTGCTGCGCCCTCCCCATCGCTGAAGCCCACGAACATCAACCGCCGCGCGTCATATTGCCCCTGCTCCAGCGCCCGCGCCAATTGCTGAACGTTAGAGCGCGACTGCGCGTCAAGCCGGATCGAGCCTGCCTCGAACCGGAAAGAGGTCGTCAGCCGCGCCATCGGCACCAGCGTCGCCGTCATGCGCTGCAACTCCTCAAGCGGGGTTTCGACCCCCGCCGTGATAATGGCATTAGCAAAGCGGTTGCCCTGTTCTTCGACAGGAATTTGTTCGGGCGTTTGATCCACGAAACCAGCACGGCGGATAACAATTTGCGCGGATGGGCCACGGGTAAAGGCAAGAAACTCACGCGTGATCAGCGGTAAGCGCCGCGCCGGGAAGTAGAGAAACATCGGCGCGGTCAGCGGGTAGTCTTCGGTTTTGATCGTACGCCGCGCGGCATCCAACGCAAAACCGCAGTTGCCGCCAAGGGTCAGCACTTCGGTCCCCCCCTGTTCGGCATAACTGGTGATGCCAAGCGCAAAGACATCACGCGCGACAGCCTCGGCTAAGGCATCGGGCAGTGCGTGGCGGGTTACATTTGCAGTTAACTCCAGACCTGCGGGGGTCAAAACCTGATCGACAATCGCTTGGCTCAGCCCGCTGTCGGCTGTCGGCAAGTGCAATTCAATGGGCGCGTTGGGACCACCTAAGCGCTGCCAGTTCTTGATCTCTCCGGCAAACACCCGCGCCAATGTCAGCGGAGAAATCTGTTTCACCGGATTTGACGCCGCCACCACAGGAACCACCGCATCCAGTGCTAGGACCCGACTGCGGTTGGTCCCGGTCAGATCACCCAGCCCCGCATCGCGGGCGTTGATCCGCTCGTCGCGGCGCACTTCACGCAGGGCCATCACCACGTCTGCTTCATCCGCCAATAGATCGGCAAAGCCTTCGTTGGTATTGGTCGCGCGAAAATCAAACCGGGCGGCAAGTTTGCCGTCACCGTTACGCGACAGCAGCAGCGCAAAACGCCCCGCTTCGCCGTCTTCGCGGTCGACGGTATAGCCCTGCCGCGCAGCGAAGGCATCGATCAGCGCGGGCATCAAGACTGCTCCCATGGTGGCGGAGCCCGAGAAGCGCACCTCGGCCACGAAATCCTCTAGGTTGGGGCAACCCGGCCCGGCGCAGGACACGCCGCTGCTGTCGACAGTTAACTCGCCATAGTCGGTTTCGACTCGGTAGAATTCCCCGTCAAACCCCAGCAGGGTGCCGCTGAGTTCGACGCTGCCATCGCGTGATGATAGCGCGACATCCTGTGCCGCCAGCGTCACCGCCGTAAAAAGCAAAAGTGCGGCGCTGATCGCCGCACGTTTTAACCCGTTCATCTAGACCTACCCGGTTGCGTCAGTTCTGCGCGACTTTCAGGTCTTGGAGCAAATTATTCAACACCAGAAAGTTTCCAACCGCATCACAGTCCGGCACCGCGAGGGTTAGGTTCTGGGTTTTCACCTGATCGGCGCCACGCAATTCTAGCGCCTGTGCTTCGATCTCAAGCCCACAGTTGGACTTGCTGACCTCGGCCTCCACACTCAGCGCGACATCACCCTCCTGCGCCGCTGCGGCGACCGGAAAGCTATAGATTTCGGCCATCAACGGCTCAGCCGCATCGGTATCGCCATTACGGATCATGAAGCCACCTTCGCCCAGCACGGCGGTTGCCATATCGCGGGGCGCACCCGACCAAACATGGCCTGCATCGCCATAATCCGCGCCAAATTCGCGGGCATGCAGTTCAAAGCCAGCGGCGCCTTTCCATTGCAACACCACGCGGTTGAAGTCAGACAGTTCCGGCACAGTGGTTTGCGCCACGGCGCCATCGCCGTTGCCGAAGGCCAAGATAAAAACCGCCTCTTCGGCCAAGGCGGGCACGGTGACATTCAACCGCCCTTTGTCATCCGTTACTTCGGTGAAGATCATCCCGTTGTGGTGCACGGTCAGCCGCTCATTGGGCAGGCACGCGGCATCCAGCGCCAACTTTACCATCGCCGCTGCAACGGCCTGAGCATCTGCGATGATGTCACAGGCGGCGGTAATCGCGGCGCCATGGCTTTCGGGGGCGGGCGGCAGACCTTGCGGGGCGGCGGCCTTGGTCACCTGCGCGTCAGGCAGCGGAAGAGCGATTTCGCTGTCAAGGGTGGCAGAGGTTAGGGTGATGCCCTCAACTTCTAGCAACGCGCCATTGCTCGCCACAGGGCGCTGATTCTCGGCCTTACCATAGCGCTGTTCAGCAGTGTCAGAGCTTTGCATGACAAAGCCGATGCCCACGGCGCAGGCCAGAGTACCGACAGCGGTCAGAATTTCTTTGGTGCGGCGCATGACAAGTCTCCTTCAACGGATTCGTTGGAGACTTTATGGGCTAGGATCAGGGCCGGGGTATGGCCCTGAAAAGCCAAGTTATGGGCGAAAAGGTGGCGGACCTATTTGATTTCGCCGTGGCAATGTTTGAACTTTTTGCCCGAGCCACAGGGACACAGATCGTTCCGGCCCGGGTTGCCCCATGTGGACGGATCATTCTCATCAAAGCCCGGTGCGGCCGCCTCTGCCTGCTCAGATGCCTCATCGGCAGCCTCGGTCGCGGCGGCTTGCATCGCGGCCTGACGGTCAGCCATTTCCTGCATCATCTCGCGGCGCTGCTCTTCACTCATCGGTTGGATTTGGCCCAGCTTCTGGGTCACGTCCTGCCGCAGGCTGTCGAGCATCGTCTCAAACAGTTGGAAGGCTTCGTTCTTATACTCGTTCAACGGATCACGCTGCGCGTAGCTGCGGAAGCCCACGACCGAGCGCAGATGTTCCAGCGTCAGCAGGTGGTCGCGCCATTTGGTGTCGATCGCTTGCAACAACAACTGTTTCTCGATGTTGCGCATGTTCTCTTCGCCAAAGGCTTCGGCCTTCTTGGCCATAAGCTCATCCGTGGCCTTCATCAGACGCTCGCGGATCACTTCGTCATCCACGCCATCTTCTTCACACCATGCGATGATCGGCACGTCGACGTTCAGCTGTTCGATCACCGCGGCATAGAAGCCTTGGGTGTCCCACTGATCGGCGTAGGTCTTGGGCGGCATATAGGTGTCGATCAAATCGTCGATCACCTGCTCGCGCATGTCTGTGACGATCTCATTAAGGTTCTCTGCCTCCATGATCTCGCGGCGCTGGCCAAAGATCACTTTGCGCTGCTCGTTCATCACGTCGTCGAACTTCAACAACTGCTTACGGATGTCAAAGTTGCGACCTTCGACCTTTGCTTGCGCGCGCTCAAGCGACTTGTTTACCCAAGGGTGCACAATCGCTTCGCCTTCTTTGAGGCCCAGCGTGGTCAGCACTTTCTCGAGCCGTTCAGAGCCGAAGATGCGCATCAGGTCATCTTCAAGCGACAGGAAGAACGAGGTGCGGCCCGGATCGCCCTGACGGCCCGAACGGCCCCGCAACTGGTTGTCGATCCGGCGGCTCTCGTGACGCTCGGACGCAAGGACATAAAGACCACCGGCCTCCAGCACTTTTTGCTTTTCCTCGGCGTGCTGGGCTTCGATCTGGGCACGGATGTTCGCCGGGTCAGCTTCGGGGTCAGCGTCCAGTGCATCCAACACCTTCAACTCGACGTTGCCGCCCAGCTGAATGTCGGTCCCGCGGCCCGCCATGTTGGTGGCGATGGTCACGGCACCCAGCTTACCAGCATCGGCGATGATCTGTGCTTCTTGCTCATGCTGGCGGGCGTTAAGCACGTTATGCTCGATCCCATCGGCCGTCAGCATGGTGCTCAGCTGTTCAGATTTCTCGATCGAGGTGGTGCCGACGAGGCAAGGCTGGCCCTTGGCGTGAGCTTCCTTAACCTTTTCGATCATCGCTTCGTATTTTTCGCGGGCAGTGCGGTAGACGGCATCGTCTTCGTCGACACGGGCGATTGGCACGTTAGTCGGCACTTCGACAACGCCAAGACCATAGATCGTGGCAAATTCTTCGGCCTCGGTCAGAGCCGTACCAGTCATGCCGCCCAGCTTGTCATAAAGGCGGAAGTAGTTCTGGAAAGTCACAGAGGCGAGCGTGATGTTCTCAGGCTGAATCTCGGCGCCTTCTTTGGCTTCGATCGCTTGGTGCAGACCGTCCGACAGGCGACGGCCCGGCATCATCCGGCCCGTAAATTCGTCGATCAGCGTGACCGAGCCATCGCGTACGATGTAATCCTTGTCGCGCTGAAACAGCTTATGTGCGCGCAAACCTTGGTTAACGTGGTGCACGATGGTCGTGCTTTCGGGATCATAAAGGGTCATGCCCTCTTCGATCAGGTCACGGGCGCGCAACTGTTCTTCGAGGAATTCGTTGCCCTCATCGGTGAAGGTCACGTTGCGGGTTTTCTCGTCCAGCTCGTAATGCTCTTCGGTCAGCGAGGGGATCAGCGCATCAATGATCTGATACATCTCAGAGCGGTCCTGAGATGGGCCAGAGATGATCAGCGGCGTTCGCGCCTCGTCGATCAAAATACTGTCGACTTCGTCTACAACGGCAAAGTTATGCCCACGTTGCAGCATGTCCGACAGGCTCGACTTCATGTTGTCGCGCAGATAATCGAAGCCGAGCTCGTTGTTGGTGGCATAGGTGATGTCGCAGGCATAGGCCGCGCGTTTCTGGTCTTCGGGCATGCCGGAATAGGCGACACCGGTGGTCAGCCCCAACGCGCCAAAGACTTTTCCCATCCACTCAGCGTCACGCTGGGCAAGGTATTCGTTGACGGTAACGATATGCACACCCTTATGCGTCAACCCGTTCAGGTAGGCGGCAAAGGTCGCGGTCAGGGTCTTGCCCTCACCGGTTTTCTGTTCAGCGATATTGCCTTGATGCAGGAAAATCCCGCCCAAAAGCTGCGTATCAAAGGCACGCAGACCCAAGGTGCGGCGCGCAGCCTCGCGGCAGTTGGCAAAAGCTTCGGGCAACAGATCATCAAGGCTTTCACCCGCGTCGGCGCGTTTACCAAGCTCCTCGGTGCGCGCCTTGATCTCTTCGTCGCTCAGCTTTTCGAACTCAGGCTCCAGCGCATTGATCCGTGCCACAAGCGGACGGGTCGCCTTGATCTTCCGGTCGTTTGGCGTGCCAAAGACCTTTTTGGCGATTGTTCCGATACCCAGCATGTAATCTCCCGCCGAAGTTATGGTGTCTTGCGCCGATCTGGTTGCCGAGCGCCATGGCAGCCCATAGATAGTGGATGAGCCCGCGCCTCTCAGCGCCATAAGGCGATGTAAGGGGCGTGCCATACACTGTCAATGTAGCAGCCCTGCTACGAACGAAGCGATTGGACCCAACCATGCAAAAACCCCTCACTTTTCTGTCGTCTTTGGCGCTTGCCGCTGCTGTGGCGCTGCCTGTAGCTGCCCAAGACGAACCGGGTGTCGACACGGTTGTTGCCACAGTCAACGACACTGAAATCACGCTTGGGCACATGCTCGTGGCACGTGCCACCCTGCCCCAGCAGTACCAGCAGCTGCCCGATGATGTGCTGTTCAAAGGCATCCTTGACCAGCTTGTGCAGCAGACAGCCCTTGCCGACAGCTTTACCGGCGAATTGCCGCCGCGCGTGACCCTGTCGATCGAGAATGAGACACGCTCGCTCACCGCAGGTGAGGCAATCGAAGGCGTGATGGCCGAAGATGTTAGCGACGAAGAACTGCAAGCGGCCTATGACGCGCAGTACAAAGACGCAGAGCCTGAGCAGGAATTCAACGCCTCGCATATCCTCGTCGAAACCAAGGAAGAAGCCGACGCGATCAAAGAAGAACTCGACGGCGGCGCGGACTTTGCCGAAGTGGCGAAAGAGAAATCGACCGGCCCCTCCGGCCCCGGTGGCGGTTCGCTTGGTTGGTTCGGCCCCGGCATGATGGTTCCCGCCTTTGAAGAGGCCGTGGCTGGCATGGAAGCTGGCAGCGTGTCTGATCCCGTGGAAACCCAGTTTGGCTGGCATGTGATCAAGCTGAACGAAACTCGCACAGGCGAAGCGCCCGCGCTGGAAGATGTGCGCGAAGAGCTTGAGACCCAAGTGCGCCAGACCAAGGTGCAGGAAGCCATCGAAAGCCTCACCGAAGCCGCCGAGGTTGACCGCAGCGCCGCAGAAGGCATCGACCCTACTGTTCTCAAAAACACTGAATGGCTGAACTAACTCATGGCTAAATCACTGGCTGTCTCGCCGCTCGCCCCGGCCCGTTTCCCTGAACTGCCGGTCATCGACGGCGTGACATTTGCCACCATCGCCGCTGGCGTGCGCTATCAAGGGCGCACCGATGTGATGTTGGCGAAACTGGCGCCGGGCAGCGCAGTGGCGGGGGCGTTTACGCGCTCTGCCACCCGCGCGGCCCCGGTTCTGGACTGCCAGGCAAAAATTGGCGGCGCCTCGGATGACGGCGCCGCCATCGTCGTGAACTCCGGCAATGCCAACGCCTTTACCGGGCGCGGCGGCACCGACGCGGTTGAGGCGATCACCGCCGCCGCTGCCGAAGCCTGCGGCGTGCCACAATCGCGGGTGTTCACCTCCTCTACTGGTGTCATCGGTGAACCGCTGCCCCATGAGCGTATTACCGCTGTGTTGGGAGACCTTCACACGAAACTTGACCCTGCAGGCATCGAAGACGCCGCACAGGCGATCATGACCACCGACACTTTCCCGAAAGGCGCCAGCGCCACGCTCAAGATTGACGGGGAAACCGTTTCAATCGCCGGTATTGCCAAAGGATCGGGCATGATTGCCCCGGATATGGCCACCATGCTGGTGTATATCTTTACTGACGCTGTGATTTCCCAAGACAAACTGCAACAGCGCCTGTCGACCCATACAGAGACGACGTTCAACTGCATCACCGTTGATAGCGACACATCAACGTCAGACGCGCTGATTATGGCCGCTACGGGTGCATCCGGCGTCGATGTATCCGACAACGAAGACTTTGACGCAGCGCTGCGCGATGTGATGCTTGATCTGGCGCATCAGGTCGTCAAAGACGGCGAAGGGGCACAAAAGTTCGTCGAAGTAGCCGTGACGGGTGCGTCGAATGATACCGAAGCCAAGGTTCACGCCATGGCCATCGCGAACTCTCCGCTGATCAAAACCGCCATCGCAGGACAAGACCCTAACTGGGGCCGCGTCGTGATGGCCATCGGCAAATCCGGCGCCGCAGCAGACCGCGACCGCCTGTCGATCCGGTTCGGCGATGTTGAAGTCGCACGAGACGGCTGGCGCAGTCCTGATTATTCAGAGGATGACGCCGCTGCGCATATGCAGGGCGAAAATATCGTGATCGGCGTTGACCTAGGCCTCGGCGAAGGCGCTTGCACGGTCTGGACCTGCGACCTGACCCACGGCTACATCGACATCAACGCCGATTATCGGTCTTGACCCGATGAAGACAGTACTCGTCTCTGCTGCCGCGTTGATCGACATCGATGGTCGCGTCCTTCTGGCCCAGCGGCCCGAAGGCAAGCCCATGGCTGGCCTCTGGGAGTTTCCGGGCGGCAAGATCGAACCCGGGGAAACACCCGAAGCGGCGCTGATCCGTGAACTGCACGAAGAACTGGGGATCGAGACATGGGAATCCTGTCTCGCTCCGCTGACCTTTGCCAGCCATAGCTATAGTGATTTTCATCTGCTGATGCCGCTTTTTGCTTGTCGCAAATGGGGCGGAACGCCTGTTTCACGTGAGGGGCAGACGTTGAAATGGGTCCGCCCAAACGAAATGCGCGCCTATCCCATGCCCGAAGCAGACGTGCCGCTTATATCAACTCTGCGTGACTTGCTCTAGCGGATCGTTGCATAAATGCCCTAGTAATTACTCTAGCTCAGCATGTTGCAAAATATTTAACCATCAACGCACCATACTGAGGCAGACTTGTAACATCTGTATGAAAGGGTGCCGACATGCTGAAAACGATCACTATCGGAAGTTCCATTTACGTTCAGGGTATTTTTGTAAAAATGTTAGCCGGGGGCCGCATGGCCGTCCGAGTTGACGGAAAGATTTTCGAAGGCACGCCAGTCTAAGAAAATCACAATGGAACGCCTATTTGAGTGAACGAATAGGCGTTCCGGCGCGTTTTACCCTACCATTTGGTAGGGAAAATTATGTCATCGCAGCGCGCTATTGTCATTCTTAACCGCGGTTCAGGCCGTCAAAACGGTGACCAAGCCGAAACAACGATCCGAAACGCATTTGCGCGGCACGGTATCACGGCTGAATTTATTCATATAGACAAACGTAACGATCCCAAAAGTGCAGCGCATCAGGCGCTGTCTAAGGGTAATGGCATCATTGCCGTGGCCGGCGGGGATGGCACCATCTCGGGCGTGACCTCGGCGATGGTAGAACAAGATCGGCCACTTGGGATTATCCCGCAAGGTACCTTTAATTACTTTGCACGCTCTATGGGCATCCCCGAAGACCTTGATCGAGCGGTAGACCTGATCGCCAGTGGGGAAAGCCGCTCGGTGCATGTGGCCACGATAAATGGGGAGACGTTCCTGAACAACGCGAGCATCGGCGCTTATCCCGCGATTCTCAAAACACGCGAAGGGATCTATCGTCGTTGGGGCCGCAGCAGGATCGCCGCCTATTGGTCGGTCATCAAAGCATTGATCGACTTCCGGACGACGCTAAAGCTAACCATTGTCGTAGACGGCAAGGAAAACACACTGCGCACGCCGCTGGTCTTTGTGGTAAACAACGCTTTCCAATTGGATCAGATGGGGCTTGATGGCCAAGATTGCATTGCACGCGGCGACATGGTGTTGCTGGTCGCTCCCGACACCTACCGCTTCGGCCTTCTGCGCCACGCCATCGCCTTGGCCACAGGGTTAGCCAAACCCCATACGGATTATGAAATGCTCTGCGGGTCAGAAATCGAAATCCGCATGAAACAGCGCAAACGCTATGTTGCGCGGGACGGAGAGGTTTCCATTATGAAAGGCCCTTACCGTCTTACCCGTGCGGTGTCGCCCATCCATATTTACGCTCCCATTGCTGGGAAGGAGGCCGTGAGATGAGCCGTTTGATCCATCTATCAGACCTACATTTTGGCAAGGATCGCCCCGATCTTTTGACCCCTTTGCTGAACGCGGTGAACGGCTATGATCCCGACTTGGTTATCATTTCAGGAGACCTGACACAGCGGGCGCGGGAAAAGGAATATCGCGCGGCGCGGGCATTTATTGATCGCATCAATGCGCCAGTTCTAAGCGTGCCTGGCAATCACGACATTCCACTGCACCGCCCATTCACGCGTTTTATGATGCCGTGGCGGTATTACCGCCGTTGGATCGCCCGCGATCTGACCCCGGTACATCATGGCGCGGATTTCATTGCTGTCGGGATCAACACGGTCGACAGGTTCAAATGGCAAACCGGAAAACTAGGCCTTCATCGGCTGCGTCGCGCCTGTCGCGCGCTATCAGGCGGGGGGAAAGACACCATGCGCATTGCTGTGTGCCACCATCCACTCGATCACCCTACAGAGACAAAGAAACGGCCTATTCCCGGTGCACAACGCGCCTTACGGCGGCTGCTAGACTGCGGCGCTGACCTGATCTTATCGGGCCATCTGCACATCTGGCACGCAGGCACCTTTGCCCATCCTGCCCCCGAACATGACGGCCATCTCGCGATCCAGCTTCATGCTGGCACGAGCCTATCCTCCAGGCAGCGTGGCGAGCCGAATGATTTCAACCTGATTGATATCTCGCCCCTGCACGTCAATCTCGCTCGGATCAGCTTTGACGATAGCAAAAAGGCATTCACAAAAGCAGAGGCCCGGCAATTTGACCGGGCCTCTGGGGAATTTGTCTTGTAAGCGCTTGGCTTAGGCCAATGTGCGGGTCACTTCTTCGCGCTCGAAGATCTCGATCACATCGTCGGGACGGATGTCATCGTAGTTCTCAAACGCCATGCCGCATTCCTGACCGGACTGGACTTCAGGCACCTCGTCTTTGAAGCGCTTGAGCGTTTTCAGTGTGCCTTCGTGGATCACGACGTTGTCGCGCAGCAGACGCACACCCGCGCTGCGGCGGGCGATGCCCTCGGTAACCAGACAGCCTGCAACTTTACCCACACCGGTGACCTTGAAGACTTCTTTGATGTTGGCATAGCCAATGAAGTTCTCTTTGATCTCGGCGCTCAGCAGACCGCTTGCAGCCGCTTTTACGTCATCCACAAGGTCATAAATGACCGAGTAGTAACGGATTTCGACGCCCTTCTGGTTGGCCGTGTTCCGGGCCGAGGCGTTGGCACGGACGTTGAAGCCCATGATCGGTGCGCCAGAGGCTTCGGCCAGACCGACATCCGTCTCGGTGATCGCGCCCACACCGGAGTGCAGAACCCGAACGCGGACTTCGTCGTTGCCGATTTTCTCCATCGCCTGAACGATCGCTTCAGCAGAACCCTGCACGTCGGCTTTGACCAAGATCGGCAGCTCGCTGACGTCTTCGTTCGCCTTGGCATTGGCCATAAGCTGTTCCAGCGTCGTCGCAGCACCAGCAGCGGCACGTTTGTCCTTAGCTGCATTGGCGCGGTATTCCGCAATCTCGCGAGCCTGCGCTTCGGTCTCGGTCACGTTCAATACGTCACCGGCCTCTGGCGTGCCGTTGATGCCAAGCACCTCAACCGGCACCGAAGGACCTGCTTCTTTGACGCGCTCGCCTTGGTCGTTGATCAGCGCACGAACCTTACCGTACTGCTCACCCACAACAAAGATATCACCCTGACGCAGCGTGCCGTTCTGAACCAGAACAGTCGCAACAGGGCCACGGCCCACATCAAGCTGCGCTTCGATCACCGCACCAACAGCGGCCCGGTCTGGGTTCGCCTTCAGTTCGAGGATCTCGGACTGCAATGCAATCGCTTCGAGCAACTCGTCTAGACCTTGGCCCGTGGCCGCCGAAACTTCGACGTCCTGCACATCGCCAGACATCTTCTCGACGATGACTTCGTGCTGAAGCAGATCCGTCCGGACCTTATCAGGGTTCGCAGCAGGCTTATCGACCTTGTTGATCGCTACGATCATCGGCACTTTGGCCGCTTTCGCGTGGGCAATCGCTTCGATCGTCTG
The DNA here is from genome assembly GCF_022788715.1 of Sulfitobacter sp. DSM 110093. Lineage (NCBI taxonomy): Bacteria > Pseudomonadati > Pseudomonadota > Alphaproteobacteria > Rhodobacterales > Roseobacteraceae > Sulfitobacter > Sulfitobacter sp. DSM 110093. Next base: position 37,147 of record NZ_CP085167.1, read on the forward strand.
CGGCATCACGGCGTCATCCGCCGCGACCACCAGAACCACGATATCCGTTACCTGAGCGCCACGCGAACGCATGGAGGTAAAGGCCGCGTGTCCGGGCGTATCAAGGAAGGACAGCACCGCGCCATTGTCGGTCGTGACCTGATAGGCACCGATGTGCTGGGTGATCCCGCCGGCTTCGCCAGCAACCACTTTCGCATTACGGATCGCGTCGAGCAGCGATGTTTTACCGTGGTCGACGTGGCCCATGATCGTGATGACCGGGGGACGACCTTGCAGGTCTTCGGGCTTGTCTACGATCTCTTTGATGACATCTTCGACATCAGAGTCGCTGACGCGCACAACCTTGTGGCCAAACTCTTCGATGATGAGTTCAGCAGTATCCGCGTCGATGGTTTCATTCTGCGTGACCATCATGCCGTTCTGCATCAGCGCTTTTACAACAGCGCCAGTCTTTTCGGCCATACGGTTGGCAAGCTCGGATACAACAATCGCAGGGGGCAGATTGACATTGCGCACGATCTTCTCGCGCTCAACTTGACCACCCATGGCTTTTTGACGCGCACGTTCCTGCTTGCGCTTCATCTGCGCCATGGAGCGTTGACGGCCACCTTCGCCACCGTTGAGGGCTTGGTTTACTGTCAGCTTACCAGAACGGCGGCTGTCGCCACCCTTGCTACGCTTTTTGGTGTCGTCGCGGTCACGCTCTGTGGTCTTACGCGGCGTTGCGGCGGGCATGGGCTTGTTGCCCGGCTCACGCGCGGCGGCAGGTTCTGGCGCGGGAGCGGCAGCTGCCGCTTCGGCCTCTGCTTTGCGGCGTGCGTCTTCCTCGGCTTTCGCCTTAAGGCTTTCCTCGCGCTCACGCTCTTCGCGTTCCTTGGCTTCGATCTCTGCCCGGCGGCGCTCACGCTCCTCGGCGCGGGCCTTTTCCTCGGCCTCACGCGCTGCGGCTTCCTCAACCTCACGGGCTTTGGCGGCCTGAACAGCCTTCAGACGACGCTCCATCTCGGCATCGGTGATGCCTGCGGGACGTTTCTTGGGATCCCCAATCGGCCCGGCACCCGGCCCGGTTGGTTTCTGGCCACCCGGCTTGGGCACCACAACACGCTTGCGCTTGGTTTCGACCACAACGTTCTTGGTCCGCCCGTGGCTAAAGCTTTGCTTTACATTCCCCGGACGTGCGCCGCCGCGCAGACCCAATGTTTTCTTGCCGTCACTATCGCTCATGAAGCTCGTCTATCCTTTCGGATGGCCGCTGCCACCCTCGTTTACGCGCACGCCTTTAAGTCGTCCGGCTTCCTCTACAACACGTTGCGTGAGTCCGCCAGAGGCGAGCGCCCCATGTATCACAGTTTGGCGACCGAATGCCAAACCCAATTCATCGGCTGTCAACCAACCGATGTAGTGACCGTAATGAGGGGTGCTCAGCTTGGACTTACCGCGCCCTGACCCGTCTACGGCCTGTATCAATACTTCGGCCTCTTCGGTTTGCAACCAACCCTTGACCTTTTCGTAGCCGGCGACCGCCTTGCCTGCCTTGCGCTGGAGCGAGATCAAGTCCACCACCCGGCGCGCCAATTGTTGCTCGACTTCGTCGATCAACCCCTCTGGCAGCGTGACCGGCTGTTTCGCCGACCGAGCAAAGGCCTTTTTCTTTACCGCAAGTTCCAGCGCGGCACGGTCAGCCGAGACATAAATGCCCCGACCCGGCAGTTTACCCAAAATATCCGGGTAAACCTGATTGTCCGGGCCGATCACAAAACGGATCAACCCGTGTTTTGGCTGCACGTCGCCCGTGGCAATGCACTTGCGTTCTGGACCAGTCTGCTGGTCATTCGAAGCGCCACCGCGTCCCATGTGCAACCCCCGAGGCCCGATTAGGCCTCGGCCTCCTCGGCGTTCTCGCCGTCTGTTTCTACGTCGTCTTCGTCCGCGTCGGCTTCAAGCTCGGTCGGGTCGACCCAGCCCAGCATGACACGGGCGGTCATGATCATAGCTTGGGCGTCTTCAAGGCTGACCTCAAAGGGCTCAAGCGCACCATCGTCCTTAACACGCTCGCCGTTGACCGTGGTCCAGCCGCCAGCCAGTTCCCAATCGGCACAGGTGGCGAAATCTTCCAAGGTTTTCACGTCGTCTTTTGCCAGCGCTTCTAACATTTGGGGGGTCAGACCCTCAAATTCAACCAGGCTGTCTTCGACACCCAAGGCGCGGGCGTTATCAAGTGCAGCTTTGTTCTGCGCTTCGAGCACATCACGGGCACGGGCCTGCAACTCGCCAGCGGTGTCTTCGTCCACACCGTCGATGACCAGCAGCTCGTCAACTTCGACATAAGCCACTTCTTCGAGGTTGGTAAAGCCTTCGGAAACCAGAAGCTGGGCAAAGAATTCGTCCAGATCGAGGTTGTCCATGAACAGCTTGGTGCGCAGTTCGAACTCGGCCTGACGGCGCTGGCTTTCCTGCTCTTCGGTCATGATGTCGATATCGAGACCGGTCAACTGGCTGGCCAGACGCACGTTCTGACCACGGCGGCCAATCGCAAGCGACAGCTGCTCTTCGGGAACGACGACTTCGATTTTACCGGCTTCTTCGTCCAGAACCACTTTCGACACTTCCGCAGGCTGAAGCGCGTTCACAAGGAAGGTCGGCTGGTCTTCGTTCCACGGGATGATGTCGATTTTCTCGCCCTGAAGCTCGTTCACGACGGCCTGCACGCGGCTACCGCGCATACCAACACAGGCACCGACAGGGTCGATGGAGCCGTCATGCGAAATCACGGCGATCTTTGCGCGCGAACCGGGGTCACGGGCGACGGCTTTGATCTCGATGATGCCGTCATAGATTTCCGGCACTTCCATCTTGAACAACTCGGCCATGAACTCAGGCGCGGTGCGGCTCAGGAAAATCTGCGGGCCACGCTGCTCGCGGCGCACGTCTTTGATGTAAACGCGGATACGGTCGTTCGGGCGATAGCTTTCGCGGCCGATCTTTTCGTTCCGGCGCAGGATCGCTTCGCCAGCGCCCACATCGACGATAACGTTGCCGTACTCCTCGCGCTTGACCAGACCGTTGATGATTGTACCGGCGCGGTCTTTGAATTCTTCGAACTGGCGATCACGCTCAGCTTCGCGGACCTTCTGCAGAATTACCTGCTTGGCCGACTGCGCCGCGATGCGGCCCATCTCAACCGGGGGGACTTCTTCGACGTAAGTGTCGCCGACCTTGGGGTCAGCCATATACTGCTTGGCTTGGTCTACCGTAAATTCGGCTTGATAGTTCTCAAGCTCTTCGTCCTCGACCACAGTGCGAACGCGGGTGAAGGTCGCTTTGCCGGTCTTGCGGTCGATATCGACCCGGATGTCCATCTCGGCGCCGTAGCGGGACTTGGCGGCACGGGCGAGGGATTCTTCCATCGCTTCGACGACCAGACCGGGGTCGATCATCTTTTCGCGCGCAACTGCCTCGGCGGTTTGCAACAGCTCAAGCTGGTTTGCAGATGTAATGGCCATTAGGTGTCTCCCTCAGCAGACTCTTCAGTCTCGATATCATCAAATTCGTTTTCGTCGATCGCGCCGGACGCTTTGCGCTGGCGGAGCATTTCTTTGATCAGGTCGTCGGTCAGCACCAGCTTGGCATCGCTGAGCCAGTCGAACTGCAAGCCGATGGTGCCTTCTTCGACATTGATCAGCACTTCGCCACCTTCAACGCCAGCCAGCTCACCCTTAAAGCGGCGGCGGCCATCGATCAGTTCGGTGGTCTCAATCTTGGCCTCATAGCCCTCAAAGGCATCGAAATCCTTAAGCCGCGTCAGCGGGCGGTCGATGCCGGGGCTGGAAACCTCAAGCGAATATTCGTCCAAAATCGGATCTTCGACATCCAAGACCGCGCCGATGGCCTGCGAGATTTTGGCGCATTCGTCCACCTCGATCCCGCCATCAGGCCGGTCGGCCATGACTTGCAGGATGGTAGACTTGCCCGACATCAGGCGGACGCGCACCAACTCAAAGCCCATGTCCTCGATCACCGGGGTGATGATCTCGGCCAGGCGGCGGTCAATGGCGGCTTTGGCAATCAGGTCATTCGACATGAGACATCCAATTTAAATCTGGCAGTTTCGTTCAGGCATAAAAAAACGGGCGCGCGGCCCGTGTTCAAGATCGGTGGAGCCTTCGGTTTGGACCCGAAAGCGCCGCTGTTGAAAGGGGATATAGGCCGGAAAGCCTGAAACTGCAACCCCTCTCAGCCGAACCACCACCGCTCAGCCGCGCGCAGGTTGTCCATCGGCGCTTGGCGTCCGGGGTTCGGCGGTTGGCGCAGATTGTCCGACAGGGCGCTGACCCCGCCGGCGCTATCTGCCTGAAGTGTCACATCACCCCGCTCGCGATAGCGGGGCCCCGCGGGTAAATCCGCTGCATCCACAAGCCCTTCGCTCAGTGCTTGCGCCCGGACCTCCCGCGCGGGGATCGAGACAAGCTCGACCGTATCGAACCATCCGGCTGTGCCGTCCTTGTAATGGCTCTCCACCCGCTCGGCCAAAACCTGACGCCCGGCGGAAAAGCGCCGCAGACTGTAAAGCCCGGTGCCGATCCCGGCCTCTGCGGCATGCGCCGGGCGGATCACATAGCGCGATTGCGCCAGCAGCAGCGGCAGGTCGGGATTCGCCGCGGCCAATGTGACCTGCACCTTCAGGTCGTCTTGCACCGCGACCTCAGCTTCGGTCAGGACGGATTGCAGACTGGCCACAACATCGCGGGCGGTCAGCGGGCTGCCATCGTGAAAGCGCACATCGGGGCGCAGATCGAATTGCCATTGCCGCGCGCCGTCGCTGGCTTGCCAGCCAGTCGCCAACTCACCTTTGAGGATGCCATTGCCCGTAACTTCGGTCAGCGTGTCAAAAATCAGCCCCTGCCGCGCGACCTGCATGAACAGACCGTCGCCTTTGACCCAAGTGTCGTCACGCGTGGCACCCGAAAGCGCCAGCCGCAAACGGCCCCCGCGCCGGGGTGGCTCTCCGGCGCCCGCACCTGTCGCGGCCAGCAAAGCCGCAGCCGCACCGGTGGTGAAAAGCGCCCGGCGATCCAGCAGAGAGTTGCGCCCGCGCGTCACTGGCAAATCCTATCCATGGTCCGCACCAGTTCTGCACTGATCCCCGGCTCTGACAGGGCGTGGCCCGCGTTGCGGATCATCCGCAGATCGGCATTGGGCCAGCGCTCCGCCAGCGCATAGGCGCCCGAAGGGGGACAAATCATGTCATAGCGCCCCTGCACGATCACCCCCGGAATATGCGCGATGCGGCCCATATGTTCGAGGATCTGACCGTCGAACTCCAAAAATCCATTGTTGGTGAAGTAATGGTTCTCTAACCGCGAAAACGCCCGCGCATAGGCCGATGGCCCACCGTGCGAAACGCCATCAGAATGCACCGACGCCAGCGCATTCTCCCACGCGGCCCATGCGCGGCCATAGTTCTGCTCAACCCCCAGATCGCCCGAAAACAGCCGTCGGTGGTAAGCCGCGATTAGATCAGCGTGCTCCCCTTCGGGGATCATATTTACAAAGCGCGCCCAAAGTTCGGGCCAGAATCGCCCGGCCCCGCCGCCGTAGAACCAATCAAGCTCGGCTTGCGTCATGAGAAACACACCACGCAGGATCAGATGGCGCACGGCCTCTGGATGCGCTTGGGCATAGATCAGGGCCAAGGTCGCCCCCCAAGAACCGCCAAAAACCATCCATTTGTCGATGCCGAGTGTGCTGCGAATCAGCTCGATATCCGCGACCAAATGCCATGTCGTGTTGTCCGTGACCGACGCATGCGGGGTGGAGCGTCCGCAGCCGCGTTGGTCAAACAGTACCACCCGGTACACCTTGGGATCGAAATAACGCCGCATTGCCGGGCTACAGCCGCCACCGGGGCCGCCATGGAGCACGACAACGGGGATACCATCGGGGTTGCCGCATTGCTCTACATAAACCTGATGCCCCTGCCCCACAGACAACATCCGCTGGTCGAAAGGCTCCACCGGCGGATAAAGATGCGCTGCGTCGCGTTTTTGGTCGGGATACTTGTCCATTGCCGCCCTATATAGTCATTGAACCCAAAAGAGCACAGGGAGATCAGAATGCAAGCGGATCAATCAACCATCGACCCCGCCGAGATCGCCAAATTCGAGGCGATGGCCGCCGAATGGTGGGATTTGAACGGCAAGTTCAAGCCGCTGCATATGCTGAACCCCTGCCGATTGGATTATATCACCAGCCAAATCGCCGGGGAGTTTGACCGCGATCTAACTGCCGACGCGCCGTTTAAGGGTCTGCGCATTCTCGACATCGGGTGCGGCGGCGGGCTGCTGTCGGAACCGATGGCCCGGCTGGGGGCCGAGGTGGTCGGCGCGGATGCGGCGGCGGGCAACATCCCCGTCGCGCAAATTCACGCGCAGCAGTCGGGGCTGGAGATTGATTATCGCCACACCACCGCCGAGGATATGGCCGAGGCCGGTGAGAAATTTGACGTCGTGCTGAATATGGAGGTCGTTGAACACGTTGCCTCCCCCATCGACTACCTGATCGCCTGCCGCCGCCTGCTGAAACCCGGCGGGCTGCACATCTGTTCGACCCTGAACCGCAATCCCAAATCCTTCATGATGGCGATTGTGGGCGCAGAGCATGTGATGCGCTGGCTGCCTAAGGGCACACATGACTGGAACAAGTTCATCACCCCCGATGAGCTTTATGAGCTGCTGAACCGCGCCGGGCTGGAGCCTGTGGACCGCAAGGGTTTCGTCTTTAACCCCGTTGCATGGTCTTGGCGTCTGTCGGATCGGGATCTGAGCGTGAACTACGTGACCGCCAGCCTTAATCCGGGCCTTAACCCTGGCTCAACTGACGCCTGAGCGCGCGCAGGATCGGCAGCGTGGCGCGGACCTGCTCTTCGCCCAGATCATCCACCACGTTGGAAATCATCGGCGTGATCGCGTTCACCGCGGCATCCCGTGCCTGCCGCCCGGCGGGGCTGATCGCAACCATCTTGCGCCGCGCGTCATCCCAATCGGGGCGAATATGAACATAACCGGCCCACTCCAGTTTGCTGAGCGTGTTGGTCATCGCCCCGCGGGTGACGTTGAATGTCTCGGCCAATTGCGCGGGCGAGCGTTCGCCGCCGTGCCACGACAGAGAGTTCAGCACCGAAAAATGCGAGATCTCCATCCCGCGCGGCAGAACCCGCGTTAGGCGACTGCGCACCTGTTGATCGGCGGCCAGCAATTCACCGAACAGCATGATCGCAAGGGTATTTTTATCGTCGGTCATCTTAGGTCCGGTCAGGGCGCGGCAAAGGTGCGGCGGTTGGCAAGGCTGGGCACTTTGGCGCGGGCCTTGTCACATTCTTCCATGTCCATGTCACAAAAGTAAACGCCGGGGGCCGTCCCGGCATCCAACACAACCTCCCCCCAAGGGGCCACAACCAGCGAATGCCCATAGGTGTCGCGGGTCTTATGCTCGGTGCTGGCATGGGTGCCGGTCTGCGCCGGAGCCAGCACATAGCAGCCATTCTCAATCGCCCGCGCCCGCAGCAGACTGTGCCAATGCGCGGCCCCCGTCACCGGAGAGAACGCCGCAGGCATCGTGAGGATACGCGCCCCCGCCTCTGCAAGTGCCTGATAAAGCGCGGGAAAGCGCATGTCATAGCAAACTGACATGCCGATCTTACCAAAGGGCGTCTCGGCCACTACCGCCTTATCACCGGGGCGATAGCCTGCGGACTCTCGGTAGGTTTCTGTCGCGCTGATATCCACGTCGAACATATGGATCTTGTCGTAACGGGCCACAATCTCTCCCTGCGGAGAGATCAGGAATGAGCGATTAGCAAAACGCCCGTCGCCGCCGCGCGTCTTAAGCGCAAGCGAACCGATCAGCAGCCAGATACCAGCCTTCGCCGCCTCTTCGCGCAGGGCGGCGAGGGTGGCATCGTCTTCCTCATAGGCGAGCACTGCCTGCTGATGGGACCGGCTGGTGCTGACGCAATTCGTCACCTCGGGCGTCAAGACAAATTCTGCCCCGCCCGCCACCGCCTCGCGCAATAAGGCGCGGGTTTCGATCAGATTGGTGGCCGGATCGTCCGAGACGTTGAGTTGCAGCAGCGCGGTTTTCATGTGTCTTGCAGCAGCGCGTCGAGTTTACCAGCGCGGTCCAGTGCGTAAAGCTCATCACAGCCACCTACATGCACCTCACCGATAAAGATCTGAGGCACGGTACGGGCACCGCCAGCGCGTTGGATCATCTCTTTCTTGCGCTCAGGTTCGGACAGAACATCGACCTCATCAAAAGCCGCGCCCTTTTGGGTCAGCAGACGTTTGGCGGAATGGCAAAACCCGCAAAGCGGGGAGGTATAGATTTCGACAGGTTGCATAGATCACCCTTTGAACAGTTAACGTTGCACAGTGATCTAGGTCTCTTTGGCCACGCGCGCCAGTGCCAGCACGAAAACGGGGCCGGAACCGGCATCAATACAGGCCTGCGTCGTGGCCGTTAGTGTGGCCCCCGACGTGAATACATCATCCACCAAAATCACGGGCCGCGCGATCAATCTGTGGCGCCGTCGTGGGTGAACGCGGATCGCCTCATGCAGCACGTCGAACCGTTCCACCCGCCCCAACCCATCAAGCGAGGGCGTGCTCCGGGTGCGTTGCAGCAAGTCAGGGCACCAACTGAGACCAGTCTGCGCCGACAGCGCCTTGGCCAGCAGGGCCGATTGATTGTAGCGCCGCTTCAGCAACCGTAGCCAATGCAACGGCACCGGAGCGATCAGCGCCTGTTCGGGCAAAATTTCCTGCACCGCCTGCGCCATCCAACGGGCTGCGGGGCGAGCGATCTCTTGGCGGTCGCCGTGTTTCAATGCCAGCACCAGTTTGCGCCCCATATCCCGATAGAGCAACGCCGCACGGCCCTGTGCCCAAGGGCGCGGTGTGGCAAGACAAGCATCACAATGCGGTGAAGCCAGATCGCCGCCACCCGGCAGCGGCACCCCGCAAGCATCGCAAACCGTGCCGCCGATAAAGGACATGTCACGCCAACAGGTGCCGCAAAGCCCGAAATCTGCGTCCACCACCCCGCCACAGCCCAGACAGCGCGGCGGGTAAATTAACGACACCGCTGTTTGAAGTCCCCGTGGCGGCATTCTATGTGTTCCTCATGACAGCACAGCCTCCCCTGATCGACCCCACGGCCCTTGCCCATCGCCGCGCCCGCGCGACGGTGCGGGGTATGTTCTTGCAACAGGCAGCCGCCGATGAGGTTCAGGATCGGGTGGGACTGGTTAAGAAACCGTTTACCGCTCCAGCCATCGTGACCGCTTTCCCGCAGGTCTGGGCGGCCGCCTTCCCCAACGCCAAGATTATCCCCGAGGCCGAGGTATTGGCGCTGGAACCGCAGGCCCATGATCTGGTGATCCACGCCATGGGGCTGCATTGGGCGAATGACCCCATCGGCCAATTGATCCAATGCCGCCGTGCGCTGCGGCCCGATGGGCTGCTGCACGCCGTGGCGCTTGGCGGGCAGACTCTGCATGAGTTGCGGGCTTGTCTTGGCCAAGCCGAAGCCGAAGTGACCGGCGGCCTGTCGCCGCGCATTGCCCCGATGGGGGAACTGCGCGATTTGGGTGCGCTATTGCAACGCGCCGGACTGGCGCTGCCGGTGGCCGATAGCCAACCGCTGACCGTGGAATACGAAAACGCTTGGGCATTGATGCGCGATCTGCGCGAGATGGGTGAAGGCAACGCGTTGCAAGCCCGGCTGCGCCGCCCCACAGGCCGCGCGGTTCTGATCCGGGCAGCAGAGCTTTATGCCACCCATTTCACCGCTGCCTCTGGCCGGGTCACCGCGACCTTCGATATGATCTTCCTCGCCGGTTGGGCGCCGGACGATAGTCAGCAGAGACCCCTGCGTCCCGGTTCCGCACAACAGCGGCTTGCAGATGCGCTGAATAGTCGCGAAGAGCCCCTCCCCGATTGACCCGACCCTCAGAGCGGCTATCTCTGCGCAGATGATATGTGCGAGGAAACCCCATGCAGGCAGCCCAGCCCCAATCCGCCCAAGCCGACGCCGGTCAACCAGACTCCGGCCAACCCCAACACGGCCCCAGCGACCACCCCAAAGTCCCGCGTCCCAAGGTTGGCGTCCTGCTCGCCAACCTCGGCACGCCGGACGGTTATGATTATTGGTCGATGCGCCGCTACCTAAGCGAGTTCCTCTCGGACCGTCGAGTGATCGACTATAGCCCGTGGAAATGGCAACCACTGCTGCAAACGGTGATCCTGACCAAACGCCCCTTCACCAGCGGCGCGGCGTATAAATCCATCTGGAACGAAGCCGAAAACGAAAGCCCGCTGGCAACGATCACCAAGTCGCAGACTGCCAAGATCAAGGCGGCGCTGCAGGCGCGTTACGGTGCCGATGTGATGGTCGATTACGCCATGCGCTACGGCAACCCATCGACCCGGTCCAAGGTCGAAGCGATGACCGCCGCAGGATGCCAGAAGATCCTGTTTTTCCCGCTTTACCCGCAATATGCCGGGGCCACGACCGCGACGGCGAATGACGCTTTCTTTGCCGCGCTGGCCAAAGAGAAATGGCAGCCTGCGTCGCGCACCGTTGCCCCCTACTTCGACCGCCCTGACTATATCGAAGCGCTGGCCCAATCGGTTGAGCGTGCCTATGCCGCGAAGGACAAGAAGCCCGACCTGCTGGTCTGCTCCTACCACGGTCTGCCGCAGCGCTATCTGATGGAGGGTGACCCCTATCATTGCCAATGCCAGAAAACGACGCGCCTGTTGAAAGAGCGTTTGGGCTGGCAAGACAGCGAGATAATGACGACCTTCCAATCGCAATTCGGCCCCGAAGAATGGTTGCAGCCCTACACGGTGGAAGAGGTTGCCCGGCAGGCCAAAGCTGGCAAGAAAAGCATCGCCGTCTGCGCGCCCGCCTTTTCGGCGGATTGCATCGAAACGCTGGAAGAGATCAACGAAGAGATCAAGGAGAGCTTTGAAGAGGCGGGCGGTGACGATTTCACCTATATCCCATGCCTTAACGATGATGACGCGCATATCGAGGCACTGACCACGATCATCAGCGAAAATCTAGCCGGTTGGATCTAAGCCGATCCGGGGGTCGCTGCGGCGGCCCCTTTTCAAAACCATACGCAGAATACAAAAAAGGCGGTGCACTGCACCGCCTTTTCCGTTTGATCGTCAGTTCCGATTAGTCGGAAGCAACAGCTGCGGCAACCAGTGCCAACAGGATCAGGGGAACCAGGATGCCCGAGGACGAACCTGTTGTTTCTTCCACGATAACCGGTGCTTCGACGATTGGCTCGGCCAGCGAACCAGCAAAAGCAGTCGATGCAGCAGCGGACAGAGCAGCGGCGAGAACGAGTTTCTTCATAACATAACCTCCAGAATAGGCGTGCAGTATCATGTACATACACGCGCCCAAGACTTACCTCGTGACTCCGTTCTAAACAGTATCGGCAAAAGTTTGCAAACCCGGAATCAGCTATTGCATCAAGGAATCAGGAAAATGTCGTCAAATAAGCAACACTTGGGTGCCGACCTTTGTGAAGGCAAAAAGTTCGGCGATATGTTCGTTATAGAGCCCGATACAACCATTGGAAGACTTACGTCCAATTTTTCTTGTGTCGTGGGTTCCGTGGATACGATAATAGGTCCAGCTGAGGTATAGCGCGTGGGAGCCCAAGGGGTTGTCCGGGCCGGGGCCGACATAGGGCGGCCACTCAGGATTTCGCTTTAGCATCGAAGGCGTCGGGCGCCAGCTTGGCCCCTCTACTTTCTTGATGATCCGGGTACGGCCACGACGGGTCAGGTCTTCGGTCAGGGGCACGGACGAAGGGTAAAGCTTATAAACGCTTTGATCTTCGGACCAGTAATGCACCGCGCGGCTGTCAATATCTACCAGCACCGCACCGTTGCGCGTGTCGCTGAAATAAGGCCGCCAATCCAACATGCGAAAGCTAGAGACATTGCGTTTGACCGATTCAGTCAAATCGCGCTCTGCTTCGGTGGTCGCGTCTGAGTTAAAAGAAGAGGTATCTTGCGCCAGTGCCGGCGTGGCAAGCATCGCAGCACTGCCAGCAAGGAAGCCACGACGGCTCTGAAACGAAAAACGGTGAGCGGACATGGAGCGTCTCCAAACTGAAATTATGCTAATTAATGCCACATATATGGCTTGAAAGTCGCAGTTTCAATTGAAACCGCTGTTTGATGGCAGACTCACGCCGATGTGCGTTTGAACTGCAACGCACCCCGATGTAAGGCAGGAAAAATTTAATTGCGTGGAGCGCTCATATGATCCGTATCCTGTCCATCCTGCTGGCGCTGACGGTTGCGCTGTCTGCCTGTGCCCCGTCCAGCACGACCGGTGGCAAAGCCAGCGGCTCTTACCGCATCAGCCGTTCCGACGCGGGTACAATCCAATTCCGTATGCTCGACTCGGTGAATGCGCTGCGCAGCTCGGCCGGGGTCACGCCTTTGGCGCTGGATGCCAAACTGAACGCCGCCGCCGCGACACACTCGCGCGATATGTCGGTGCAAAACCGTCCTTGGCACTTTGGCTCTGATGGATCGTCGCCAATCGACCGCATCCAGCGCGTTGGCTATACCGGTGGCCTCGTCGGCGAAGTGATCTCGGAAACCTATGAGACCGAGCTTGAGACCCTCGCCGCTTGGATGGAGCAGCCAGACACCCGCCGCATCTTGATGGCGCCAGATGGCCGCCAGATGGGTTTCTCTTGGTATCAGGAAAACGGTGGCAAGATCTGGTGGACACTGGTTGTCGGCAACTGATCTTGCAATGATTTAGCGGTTCTTCCGGCCCCTGCGGGGGCCGGTTTCGTTTCTGCCGATATGATTATTAGGGCGTAATCAGAATCGGCGTGCCATCGCGCACCATCGCATAGACATCTTCGATCTCTTTGTTGGTGACGGCGATACAGCCCCAAGTCCAATCGTGCTTTTCCTTCTTCCGCGGGTCTTTCTGCCCGTGAATAAAGATGTCGCCTCCGGGGCTCTTGCCCATCGAACGTGCATATTCGGCATCCAACTGGTTCGGGTAATCGATACCAATCGAAAGATGAAAACGGCTGTTCGGATTGCGACGGTCGATTCGATATAGCCCTTCGGGCGTACGCCCGTCGCCTTCGACCACTTTATGGCCTACCGGAGCGAAGCCCAACTTGATCGGGTAGTCTTCCAAAACGCGGTTATGATGCAGCAACATCATGCGACGTTGGCTTTTGTTCACAACCACATAGGTCACTTCAGGACCATTGTAGCGTTTGAATTTACTGCTGCTGCATGCGCCAAGCGCCACCATAGCGGTGCCGCCAAGTATCATTGTCCTGCGTTTCATCACTGTGCCCTCGAAGCCATGGCCATTCCGGCCTTTTTACTCGCGGTAGCACAGAGAGCGATTCATTTCATTCAAAAAAAGGTGATGACCCGCATCAAAAAAGGCATCTTTGCCTTAGCTCTCAGGCGCGGTCAGACAGGCAGCAAGCTCAACATGAGAGGACCAACGGAACTGATCCACGACTTGAACCCAGTCGAGACGATACCCCGCTGACACCATGTTTTGCACGTCACGGGCAAAGCTTACCGGATTGCAGGACACATAGGCCACCCGAGACACCTGCGCACGGATGATCTCGGCCACCTGCGCCTCTGCTCCGGCGCGCGGCGGGTCAAGCACAACGGCATCAACCTTGGCCAACTCATCTGGCAAAAGGGGGCGGCGAAACAGATCGCGCGTCGCCGTAGTGACCGGTTTGGCGCCCTTGGCGCGACGCCAGCCACCCTCCAAGGCGGCGATCATCTCGGCATCGCCCTCAACCGCATGTACTCGCGCCTTTTGTGCAAGGGGCAAAGCAAAAGTACCGCAGCCCGCGAAGAGATCGACAACGGTATCGGCATCGCCAACGGCTTCGGTCACTGCGGCAAGCAGGGCTGCCTCCCCATGGCGCGTCGCTTGTAGGAAAGCGCCCGGCGGGGGCGTGACCGCTGCGTTGCCAAAGCGCTGCGCGGGCGGTGCGCGCATCGCGATCACCTCGCCATCCCACGTCAGCCGTGCCAGTGCCAAAGCCTCACAGGTCTGCGCCAACTGCTGCCTCAGCGGCCCGTCGAGCGGTTTGCCATTGGCAACCGACACGTCCAGCCCCTCTTCCGACAGCGTCACGGTCACGGCCAATTCGGCCTTGCGGCTGGTGCCGATCAGCGCCAGTTCCTCTGCAACCTTCAACCCCGGCAAGAGCGCGGGATCGACCAACTGACAGCCCGGCACCTCGATCAACACGTCAGAAGCGCGGCCATGGAACCCGGCCATGGCGCCCTTTTTCGTGCGGCGCGCAGCAAAGGTGGCCCGGCGGCGCGATTGCGCAGGCGAGGTTTGGATGGGGCGAAATTCTGTCTCTAACCCATGCGCCGACAGCGCATTGCGGACCACATCGACCTTCCACCCGGCCACGAAATCATCTCCGGCATGCTGCAACTGGCAGCCCCCGCAGGATTTGAAATGGCGGCACGGCGGCGCGACCCGCTGTTCGGACGGCGTAACAATCCGCACGTCGCGCAGCTGTTGGCCCTCGACTTCACCGCTGACGGTTTCCCCCGGCAGGGTCATCGGAGCAAAGATCGGACCTTCGGCGATGCCGTCGCCGTGGTGGCCAAGGCGCAAGATGTGATGTTCTGTCATAGCCTGCCCATAGCGCGGCAACCGCCACAGCGAAAGCCTATTCCGCCGCCCTCACATCCAGAAACCCGCCCGACTGACGGTGCCAATAGCGCGCATAAAGCCCGTCTTGGGCAAGCAGATCAGCATGGCTGCCGATCTCTGCGATGCGGCCTGCGTCCAACACCATGATGCGGTCCATTTCTGTCAGGGTCGACAGACGGTGCGCGATGGCAAGCACGGTTTTCCCCTCCATCACACGGTCTAGGGTCTGCTGAATGGCGGCCTCCACTTCGCTATCCAGCGCGCTTGTCGCCTCGTCCAGCACTAGAATAGGCGCGTCTTTCAAAATGGCGCGGGCCAAGGCGATACGCTGACGCTGCCCGCCGGAAAGCTTCACCCCCCGCTCCCCCAGGTGCGCGTCATAGCCACGGCGGCCTTTGTGATCTTCAAGCTCTTGAATGAAGTCATGCGCCTCGGCACGCTGCGCCGCCGCGATGACCTCGGCCTCTGTCGCGTCGGGTCGCCCGTAAAGGATGTTGTCCCGGGCCGAGCGGTTGAACATCGCCGTTTCTTGCGTGACCATACCGATATTTCGCCGCAGGCTCTCTTGCGTGACTTCCGATGTATCCATCCCGTCAATCACGATCTTGCCCTGTTCCGGTTCATAGAGCCGCAAAAGCAGCGCCACGAGGGTCGATTTCCCTGCCCCCGAAGCGCCAACGATCCCCAGCTTCTCACCTGGTTTGATGGTCAGTGAAATCCGGTCGATCCCGCCGGTCTGGCGGCCATAGGCAAAACCGAGGTCGCGCAGTTCGATCTGCCCGGCCTTCACCACCAACTCTTGCGCATCAGGCCCGTCGTCCAACCGCACGCGCGGCGTCAGGGTGCGCATGCCGTCTTCGACCTCACCAATGTTGGAATAGATCGCCATCAGCGTGAAAGACACCCAACCGGTCATCTGTGCGATACGGATCGCGATGGCACCGGAGGCCACGATATCCCCCTCGCTTGCCATACCGCGCTGCCACAGCAGGATCGTCCCGCCAAGCAGAAGCACCGGCAAAAGCCCCGCAAGGCTCATCAGCGCCAAACGGAACCCTGCGGCGAGATAGCCAAACTCCAGCGCCCGGGCACGAAAGCTTTGCATCGCGGAAAGCGCTGCGCGGTCCTCGTGATCGGCATGGGCAAAGAGCTTCACCGTCTTGATATTGGTAATCGTATCCACCACCTGCCCCGACACCAACGCCCGCGCCCCGGCACGGCCCGCCGCCCGCTTACGCACGCGCGGCAAGAACCAGTTGATCAGCGCCAGATACATGACCAGCCAGACCGAAAACCCAACCGCCACGCGCCAATCGATCGCCAAAAGTAGCGCCACCGACCCCACGAGGGACGCCAGCGCAAAAGCCACCACGTTGATCACCTCAGCCGCCACATCCGTCACCGCCCGCGCCGCCTGCATCTGCTTTTGCGCGATGCGGCCGGCGAAGTCTTCGTCAAAGAAATTGACGTTCTGCCCCAGCGTCCAACGGTGCAAACGCGACAACACCAGCGGATTCACATTGGGTTGCACCATGATCGCGTTCGAGGCCGAGGACAGACCGAACAGCACGGGCCGCGCCACCAGAAAGAACGCCACCGCGCCCAGTACCAACACCAGACTGCTGCCTTCGAAGAACCGCTCAGGGCCCGCGCTGACCGTGGCATCGATGACCTTGCCCAAAATCCACGCCGTGCCCGCCTCCATCGCGCCGGCGGCTGCCGACAGAAAAGCCGCGAGCCAGAGCACCGGCCAAGCGCCCGACAGGCACCAGCGCATGAAAGCCCCCAGCGTTTGCGGCGGCGGGCCATCGGCGGGGTGAAACGGGTTGATCCAGTTCGAAATGCTCACGTCTTGTCATCCAATGCGAGAAAACCGCCCGACTGACGGTGCCAGAAGGCTGCATATAGGCCAGCTTTCTGCAAAAGCGCGTCATGGGTGCCTTCTTCGACGATACGTCCCTGATCCAGAACAAGAATTCGGTCCATCTCGGCAATCGTCGACAGCCGGTGCGCGATGGCGATGACCGTTTTACCCGCCATCATGCCATAGAGCGTTTCCTGAATCACCGCCTCCACCTCACTGTCGAGCGCGCTCGTCGCCTCATCCAGCAGCAAGATCGGCGCGTCCTTGAGGATCACCCGCGCGAGCGTGATGCGCTGACGCTGCCCGCCGGACAGCTTCACGCCCCTCTCGCCTACACGCGCGTCATAGCCCGAGCGCCCCTCCGGATCTGTCAGATCAAGGATGAACTCATGCGCCTGCGCCTGTTTCGCAGCCGCGATCATCTCAGCCTCGGTTGCGTCGGGACGGCCATAAAGGATGTTTTCCCGCACCGAGCGGTGCAGCAGCGATGAATCCTGCTGCACGACACCGATATGCCGCCGCAGACTGTCTTGCCGGAATTGGGAGATGTCCTGCCCGTCGATCCGGATCTGCCCCGCTTCGGCGTCATAGAACCGCAGCATCAGCTTCACGAGGGTCGATTTCCCCGCGCCGGAGCGGCCAACAAGGCCAATCTTCTCGCCCGGTTGTACGGTGATATTGATGCCTTGGAGCCCGCCGCTTTCGCGCCCGTAGTGGTGGCTTAGATCTGCCATCTCGATCTCCCCATCCGTCAACTTCAGCGACGGCGCGTCGTGGCGGTCGGTCAGGGCGAGAGGCTGGGCAATGGTCTCCATCCCCTCGGCCACAACACCCAATTCACGGAAAAAGCTCGACAGCGCCCACATGATCCAGCCGGTCATCGAATTCAGGCGCAGCGCCAGTGCTGCGGCAGCGGCCACAACACCGACACTCGCTTCGCCGCCCATCCAAAGCACCAACGCCCAGCCAACGACGCCAACGATCAGCATCCCATTCAAAATAGTCAGTACCACGTCCATGATGGTGAAGATGCGCATCTCGCCTTGGAAGGTGCGCCGCGCCTCTTCGATGGCCTCTCCGGCAAAATCGACCTCTAGATCATGGTGCGCGAACATCTTGACTGAATGGATATTCGTATAGGCATCCACCACGCGCCCGGTCACTTGCGAACGCGCGTCCGACGCCGCTTTGGACGCTGGTCCGACCCGTTTAATCGTCCAAGCCACCAAGCCGCCGTAGAGCACAAACCAGCCCAAAAGCGGCACTAACAAACGGATATCGGAGGTAGAAAGCAGGATCGCCGCGCCGATCATATAGGCTAGCGAGTAAGAGATCGCATCGAAAACCTGAAAGACCACCTCCCCCGCTGCCGGGGGTGTCTGCATGATCCGGTTGGCGATACGCCCGGCGAAATCATTCTCGAACCAGCCGACCGATTGTCGCAAGACATGCCGATGCGCCCGCCAGCGGATCAGGGTGCCAAAGTTCGGCAGGATGGCGTTGTTCAGCAGCATCACGTCAAAGGCTTGCACCAAGGGCCGCAGGAACAGCACCGCGACTGCGACAAGGATCAATTCGGTCCCGTAATTCTCCCACATCTGCGCAGGGTCGCTGCCCAACAGGTCAACGATACGGCCCATATAGTAGATCAGACCAATCTCAATCGCCGCGACAAGGATCGCCATCACCCCGGCGAGGACAAAGACCTTTTTAAAGGGCTGCGCGTAGTCCCGCAAAAAGGGCCAAAGCCCCTGCGGCGGATGATCCTTTTCCCGATAGGCAACATAGGGATCAACGAGGTTTTCGAAAAAGCGAAACATGGGGAGACCTTGGAAATAGACGTGCAAAATACGCGGCAATGGTTATGCCAGCTTAGCTAAACCAGATCCCGCGGTACAGCTCGCCCATCTCCCTTGTAATGCGGTTTGGATAGCCGAATTTCCGCGCGATGTCGACCTAGCTGGGCTTTCGCAGCAACTCCGCGCGGGCCACAGTGAAGCCGGAGTTGATCCAGATTTGCTCCAACCGGGCAAGCTCTTGCCCCAAGGCCGGGCCTTTGACCGCTGGCATCAGGTCTTTGGCCGTTACCGGAAAACGGGCAGTGGCGGCGTTTGAAATCGTCTCTAACACGGTGGTTTCGGGCATCTGTTCTGCCATAACGCCGCGTAGCAATGCAGCGCCACGGGCGATCCCTGCCCCATGACGATAGGCAAGTTCGGCCAGCGGTGGCCCGGCAAAGCCTTGCTCTTGCAGCACCGTCAGGCGCTTGGCCTCTGCCTTGCTCAACCGCAGACGATGATCCGCCAAGGCTTCCCCGCCCAGCGCGGCCAGCCGAACCAGCCAGTCAGGCTCAAGCCCCAACATTTGTTCAAAATGAACCAGCATGGATAGCCAGCGGTCATCACTCCCCGGCAAAAGCACCGGCAAGGCACCGGTTTGCCGCATCAACGCCAAGGCCGGGGCGGGATCCGGCGCGCGGAGCAGCTTTTTGAACTCCTGCCCGACCCGCTCTGCCGAAAGCGTTTCTAACCCATCCAAGTTCGACGCGATGGCATCCAGCGCCTCCGGCTCCGGCCCCGCCTCCGGGTCGCCATACCACGCCATGAAGCGAAAATAGCGCAGGGTGCGCAGATAATCCTCGCGGATACGCTGACCTGCATCCTCAATGAAACGCAGCCGTCGCGCGTACAGGTCAAGCAGGCCGCCCAACGGGTCGATCACACGGCCCTCGGGCGTGGCATAGAGCGCGTTCATCGTGAAATCACGGCGGCGGGCATCTTCGGCGATATCGGTGGAAAAGGCCACAACAGCACGGCGGCCATCGGTTTCGACATCACGGCGAAAGGTGGTGATCTCGAACGGCTTGCCGCCAGAAACCAACGTCACCGTACCATGGTCGATCCCTGTCGGCACAGCCTTGACCCCGGCAGCCTTGGCCAGCGTCATCACAGTCTCAGGTGTTGCATCGGTGGAAAGGTCAACATCGCTGTCCGGCAGGCCCAACAGTGCATCGCGCACACAGCCCCCGACGAAATAGATACGGTGCCCGCCATCCCGCACCACGCGGCAAACCCGCTGTGCGTCTGCGTCATGTAACCAGCGTGTCGTGGTTGGAATCATGTGTTCATGCGAGTCGCCCATGCCCGCAACATACGCGCGGTCGCGCCCCAGATGTAATAGGGGCCATAGGGAACAGCGTAATAATACCGCCGCTGGCCCCGCCAACGCCGTGAATGGACAAGATAATTGCTGGGGTTCAGCACATGGTCTAGCGGCACGCGAAACACCTCTTCAACCTCGCCGGGCTCTGGCACCACGGTGAAATCGCGCGTCACATAGCCGATCACGGGGGTCACGCTAAAGCCGGTGACCGTTTCATGGGCAGGCAGCACCCCCAAAACATCCACGATGTCGCTCGGCATGCCGATCTCTTCGCGTGCTTCCCGCAAAGCGGCGGCGATAACATCCGCATCGCCGCCGTCTTGTTTGCCCCCCGGAAAGGCTATCTGTCCGGGGTGGTGTTTCAACGCCGAAGAGCGTTTGGTTAAGATCAGTTCCAATCGCGCGCCCGTATCAATCACCGGCGCGAGCACGCCCGCAGGCCGCAGGCTGCGGCCTGCGGGCAACGAGACCTCTGGATTCAGGTCAAAGTCAGAGGATTCCACCCCTGTCTGCGCGAGCGCCTTGCGGAAAGACTGGAACCGATCGTTCACCTCAGGCCTTAGCGTCGAAACCGACCGTGGCCGGGTCGAGGTCATAATGCGCGCCGCAGAATTGGCAATCGGCGGTCACTCGGCCATCATCAGTTGTCATCTTCTCGATATCGCGCGCTGAGTAGATCGACAGACTTTGACGCACGCGATCTTCGGAGCAAGTACACCCAAAACGCACCGGCTGCGCATCATAGACCCGCGGTTGTTCCTCGTGAAACAATCGCAGCAGAAGGTCGGTCGGCGGCACGCTGGGGCCGATCAGTTCCAGATCTTCAACCGTGCCGAGCAGGATGTTCACGCGGTTCCAATTCTCGGCCTCATCGCCTTCGACCAAGTCGTCGGCCTTGAGGACCTCACCCGTACCTTCGCCCGACGCCGAGAGCGGCGAGGCTTTGGGCATATGCTGCAACATGATGCCACCGGCACGCCAATGCTCTGGCTCGCCCGGACCGGACGATTTGCCAAAGCTTAGCGAAAAGCGTGTCGGCAACTGCTCGGACTGGGCGAAATAGGCTTCTGCACAGGCCGCCAAAGACCCGCCAGCCAGCGGCGTGATGCCCTGATAGGGGGTCATGCCTTTGCCTTGGTCAATCATGATCGCGAAATAGCCTTCGCCGATCTGTTCAAACGGGGCGTCATCGGTCAGCCGATCCGCATCATAGCTGGCATAGGCGCGGATGCGCGCAGGCTCGCCTTCCTTCTCGGGGCCGTAGTAATCGGTCGCGATCATCCGAACGGCGCCTTTGGACTGTACCTGTAGCGATAATTTCCAGCGCAGCTTGATCGTCTGACCGATCAATGCGGTCAACAACGCCATCTCGGCCACCAAAGCTTCAACCTGCGGCGGGTAATCGTGCTGCTTCAGGATGCCTTCCAACACGCCATCAAGCCGCGCCACGCGGCCGCGCATGTCGACATCATCAAGCTGAAAGGGCAGAACGGTATCGTCCCACGCGATTTTAGTTCCTTGGGTCATCGGGTTTCCTTATCGGGGGCCGCTTGGCATACCGCGTCTATATAGGCGCAGCAACCCATGGAAAAAGGGGCAGCAGATGATCAGACGTACAGGCCGCGCACCGCAGCCCGGCCAAACCTACACACCCCGCCCCGGCGTCTATGCCATTCTGCCGCTGCAAAGCCGCTTTTTGATGACGCTTGAAATGGGCGACGAGACCGAAGTGCAACTGCCCGGTGGCGGTATTGAGGCTGGTGAATCCCCTCTTCAAGCGCTGCACCGCGAAGTGCTGGAAGAAACCGGTTGGCGCATCGCCCGCCCGCGCCGTCTGGGTGCGTTCCGCCGTTTCACCTATATGAAGGATTACGATCTTTGGGCGCAGAAAATCTGCCATATCTATGTCGCCCACCCCGTACGCCGGATTGCCGAACCGACAGAACAACACCATGCCACACTGGTGCTATCTGCCAGCGAAGCCGTGGCAACCCTCGCGAATGAGGGCGACAGGCTGTTTCTAGAACGTTACCTCACATCACAAAACAAACTGCGCGAGCGTCTCGTCGTTGGTAATGTCCGTATAGGTAAAACCTGATTGTCCCAACTGCTCCAAGAAAGGCTTAAAATTCTCAGGCTGCCGTGTCTCGATCCCGATCAGAACCGAACCAAAATTGCGCGCTGATTTTTTAAGATACTCAAAGCGGCAAATATCATCGTCAGGCCCAAGCATCATCAGGAACTCTTTCAAGGCGCCCGGCCGCTGTGGCATACGCAGGATGAAGTACTTCTTTACCCCGGAATAGCGCTGCGCCCGTTCCTTAACCTCTGGCAAACGCTCGAAATCGAAATTACCGCCCGAGGCCACACAGACCACCGTTTTGCCTACAATTTGATCCGCCACTTCGCCCAGCGCATCTATCGACAGCGCGCCTGCTGGCTCCAACACGATGCCTTCGACGTTCAACATCTCGTTAATCGTCACGCAGATACGATCCTCCGGTAGATGCACCACATCCGCAGGGTTCACCCCGCGAAGCCGCTCAAACGTCCGCGCACCTATCTTGGCCACTGCGGCGCCATCGACAAAGTTATCAATCGGAGAGACATCGACCGGCGCCCCCACTTCCAACGCCCGCGCCAAGCTCGGCGCACCGGCAGGTTCAACGAATGTGTAATCACAGGTGGTGCCAAAATAACTGACCACCCCCGAAGACAGGCCGCCGCCGCCCACCGGCAAGATCACCCGGTCCGGCACCCGCCCTAATTGCTCGGCAATCTCAACGGCAACAGATGCCTGACCCTCAATCACATCCTCGTCGTCGAAGGGCGACAGGAAATGCGCCCCCTCATCCCGGCAAAAGTTCTGCGCAGCGGCCAGAGTGGCGTCGAAATAATCCCCGACCAACCGGATCTCGACGTTATCGCCGCCAAAAATACGGGTCTTCTGAACTTTCTGTTGTGGCGTCGTCACCGGCATGAAAATCACGCCCCGCACCCCGAAATGGCTACAGGCAAAAGCCACCCCCTGCGCATGGTTGCCTGCCGAGGCACAAACAAACAGCCCCTGCCCCGGAATAACTTTGCGCATCGCATTGAACGCGCCACGCAGCTTGTAAGAGCGTACAGGACTCAAATCCTCACGTTTCAACCAAATATCCGCGTCAAAACGCTCCGACAGATGCTCATTCCGCAACAGTGGTGTGGCCGGAAACAACACCCGCAACGCCTCTGCCGCCGCCTGTGCTTTCTGTGCAAATTCA
This sequence comes from Sulfitobacter sp. DSM 110093, assembly GCF_022788715.1. Taxonomy (NCBI): domain Bacteria; kingdom Pseudomonadati; phylum Pseudomonadota; class Alphaproteobacteria; order Rhodobacterales; family Roseobacteraceae; genus Sulfitobacter; species Sulfitobacter sp. DSM 110093. The sequence goes on from NZ_CP085167.1 coordinate 60,205, forward strand.
TCCGCCATCTGTGCTCTCCTTGCTGCTCTTCGTCGATAGGCGCGCAGCCTGCATAGGTCAACGCAGGCTTCAATCTTGCCCGCGCCCGCGAAAACCGCTACCTCGCAGAGCGAACTTGAAAGGAAACCCGTCATGTCCGCGCCCAAGAAAGTCGTGCTTGCCTATTCCGGCGGCCTCGATACCTCGATCATCCTGAAATGGCTGCAAACCGAATATGGCTGCGAAGTGGTGACATTCACCGCCGACCTTGGCCAAGGTGAAGAGCTGGAGCCCGCCCGCAAAAAAGCCGAGATGATGGGCATCGCTCCTGAAAACATCTATATCGAAGACGTACGTGAGGAGTTCGTGCGCGACTTCGTCTTCCCGATGTTCCGCGCCAATGCAGTTTATGAAGGTCTCTACCTCCTAGGCACCTCCATCGCCCGTCCGCTGATCTCCAAACGTCTGGTAGAAATCGCCGAAGAAACCGGCGCCGATGCGGTCGCCCACGGCGCCACCGGCAAAGGCAATGACCAAGTTCGCTTCGAACTGGCCGCCTATGCGCTGAACCCTGACATCAAGGTGATCGCCCCTTGGCGCGAATGGGATCTGTCGAGCCGCACCAAATTGCTGGCCTTCGCGGAAGAAAACCAGATCCCGATCGCCAAAGACAAACGCGGCGAAGCGCCATTCTCTGTCGACGCCAACCTGCTGCACACCTCGTCCGAAGGCAAAGTCCTCGAAGATCCCGCCGTCGATGCACCCGACTACGTCTACCAGCGCACAGTCAGCCCCGAAGACGCACCCGACACCCCTGAATATGTCGAAATCGGCTTCGAGCGCGGCGATGCCGTTAGCATCAACGGCGAAGCCATGTCTCCCGCCACGATCCTCACCAAACTCAACGAGCTTGGCGGCAAACACGGTTGTGGGCGCCTCGATCTGGTCGAAGGCCGCTTCGTCGGCATGAAGTCCCGTGGCATCTACGAAACCCCCGGCGGCACCCTCCTGCTCGAAGCTCACCGCGGCATTGAATCCATCACCCTCGACCGCGGCGCCATGCACCTAAAAGACGAGCTGATGCCGAAATACGCCGAGCTCATCTACAACGGCTTCTGGTACAGCCCCGAACGCACCATGCTGCAAGCCGCCATCGATGCAAGCCAAACCCATGTCACCGGCACCGTGCGCCTGAAACTCTACAAAGGCCACGTTCGCACCGTGGGCCGCTGGTCCGATCACAGCCTTTACTCCGAGGCCCATGTGACCTTTGAAGACGACGCCGGCGCCTACGACCAGAAAGACGCCGCAGGCTTCATCCAACTGAACGCCCTGCGCCTCAAACTGCTCGCCGCCCGCGACAAACGCACCAAAGGCTGAAGCACGGGTCCCAGACCCTCTTTCATCCTTTCTTAAATACCCGCGGGGGTCCGGGGGCAGCGCCCCCGGCGGCCTCCCCCAAGAGCGCCAAAAGAAGAAGGCCCAGACGTTTCCGTCTGGGCCTTCTTCTTAACAAGCGTCGAAATACATCACTCTACGCTCACAACCCTCATCACCAATGTACCCTTCAGTTTGTTCGGCTCGCCATCTTTAGATTCCGGCTTAACATCGAACACGTTCTGCTTTGCGTTATCGTCAGGTTGAACTGTCATCATAACCATATCATCCTCCTCGACCTCATTTTGCAGCACCGGGGCAATTTCTTCGGCCTCCCCCGCGCGCAGTGGGGCAACGCCAATCACCGCGTCAGGTTTCATTTCTTCATCGGTCCGGTACATGACCAACCAACCGTTTTTATCCGCGATAACCTTTTCCGCACTTACGGCCGTATCAGAAAAATTATCGTCTGACGCTTCGGCCATGGCAGTGGCATATGCATCGGCGCAAGCACCACCCGTAACCATCGCCAAGGCGATTAGGGTGCTTGTCATACTTCTCATCTAATTCATCCCCCATATGCAGCCGTTACACTCACGACAAAGGAGGACAGAAGTTTCAAATTTATTAGTTTAATTTTATCCGCTTGGTGAAAAGCTTCTCATAATAGGGCATAGCCTCTTCCAAGACCTCTTGTTGAGCGCGGTCGAGTTCCTTCAATGCTCCTTCGGGGCCAGCAAAACCGGTGCTTTTGTGGATTGTCCCGTACCAATGCGGCGCCCATACGCCGTCTTCAGGTCGTGGCCCGGCAGACCAGCGCAACATTGCGGGATCAAAGGTTAAATTTAGCGCCGCGCATAGCTTGCGCAGCATACCTTCGGGGTTCGCGCGGATATCGGCACTATCAATGATCACCCCGCCAAGATGTTCATACAACATGGCCTGACGTTCAAAACCAATATCGGCTAAGCTCGGCTCTTCGCGTTTTTCTGCGTAGCTGGAGATCACCCGCGCGGGATGCCGGATGAGGTGAACGTTCACACAATCCTTCGCCCAATCCAGCGGGAACCCATCGATCATATGCTGCGCCATATGTTTCATATAAAGATGCCGCGCGCCGTCCTGTACAAACCCATTGGGGACCAATGCAGGGTCTTGTTCCTGTGCAGCCAGCACCACGCCGCGCATCGGGTGGTCCAGACCAGTGACCTTCAGATAGGCTGCATAAAAAGGCTCATCTATCGCGGTAAAGTCCTGACGCGCCCCAAAACTATACATCATCGCCGTACTCAAATTGCGTGGCCCGGACCACATCGCGATACGCATGACACTCTCCCAATTGCAGTTCAGCCCGCGAGGCTAGAAAGATCACCGCTCTAAGCCAAGTGGTAAATTGCCTTCACCACAGCGTGACTTTCCCCGTCTCGGCCTTGCGCTACCTACGTCTCAGCGGCAACCCTATGCCAGAGGAGGACCACCATGTTCCGAAAATCAATGTTCAAACCCGCGATCCTGACCCTTGCCATCACACTTGGGTTCGTGGCGCAAAACCGCCCCGCTGCAGCGGCAGAGACTGAAGTGCTCACCGTAGCAGGCGGCTGCTTTTGGTGTGTAGAAGCGGATTTTGAATCCGTGAAAGGCGTAAAAGAAGCCGTTTCAGGCTTTGCAGGCGGCCGCACCAAAAACCCCACTTACAAAGAAGTCACCGGCGGCAACACCGGCCACTATGAGGCGGTGCAGATCCAATTCGACCCTGCCGTGGTCAGCCGCAATACGCTGCTCGATCTGTTTTTCCGTTCGGTTGATCCTACGGACGCGGGCGGTCAGTTTTGTGACCGTGGGGATAGCTATCGCACAGCAATCTTTGCTGGCAACGCCGCCCAGAAAAGCGCGGCAGAAGAAGCAAAGGCCGGAGCACAGGCCGCACTTGGCACCCAGATCGTGACCCCGATCCTTGGCGATACACCCTTCTATCCGGCCGAAGATTACCACCAAGACTACTACAAAAGCAGCGAACGACTTGCGTTCAGCAGTGTTGGTGTAGCGGTTAAGAAATCTGTGGCCTACAAACGCTATCGCAACGGCTGTGGCCGTGATGCGCGCGTAAAACAGCTTTGGGGCAGCGCTGCGCCCTTTGTCAAATAAGCTCTAATTCATCAGTTAGATACTAAAATCATGATCTCCGATCTCTTTCAGGTCGGGGATCACATCTGCAGTTCCGTGGCGCGTGACCATCAAGGCTCCGGCCCGCATCGCCAGATCGATTGCCTGCGGCATGTTCATTCCCCGGTCCAGCCCGGCCACCAGATAACCAGTAAAAGTGTCCCCCGCCCCCGTCGTATCCACTGCATCAACCTTATAAGCGGGGAAAGATTCAACACGGTGTGCGTTGTTAGAGACCCATTCGCAGCCTTCCGAACCCAACGTCACCACGATATCATCGACGGGCAATTGACGCAGCTCACCCCCGGTGGCGGCCCGAAGCTGCGCTGCTTCGACCTCGTTTAGCACCAGCAGATCAATCTGTTCGATGATTGCTGTCACGGCCTCGGGATCAAACGGTGCCGCCGCATAGGCCAGATGCAAGCCCAAAGTCTTGGCCGTCTGCGCTGCGAAACGCTGACCGTTGGTTTCGTTTTGCATCAACAGCCAGTCGCCCGCAGATGCCTCACTCAGCGCCGCGCCTATCATCTCTTCGGTGATTTCATGATTGGTGCCGGGGAAGATAACGATATTGTTCTCACCTTCCAGATCCACCGCGATATTGGCATGGCCCGTCACGCCCTCCATCAGGGTGATATGCGCCGTTTCCACCCCATATTCCAGCAGCCGCTCCAACGCCCAGCCGCCATCGGCACCAAGCGCACCAACATGCATGATGCGCGTCCCGGCCCGCGCGGCGGCGACCGACATATTGGCCCCCTTACCGCCCAGACCCTGACGGAAATCACGGGCTGAAACCGTCTCTCCCGGTCCCGGCAGATGAGGAAGCAAATAAAAGTTATCCGCGTTAATAGAGCCGAGGTTCCAGATCATCAGCCCACCTTACAGGCCGCAAGAATGGCCATGTTGAGAATGTCATTCGCCGTAGAGGTCGAAGAGCAAATCTGGATCGACTTATCGAGCCCCGTAAGAATCGGACCGATCACCGTCGCCCCCGCCATTTCCTGCATCAGCTTGACCGAAATGCTGGCCGAGTGCCGCGCAGGCACGACCAAAATATTGGCAGGACCAGTGAGCCGCGAGAATGGGTAGTTCGCTTGGCTGGCTGCGTTCAGCGCCACATCCACCGTCATCTCGCCTTCGTATTCAAAGTCAACGCCGCGCCGATCAAGCACTTCGGGGGCAAGATGCATTTTCTCGGCCCGTTCAGATACCGGATACCCGAAAGTAGAGAAGCTGACGAAAGCTACACGCGGCTCAAGCCCCAGATGCCGTGCCACCCGCGCACCGCTTTCGGCGATATTGGCCAGGTCATTCTCGTCCGGCCACTCATGCACAAGTGTATCAGCGATAAAGACGATACGTCCCTTATGCAGTAATGCCGTGATCCCAGCGGCACCTGCTTCGGCATTGGCATCAAACACGTGGTTTAACCGTTCCAAAACATGCGCGGACTTGCGGGTGGCCCCGGTCACCAGACCATCGCCATGGCCATGTGCCAGCATCAGCGCCGCATAGACGTGGCGGTCGCGCGAGGCGAGGCGGTGGATATCTTTGCGGTCAAACCCTTTGCGCTGCAAGCGGCCATATAGGAAATCTTTGTACGTCTCCAAATGCTGGGTATTGGCAGCGTTCACCACTTCCAACTCGCGCACTGCGTCTTCCATGCCGGAGGCTTCGAGTTTCGCGCGTACATCCTCTTCGCGGCCTACGACCAACGCTTTGCCCAACCCGGCGCGTTGATACATCACCGCCGCACGCAGAACCTTGGGGTCATCGCCTTCTGCAAAGATCATCCGTGCTTGGTTCGCCCGCGCCCGTGCATTGATTCCACGCAGAATGCTCGCGGTCGGATCCATCCGTGATTTTAGGCCCAGTTCGTAAGCGTCCATATCAATTATCGGACGGCGCGCAGCACCGGTGTCCATCCCTGCCTTGGCGACTGCGGGCGGAATACGGTGAATCAAGCGTGGGTCAAAAGGCGTGGGGATGATGTAATCACGCCCAAAGGTCAGTGTCTTACCATAGGCCAGCGCGACTTCGTCCGGCACATCCTCACGGGCCAATTGCGCCAATGCGTGCGCACAGGCGATCTTCATCTCGTCGTTGATGGCCCGCGCATGGATGTCCAGCGCACCACGGAAGAGATAGGGAAAGCCCAGCACGTTGTTGACCTGATTAGGGTAATCCGAACGTCCGGTGGCAACGATGGCGTCCATCCGAACCTCATGTGCCTCTTCCGGCGTGATCTCTGGATCAGGGTTCGCCATGGCAAAGATCACCGGATTGTCGGCCATAGAGGCTACCATGTCGGGCGTCACAGCGCCTTTCACAGAGACGCCAAGGAAAACATCCGCTCCCTTCATCGCCTCTTCGAGACTCCGCAGCTCGGTGTTCGCGGCATGGGCCGACTTCCACTGGTTCATCCCCTCGGTACGGCCTTGATAAATCACACCTTTGGTATCGCACATGATGCAATTGTCATGTTTCGCACCCATCGCTTTCAGCAGTTCCAAACAAGCGATCCCAGCGGCCCCTGCACCGTTCAGCACGATCCGCACATCTTCGATCTTTTTGCCCGACAGGTGCAGCGCGTTGATCAAACCGGCGGCACAGATCACCGCTGTCCCGTGCTGGTCGTCATGGAAGACGGGGATGTCCATTTCTTCCTTCAGACGCTGTTCGATGATGAAACACTCAGGCGCTTTGATGTCTTCGAGGTTGATGCCACCAAAGGTCGGCCCCATCAGCTTGCAGGCATTAATGAAGGCTTCGGTATCCTCGGTATCCAGTTCAATATCGATAGAGTTCACATCGGCGAAGCGTTTGAACAGCACCGCCTTGCCCTCCATCACCGGCTTGGACGCCAGCGCGCCGAGGTTCCCCAAGCCCAGCACCGCCGTCCCGTTGGAGATCACTGCGACGAGGTTGCCTTTGTTAGTATAATCATAAGCCGTTTCGGGGTTTTCCGCGATCGCCTCGCAGGGCACGGCCACACCGGGGGAATAGGCAAGGCTAAGGTCGCGCTGCGTGGTCATCGGCACGGTGGCCGAGATCTCGAACTTGCCGGGCGTCGGTTCAAGGTGAAAGGCAAGCGCCTCTTCAGAGGTGATACGGTTCTTTCTTGTCACGACATAACCCTTTTTCTGCTTCCAAATCTTCTTAGCCACGAACAGAGTTCAGCACAACGCAAGCGCCGCGTCAGGGAAAATCGCACGACAAAGACCGCCCATCGCGCTGCACCCCCCTTTCGCTGCGTCGGGGGGTTTTGTAGGGTCTGCGCTGCAACAGGGGGCAGCCGTGCAGACAGAAAAAGTAACGCCAATGATGGCGCAATATCTTGAGCTTAAAGCGGACCACGCGGATGCGCTGTTGTTCTACCGCATGGGCGATTTCTATGAGATGTTTTTCGATGACGCCGTTGCCGCGGCCGAAGCATTGGATATCGCGCTGACCAAACGTGGCAAGCATCAGGGTAAAGACATCGCCATGTGCGGCGTGCCGGTCCATGCCGCCGAAGGCTATCTGCTGACCCTGATCCGCAAAGGGTTTCGCGTAGCTGTCTGTGAGCAGATGGAAAGCCCAGCCGAGGCCAAGAAGCGCGGGTATAAGTCGGTCGTGAAGCGCGATGTGGTGCGGCTGGTCACACCCGGCACGCTGACCGAAGAGAGCCTGTTGGAAGCGCGCCGCCATAACTACCTCGCCGCCTTTGCCGAAGTGCGGGATGCCTGCGCAATGGCGTGGGTCGATATCTCAACCGGGGCGTTTCACGTGATGCCACTGGCGCAGGTTCGTCTTGGGCCAGAACTAGCGCGGCTTTCCCCGTCTGAGTTGATCGTTTCCGAGGCAAAAGAGAATGAATTGCACGAGGTCGTCTCTGATTTCGGCATTGCACTGACTGGGCTGGCGCGATCCGCGTTTGACAGCACTAGCGCTGAAAAACGTATCTGCGATCTGTTCGATATTGCCACGTTAGAGGCGTTCGGGACCTTCACCCGCGCCGAAGTTTCCGCGATGGGAGCGGTAATAGAATACCTCACGATCACGCAGCGCGGCAACTTGCCCCTGCTGCGCCCCCCACAGAAAGAGGCCGAAGCCCGTACCGTTCAGATCGATGCGGCGACCCGACGCAATCTGGAACTGACACATTCGCTTAACGGCGGACGCGCCGGGTCGCTCCTGTCGATCATGGACAATACCGCAACAGCCGGGGGCGCGCGTCTGTTGGAGCGGCGGATCTCAAGCCCCTCGCGGGTGGTCGATGTGGTCAACGCCCGCGCCGATGCGGTCAGCTTTGCTTTTGACACCCCCCGCGTGGCGCAGGATATCCGCGAACGTCTGCGCAATGTGCCCGATCTTGACCGCGCGTTGTCACGTCTTTCATTGGATCGTGGGGGCCCGCGCGACCTTGCCGCTATTCGCAACGGCCTAATCGAAGCTGAGGCATTGCATCAGTCCCTAACCCAGCACGATCTGCCAGATCTTCTACGCGACGCCGCCGAAGGGCTGCAAGGCCATGGCGATCTGATTGACCTGTTGGATCAGGGTCTGGTGGCAGAGCCGCCCTTGATGGTGCGCGATGGTGGTTTCATCGCGCCGGGGTACGATGAAGACCTAGACGCCGCGCGTGAGCTACGCGACGAAGGCCGCGGCGTCATCGCTGGCATGCAGCAGCAATTTGTCTCTGATACCGGGATTTCTTCGCTGAAAATTAAGCATAATAACGTGCTGGGCTACTTCATCGAATGCACCTCGACCCACGCGGAAAAAATGCTCTCTGCTCCGCTGTCAGAGACGTTTATCCACCGTCAAACAACCGCCAATCAAGTACGCTTTACCACGGTCGAACTGTCAGAGTTGGAGACTAAAATCCTTAACGCTGGCAATCATGCGCAGGAAATTGAGAAACGGCTCTATGAACGTCTACGAAGTGCGATCTTAGATCAGGCCGCCGAGATCGGCCAAGCGTCTTCCGGTCTGGCCGAAGTCGATCTGGCCGCTGCATTGGCTGACCTCGCCCGTAGCGAAAACTGGACCCGCCCCCGCGTCGACATGAGCCGCGCATTTGAGATCGAAGGCGGGCGGCATCCGGTTGTAGAGCGTGCATTGGCACAGCAATCAGGTGAACCCTTTATCGCCAATGATTGCGATTTGGGGGCTGAGGGTGACGCCGCTAATATCTGGCTGCTAACCGGCCCCAACATGGCGGGTAAATCGACATTTCTCCGCCAAAACGCTTTGATTGCGCTGATGGCCCAGATGGGCAGCTTCGTGCCCGCAAGCTCGGCCCATATCGGCATCGTCAGCCAGTTGTTTAGCCGCGTTGGTGCGTCGGATGATTTAGCGCGGGGTCGCTCGACCTTTATGGTTGAAATGGTCGAAACAGCCGCGATCCTGAACCAAGCAGACGACCGTGCGCTGGTGATCCTTGATGAGATCGGGCGCGGCACGGCCACCTATGACGGCTTGTCAATCGCATGGGCCACGCTTGAGCATCTGCACGACGTGAACCGCGCTCGCGCGCTATTTGCCACGCATTACCACGAAATGACGGCGCTGGCGGGCAAGCTGCCAGGGGTCGACAATGCCACGGTGGCGGTCAAGGAATGGGAGGGCGAGGTCGTCTTTTTGCACGAGGTGCGCAAGGGTGCCGCTGATCGGTCCTACGGCGTGCAAGTGGCGCAGCTGGCAGGCCTGCCCGCCCCGGTCATCGCCCGCGCCCGTGTGGTGCTCGAAGCGTTAGAAAAGGGCGAACGCGAAGGTGGCGCCACTCAGAAAACGCTAATCGACGACCTGCCGCTCTTTGCGGTCAGCCCTGCCCCACAGCCGAAGGCGAGCAAATCCTCCGCAGTTGAGGAAAAACTGAAAGAGATCATCCCCGATGAACTTTCCCCCCGTGAAGCGCTTGAGCTGATCTATAAACTTAAAGAGGCGGCCAAATCCTGACCGCCTCTTTCAAAGATATCTGACTGAGCTTAGCTCGCCGGGGTCGAAGACACCCCAACCTGCGCGGGGCGCAGCAGACGGTCGTGCAGCATGAAGCCTTCGGCGGCGACCTGAATGATCTCGCCCGCCACGGTGCCAGGCACGGGGGCCTCAAACATCGCTTCGTGGTGCTTCGGGTCGAACTTATCGCCAACCTCGGGTGCAATCACTTCGATGCCGTGCTTTTTGAAAACGCTTAGCAGCTCACGCATTGTCAGCTGGATACCCTCCAACAACGGACCCAAGGCTTCGCGCTGTTCATCCGTCGTGGTTTCCAACGCGCGTTTCATGTTGTCGTAGACCGGCAGCATGTCGCGGGCCAGCTTAGAGCCGCCGTAGTTCTCGGCTTCGCGCCGGTCTTTGTCGGACCGCTTGCGCGCGTTCTCTGCATCGGCCAGCGCGCGCATGAAACGGTCACGATACTGGTCGCGCTCGGCGCGCAACTCTTCCACCGCAAGGGCTTCTTCGTCGATCTCGGCCATGTCTTCGGCGTATTCTTCAGCTTCGGCGCTGTCGATCTCGTCCAAAAAGTCGTTTTCTTTCGGCTCTGCCATGTTCCACCTCTAGTTCCGGTCGGAAATCAGCTTTCCCACCAGTTGTGCCGTGTAATTCACAATCGGCACGATACGTCCATAATTTAAGCGTGTCGGGCCAATGACACCCACGGCTCCGATCACCTTACGATCAGCGTTCATATAAGGGGAAACGACCAGAGAGGAACCCGAAAGTGAGAAAAGTTTGTTTTCTGACCCGATAAAAATGCGCACACCGTCCCCATCTTCGGCCAGTTCGAGGAATTCGGCAATGTCCCGCTTGCGCTCTAGGTCGTCAAACAGGCTGCGGATACGGTCGAGGTCTTCGGCCTCCCCCTCTCCACTCAGCAGATTCGACCTGCCTCGGACGATCAAGCGTTCAGGATGCTCCCCTTCCCCGTCCCACAGGACCGCGCCACTTTCGACCAGTTGCTGCGCCAGCACGTCAATCTCTTGGCGGCGCTTGGCGATCTCTTGTTTGATGCTTCGCTGCAATTCACTGATCGTCTTTCCTTCGACAAAGGCGTTGAGAAAATTCGCCGCCTCACGCATCGAACTTGGGGTTTGGCCCGGCGGCGGGGTAAACAGCCGGTTTTCCACATGCCCATCCGAGAAAACCAACACCACCAGCGCCCGATCCGGCGAAAGTGAGACAAATTCGATGTGTTTGATCGGCGCTTCGTGCTTTGGCGTCAACACTAAGGAAGCGCCATGAGTAACGCCCGATAGGGCCGAACCGATACGATCCAACAACCCACCGACATCAGAGGAATTGTTACCCAATGTCGCGTCGATCTTCTCGCGGTCCAGCTCAGTAGGGTCGCCAATCTCGATCATGCTATCGACGAACATCCGCAATCCCAACTGCGTCGGAATACGCCCGGCAGAGACATGCGGACTGTCCAACAGACCCAGATATTCGAGATCTTGCATCACATTGCGGATCGTCGCAGCGGACACTTTTTCACTGAAATCCCGCGTGAGCGTCCGCGAACCGACCGGATCACCGTTTTCCAGATATCCTTCTACCACCCGGCGAAACACTTCGCGGGACCGGTCATTCATGTCTTTCAGCAGTTCAGGCGTGTTTTTCATCTATGCTCGCTCTCATGTCTAATAAAGGTACAAGCCGGGCAAACGTCAATCGGGGTTGCATCAAAGCCTTGTGGGGCGGTATCCCCGGGCAACATTAAAAAGGATATGTCATGCGTCCCTCTGGCCGGAAACTCGATGAAATGCGCGCCGTCTCGATCGAGACAGGTTTCACCAAACATGCTGAAGGTTCGGCCCTGATCAAAATGGGCGACACCCATGTGCTTTGCACCGCTACAATCGAGGACCGCGTGCCCCCGTTTATCAAAGGCTCCGGTCTGGGCTGGGTGACCGCAGAATATGGCATGCTGCCCCGTGCGACCAACACGCGGATGCGCCGAGAGGCCGCTTCGGGCAAGCAAGGGGGTCGCACGGTCGAGATCCAGCGCCTAATCGGCCGCGCCCTGCGCGCAGGCGTTGACCGGTCTGCTCTGGGCGAGCGTCAGATCACCGTCGATTGTGACGTGCTTCAGGCCGATGGCGGCACGCGCTGTGCGTCGATCACCGGCGGCTGGATTGCGCTGCGTTTGGCGGTGAACAAGCTGATGAAAGCGGGTGATGTCGTCTCTGATCCACTGGTTGATCCTGTCGCCGCGGTAAGCTGTGGTATCTATGCGGGCCAACCGGTGCTTGATCTCGACTACCCCGAAGACTCTGAGGCAGGCGTTGACGGTAACTTTATCATGACCGGTTCGGGCAAGTTGATCGAAGTCCAGATGAGCGCCGAAGGCTCTACCTACACCCGTGACCAGATGAACCAACTGATGGACCTTGCCGAAAAAGGCGTTGGTGAATTGGCGGAAATCCAGAAATCGGTTACTGCATGACCCGCACATTCACCGAAAACCGTATTCTGATTGCGACGCATAACGCTGGCAAGCTTGAGGAAATGGGCCAACTCTTTGCACCCCATGGGGTGACCGTGGTCGGCGCGGCAGAGATGCAGCTGCCCGAGCCGGAAGAGACTGAAACCACTTTCGTGGGCAATGCGCGGATCAAGGCACATGCTGCCGCAAAGGCCACTGGAATGCCCGCCCTAGCCGACGATTCAGGCATCGAGGTTGAAGCGTTGGGTAACGCCCCCGGTGTCTATACCGCCGATTGGGCCGAGACCGAAAATGGCCGCGATTTCATCATGGCCATGACCAAGACCCACGATCTCCTAGAAGAGAAAAACGCCCCCCACCCTCGCCGTGCCCGCTTCTGTGCGACCTTGGTACTGGCGTGGCCGGATGGCCATGATGAGGTATTCGCTGGGAAGGTTAACGGCACCCTAGTCTGGCCCATGCGCGGTAAGCAGGGTCACGGATATGATCCGATATTCCGGCCGGATGGACATGACATCACCTTTGCCGAGATGGACGCCGATCAGAAAAACAGCATCAGCCACCGCGCTGATGCCTTTGCCAAATTGATTGCGGGCTGTTTTGGCTGAAGATTGGCAACAGGGCGGCTTCGGTCTTTATATCCACTGGCCATTTTGCGAAGCGAAATGCCCCTATTGCGACTTCAATTCGCATGTCAGCCGTACAATCGACCAGCGCGCTTGGCGCGACGCCTACCTAAGCGAATTACAGCGCGCTGCCGATGAAACCCCGGGGCGTGTGCTCAACGCGGTTTTCTTCGGTGGCGGCACACCCAGCCTAATGGACCCTGACGTCGTGGCAGACATTATTTCTGCCATTAGACGCCACTGGCCCACAGCCAATGATCTCGAAATCACACTCGAGGCCAATCCCGGCTCTGTAGAGGCAAGCCGCTTCGCCGCCTATCGGCAGGCGGGCGTTTCACGGGTCTCGATGGGCATTCAGGCCCTAAACGACGCGGATCTTAAACGTCTTGGTCGGCTACACTCGGCCCAAGAGGCTATGACAGCCTTTGATATTGCACGCGGCACGTTCGAGAGGGTGAGCTTCGATCTTATCTACGGTCGGCAGGATCAAACCGCTGCCCAGTGGAAAGCAGAGCTAAAGCAGGCCCTATCCCTCGCGATAGACCATATTTCCCTCTATCAACTTACAATCGAACAAGGCACTGCATTTGGGGATCGGTACGCGCGCGGCAAGCTGCGTGGCCTGCCGGACGAAGACCTCGGCGCGGATATGTTCACCTTGACGCAGGACATCTGCAATGAAATGGGCATGCCCGCCTATGAGGTTTCAAACCATGCACGGGACGGTGCACAATCCCGGCACAACCTGATCTATTGGCGTTATGGCGACTACATCGGAATTGGCCCCGGTGCGCATGGAAGAATAACCTTGGACGGTCAAAAGCTAGCTACGGTGGCCTATAGCAATCCGCAGCGCTGGCTTGATGGTGTTTCGAAGTGCGAATCCGAAAAGCCCAGAGCAATGATAAGCAGGAGCGAACAAGCAACCGAGTTTCTTTTGATGGGCTTACGCCTGAAAGAAGGCGTTGACCTCAACCGCTACGCCGCCATTGCCGGGCATGAAATTGATCAAGACGCTGTCAATCACTTGCAAGACCTCGGTATGGCGGCGCGCGAAGGTGATCGATTAACCGTTTCAGATCAGGGCGTTATCGTATTGAACGCCGTGATCGAAACGCTTCTTCCCTAGGCTCCGCCCAACAGGCGGCAGATCTCGTCCAACTGATCAAGCGATGTATAATGCAATGTTACCTTGCCAGCTTCTTGGCCGGACTTGTGGTCCAAAACCACCTTCATTCCGAGGTTGGCTGACAAATCGCCTTCAAGCGCCTGTGTGTCAGCATCTTTCTCTGAGCGCTGCGAGAGACGGTCTTTATTTACCATATTACCACGCTCGCCAGCATGGTCTTTCTTGACCAAAGCCTCGGTCGCCCGTACAGATAGACCGCCCTTGACGACTTGCTGAGCCAATTTCATCGGGTCTTTCGCCGGGATCAGGGCCCGCGCGTGGCCAGCACTCAGCTCATTCTGGCGAACCATCTCTTGAACAGGGTCAGGAAGGTTCAAAAGCCGCAGCAAATTTGCAATATGACTCCGGCTTTTTCCGAGCGCCTCGGCCATCTTTTCCTGTGTATGCCCGAACTTGTCCATCAACTGTCGATAGCCAGCAGCTTCTTCTACCGAGTTCAGGTCCGCACGCTGAATATTCTCAATGATTGCAACTTCAAGAACTTCAACATCGGTGAATTCGCGCACGATGACCGGTAGGCTATGAACCTTCGCAATCTGTGAGGCACGCCAGCGGCGCTCACCGGCAACGATTTCAAAGTTACCATCGCTCATCGCACGAACGATCAGCGGTTGGATAACGCCCTTCTCGCGAATTGAAGCCGCAAGATCGTCAAGATTATCTTGCTCAAATCGCTTACGCGGCTGGTCCGGATTTGGCTTGATCCGCTCAATTGGGATGAACTGCTCCGCCGCCGCGGCCCCCTTAGCGGCAACGCTTTCTGTCTCTGCTACATCAGCCATCAGCGCCGAAAGCCCCCGGCCAAGGCCCCGTTTACGCTCTTGTCTATCTGCCATACTGCCACCTTATTAACCATTGTTTTTTGTTAGCTCCGACGCCAAGTCCCGGTAAGCCACCGCCCCTTTCGAGGAAGGGTCATAGCTTAGAACTGGCATGGCAAAGCTTGGCGCTTCACTTACCCGAACATTCCTTGGGATCATTGTTTGGAAGACGAGTTCTCCCAAATTCGCGCGTGCGTCATTCTCGACCTGTTGCGACAGGTTATTGCGCCGATCGTACATCGTAAGAAGGACCCCCTCAATGCGCAGGTCTTTGTTCCCACTTTGGCGGACCTCACGGATTGTGAGCATAAGCTGCGATAGCCCTTCGAGTGCGAAGAATTCGCTTTGTAACGGGACGAGCACAGAATGCGCAGCAATCATCGCATTCACCGTCAAAAGGTTCAAAGACGGAGGACAATCAATGAGGATATAATCGAAATGGAACTGATCCATCTGAGTTTGGCGCAAAGCGTCATGGAGGAGGAAGCTTCGTTTTTCATTCGCGAACAGTTCGATATCAGCGGAGCTGAGGTCCACGGTTGCCGGTACGATGAAAAGACCTTCGGTTTCGGTCTTCTGTATAACCTGTTCCGGCTCGATATCGTCTAGAAGAAGTTCGTATGTTGTATACTCGCGATCCTCAACCTCGATCCCGAGACCCGTGGATGCGTTCCCCTGCGGGTCGAGGTCCACGACAAGGATCCGCTTCCCAGCTTCGGCGAGCGCAGCAGCTAGATTAATTGTAGTGGTCGTTTTCCCAACACCACCTTTCTGGTTCGCAATAGCGATGATTTTTGGTCCGGTTGGCCGGGAAAGGTCAGACACGAGTGATTTCCTTGATTTTCAAAATGGCCGCGTCTGGGTCTGTCTTACTTTGAATAGCATCGCATTCATAAGACCACAGGTGCCGCGCAGCTTCATCTTCTTCCTTCCAGCTTTTGCCTTTGGGAAAAAGTGCCACGCCCAACGGATCAAGATGCATCTCACAGAAACCAAGGAGGCTCGTAAGATCACTTAATGCACGTGCCGAGAGGACATCCGCTTGTTGGTACTGGAGTAGCTCTATCCGTTCATTCTCTACCGTGGCAGAAAGCTCTAACTCCCGGATCGCCGTACGTAGAAAGGCACACTTCCTCTGGTCGCTCTCGACAAGCGTAACTTTAAATCTCTCTTTTTCTTGATTGAGTATGGCCACCACAATTCCGGGAAACCCTCCGCCGCTGCCTAGATCCACCCAGTGACCTTCGGTTTTGACAAGCGAGAAGATCTGGGTCGAATCCATGATGTGCCGTTCCCAGAGTTCGTCCAAACTGGTTTTAGAAACCAGGTTGATTTTCGGGTTCCACCTTCGAACTAGCTCGGAAAACATGTTCAGCTTGTCAAATGTTTCACGTGAAACATTTAGCGCTTCGAGATCGCTCATGCAGACTTCTTCCTCTCGCCCCGTTTAATCCGCGCTAGAATCAATGTAAGCGCAGCTGGAGTCATTCCGTCTATTCTAGCCGCCTGAGCCATTGTTTCGGGTCGCGCCTGCGAAATCTTGAACTTTAACTCATTCGAGAGACCTGAGAGTTCATTGAAGTCAAAAGAATTTGGGATTTCAAGCATCTCATCTTTTTTCAGGACGTCGATCTCTTTTCGCTGGCGCTCAATATAGGTTGCGTATAGCGCATCGCGTTCGACCTGCCGGCGAACCTCGTGCGAAAAGTCAGCAAGCTGAGGTACAAGCGGGATCAGGTCCTCAAACAGGACATTGGGAAAGGCCAATACCTGCAGCCCAGTCCGCTTTGATCCATCTTGATTGACGTTGATGCCGGAAGAAAGAAGTTCGTTAGGAATAAATACCCGCTCAGACAAAAGCGCCTTAGCAAGTTCAAGCGATACAACTTTCGCTTTGAAACTCGTCATTCTTTCCTCTGAAACACACCCGAGTTCTAGACCCACCGGAGTCAACCGCTGGTCGGCGTTATCAGCGCGCAAGGACAATCTGAATTCTGCGCGGGATGTGAACATGCGATACGGCTCTGTGACGCCACGGGTTGTAAGATCGTCGATCATTACGCCGATATAACTATCAGACCGGCTGAATGCGACACTATCCCGACCCTGTGAGGCAAGCGCTGCATTCAATCCCGCTACCAGACCTTGCGCAGCTGCTTCCTCGTAACCGGTTGTGCCGTTGATCTGACCGGCTAGGTACAAGCCTGGCACGGACCGCACAGATAAAGTTAGCGACAGCGCCCGGGGATCAACGTAATCATACTCGATTGCGTAACCCGGCTGAAGAATAACCGCGTTCTCCAAACCGACCATACTACGGACATAGGCTTCTTGCACATCTGCAGGCAGTGACGTTGAGATACCGTTTGGATATACAGTATGGTCGTCCGCCCCTTCGGGCTCTAGAAAGACCTGGTGAGATTCTTTGTCAGAAAAGCGCACCACTTTATCTTCGATTGAGGGGCAGTAGCGCGGCCCTATCCCATCGATATGCCCCCCATACATCGCCGACCGTTCGAGGTTGTCACGGATGATTTCGTGAGTCTTTGGATTGGTATGCGTGATACCGCAGGCAACTTGGGTGGCTGAGATATGTTCCGACATAAACGAAAAAAGAATAGGTTCTTCGTCTCCCGGCTGTGTCTCTAGAGCATCCCAGTTTATAGTACGGCCGTCTAGCCGTGGGGGGGTGCCAGTTTTCAGTCGGCCCATCGGAAGATCGAAGGAATCGATCCTCTCGGCCAACCTAACGGAAGCCTTATCTCCCATCCGGCCCCCATGATGGGATTCGTCGCCGATATGGATCACACCCCGCAAGAACGTACCTGTCGTCAGAACCACCGAACCGGAACTTAGCTCTCTCCCGTCTGCAAGACAAACGCCAGTTACAGACCCAGCGTCAATCAAAAAATCAATAACCTCTCCTTCAACGATCGAGAGGTTCGACTGTGATTCAATTTCGCGAAGCATTTCGTTGCGATAGATCTTTCGATCAGCTTGCGCGCGCGGGCCTTGAACTGCCGGCCCCTTTCTCCGGTTAAGAAGGCGAAATTGGATGCCGGCCTTGTCTGCTACGCGACCCATCACGCCGTCCATAGCATCAATCTCACGGACCAGATGGCCCTTGCCCAAACCACCAATTGCGGGATTACAGGACATTACACCAATGCCATCGCGGCTCATTGTCACCAGTGCGGTATTGGCCCCTAGGCGAGCGGATGCGTGAGCTGCCTCAGCGCCCGCATGCCCCCCACCAATCACGATCACATCAAAATGTTTCACGTGAAACACTCCATCATTTACCTACGCAAAAACTGGTGAAGATCTCATCCAGTAAGTTTTCAACATCAATTCGCCCGACAAGAGTTTCAAGCGCTCGTATGGCGAACCGAAATTCTTCCGCTGCCAGATCATAGCTATCCGGCCCTAGGCTTAGAATAGCATCAACTTCCGACAAACACGAGACAGCTTCCTCTAAAGCGACGCGATGTCGCTCATGGGTCGCTAAACCAATGGTAGAACTCCGTTCAGAAAGGGTTGACCGGATCCGATCAATAAGTTCGGACACGCCCAGCCCGGTTTTTCCCGAAATCCCATCACCCATGTCGCCAGTGAGATCTGCCTTAGGTCTCAACACGATATCCTCAGGCGTTGGGGCAATCATAAGTGTCTCCCCCGACGACGCAAGGAAGACCCTTAAATCGGCCGACTTTGCGCGCGCAATCGCTCGCTCAACACCGATCGATTCGATCTGGTCCTCGCTATCACGCAAGCCAGCTGTGTCGAGAAGAGTGACTGGAAGCCCCCCGAGGTCCATCCGTACTTCAATAACGTCTCGGGTGGTTCCAGCGATTTCTGATGTTATCGCTGCATCACGACCGGCAAGCGCGTTAAGAAGAGTCGATTTTCCAGCATTAGGCGCACCGATGATCGCAATCTCAAAGCCGCTTCGCACACGTTCAGCGACATGAGTTCCGCTAATTTCGGCTTTAAGTTCCGCACTCACCTTTTGGAGCAATGCATCGACTTCAGGGGTCACATCAAGCGGAACTTCCTCATCCGCAAAGTCGATTGTGGCCTCCAACAAAGCAGCCGCCCTAATCAGATCTTTGCGCCAATATTCAACCCGTGCGCCGAGGTGCCCGGACAGAACCCGGACCGCTTGCTTTCGCTGAGCTTCGGTTTCGGCTTCGATCAAATCCGCAAGTCCTTCGACCTGGGCCAGATCAAGCTTTTCGTTTTCTAACGCCCGCCGCGTAAACTCTCCAGCGTCGGCCATTCGGGTATCTGGGAAATCCGATAGCAACGACAGCATCGCACGGACCACGGCGATTGAGCCGTGGAGGTGCAGTTCAACCACATCCTCGCCGGTAAACGAATTCGGCTCAGGAAAGCTCAGCACCAAGGCCTGATCGATAACCTCTCCATCAGCGCCCCGCAGGGTACGCAGTACGCTATCGCGCCCGATCGGGCGTTTACCGGAGATCTTGTGCGTGATCCCAAAGGCCTGCGGACCTGAAATGCGGATCACCGCAATCCCGGCACGGCCCGGCGCTGACGCTTGGGCGAATATCGTATCCATAATTCACTAACCTACTGTTATCTTTAAATAACTTAGGTGTTCATAGAGTCGAAGAAGTCAGAATTTGACTTTGTTTGCTTTAGTTTACCCAGCAGGAATTCGATCGCGTCAGTCGTGCCCATCGGGTTGAGAATACGGCGCAACACGAACGTCTTTTGGAGGTCGACTTTATCGACCAATAGGTCTTCTTTCCGTGTGCCGGATTTAAGAATGTCGATCGCTGGGAAGACGCGTTTGTCAGCGATCTTGCGATCAAGCACGATTTCAGAGTTACCGGTACCTTTAAACTCTTCAAAGATCACTTCGTCCATCCGGCTGCCCGTATCGATCAGCGCAGTCGCGATGATGGTGAGTGAGCCGCCCTCTTCGATATTCCGTGCGGCACCAAAGAAGCGTTTCGGGCGCTGCAATGCGTTGGCATCCACACCGCCGGTCAGAACCTTGCCGGAGGACGGTACAACGGTGTTGAACGCACGCCCCAAACGCGTGATAGAATCGAGGAGGATCACGACGTCACGCTTATGTTCGACAAGACGTTTGGCCTTTTCGATCACCATCTCGGAAACGGCCACGTGACGGGTCGCGGGTTCGTCAAAGGTGGAAGACACAACCTCCCCCTTCACCGAACGCTGCATGTCGGTGACTTCTTCGGGGCGTTCATCGATCAGCAAGACGATTAAGTAACATTCTGGGTGATTTTTTTCGATGCTGTTTGCGATGTTCTGCAACAACACGGTTTTACCTGTGCGCGGTGGGGCCACGATCAGCGAACGCTGGCCTTTACCGATTGGCGACACAAGGTCGATAATCCGGGCTGAGCGGTCCTTGATCGTCGGGTCGTCGACCTCCATCGTCAGGCGCTCATCGGGGTACAGTGGCGTCAGGTTCTCAAAGGCAACCTTGTGGCGTGCTTTTTCGGGCGCTTCGAAGTTGATCTTGGTCACTTCAGTCAGCGCGAAATAGCGTTCGGTGTCGTCAGGCGCTTTGATCAACCCTTCGATGGTGTCCCCGGTGCGCAGCGACCATTTGCGTATCATGTCGGGCGAGACATAGATGTCATCAGGGCCCGGCAGGTAGTTTGCTTCCGGAGAGCGCAGGAAACCGAATCCATCTTGCAACACTTCCAAGACACCGTCGCCTGAGATCTCCCAACCATCATCCGCGCGTTCGCGGAGAATTTGGAACATCATCTCGCCTTTACGCATGGTCGATGCGTTTTCGATTTCCAGCTCTTCGGCCATGGCGAGCAGGTTTTTCGGCGTCTGCGCCTTAAGATCAGCGAGGTTCAGCGTTTCGATTGTCATGGGGCATCCTGTTCAGCCGCAGCAGAATGCGGGCTGGTCGATCATTTGAATGTGGCAAGCAGAAACCGCCCCGGACGGGACAGTGGCGCAGATATAGGCAAGGGTGGCGCTTGAGTCAATTGCTTCAGAATTTCACGATGACAGAGAAGACGATAACGATCATCAGCAGCGTCGGAACTTCGTTCAGCATGCGAAACTGACGGCCAGTGACGCTACTTTGGCCCTGTTCGACCGACTTTACCTGTTTTTTTAGCCAAACATGGAAAACCGTCATTGCGATGACGCTTGCGCCTTTCGTCCAAGGCCAGATCATCGTCCAGTCCACAATTCCGGGCGTTAGAACGAGGGCGAGGCCGAAAACCCATGTTGCCATCATCGCGGGCCGCATGATGACCTGAGCGAGCTTGTATTCCATCATCGAGAAAGTGTCGTGCATTTGACCGGCGGAACCGGCCTGTTCCACGTGATGCACGAAAAGACGTGGAAGATAAAACAGCGCGGCCATCCAACTGATGACGGACACGATATGGAGCGCTTTGATCCACGGATAGGCAAAGCTGAGAAGGTCAAACATGGGTAGGGCTCCGGTGTGCGTGCTTCTTTCTTAATAAATAAGAAAAGAGAAAAGATGTAGTTGATTGTAGGGATGCGGATTCCTGTGGATTAATGATTTATACCATTGGTTATCAACAGGTGAACAAACTTCGCGGACCCCTGTGGAAAAAACCTCTCCGATTCGGGAAAATTTAAATCCTTCAAAGACTTGTCAGCGTATTTTCCGGGGGACAAAATGTATCGAACCGGGGATAACCAGTGAACTTGAGAGGTTATACGCACAAGTAGCTTATCCCTATCCATCGGGGTGGGAATCGGCGACAAAAACCGCGACTCGGGGCGAGATTTGCGGGCTTGTGCTGTCAACGTTTATCTCGCAGAACAAATCCTCAAGATTTGCGCCAGTTCATCACAGGGTTATCCACATGCCGAAAAAAATCGTCCTCGCCTCCGGCTCGGAGATACGTGCACAGCTGCTGGCCCAAGCCGGGGTTGAGCATGAGGTGATCCCGGCGCGGATAGATGAAGAGATGATCACCGCCGCACTGCGAGCTGAAGGTGCCAAGCCACGCGATATCGCCGATACATTGGCCGAGATGAAGGCCCGTAAGATAAGCGAAAAGAACCCCGGCGCACTGGTCCTCGGCTGCGATCAGGTATTGGAGCATCGCGGCGAGATGTTGCACAAGCCACGCGACCGCGATGATGCCATCACCCAGTTGCTGCAGCTTCGCGGGGGCCGGCATTCTCTTTTGGCGGCTGCGGTGCTTTACCAAGACGGTGAACCACTTTGGCGGCATATTGGGCAGGTGCGACTGCGAATGCGCGAAGCGACCGACGCTTATATTGCCGACTACGTCGATCGAAACTGGGAGAGTATCCGTCACGCAGTGGGCTGCTATAAGTTAGAAGAAGAAGGCGTACGACTGTTCAGTCAAATCGAGGGGGATTACTTTCACGTCCTCGGTATGCCATTTCTTGAGTTGCTGAACTATCTGACGCTGCGCGGAGACCTCGAGACATGAGCCTGTCGAAAATCCCCCTTGCTGGAGTGATTGGATCACCCATCGCGCATTCCAAATCGCCGCAGTTGCACGGCCATTGGCTAGAGACCTACGGTATTGCAGGCCATTACGTCCCCCTTGATGTTGAGCCGAGCGATCTGGAAGAGGTGCTAAGAACGCTGCCCAAGATGGGCTTTGTTGGGGTGAACCTGACCCTTCCGCATAAAGAAGCAGTGATGAAGATTGCAGATCTCATTACTGATCGCGCCACACTGATCGGCGCGGCCAACACATTGATATTTCGTGCAGATGGCAAAATCCATGCGGACAATACGGATGGCTACGGGTTTATCGAAAACCTCAAAGTTGGCGCACCTGAATGGGATCCGAAGGCCGGGACGGTGGCACTGCTGGGCGCAGGCGGCGCGGCGCGGGCTGTGGTTTCTTCGCTTCTTGACGCGGGCGTGCCTGAGATCTGCCTGTCGAACCGGACCCGCGTGCGCGCCGAACAATTGCAGCACGACTTTGGCAGCCGCGTGAAGGTTGTCGATTGGGTGCAGGCAGGCAATATGCTGGCGCACGCGAATTTAGTAGTGAACACCACTTCGCTTGGCATGATCGGCAAAGGGGCATTGCGTGTGCCGCTGGACGGCTTGCGCCCTGGCACAGTGGTGACAGATCTCGTTTATACGCCCCTGCGCACGCATCTTTTGGAAACGGCCGAGGAAATGGGCTGCGTCACGGTCGACGGCCTTGGCATGTTGCTCCACCAGGCGGTCCCCGCGTTTGAGCGTTGGTTTGGCCAACGGCCAGAGGTTGACCGCGCCACGCGAACGGCGGTGCTGCGCTGATGTTCCACCTGGGGCTGACCGGATCGATCGGCATGGGCAAGTCGACCACGGCAAAGATGTTCGCCGAGGAAGGCTGTGCAGTTTGGGACGCGGATGCGGCGGTGCATCGGTTATATGCCGCCGGTGGCGCGGCTGTGGCGCCGATGCAGGGGGCTTTTCCGGCGGCAATAGAAGCGGGCAGCGTTTCACGCAGCGCGTTGAAAGAGATAATCGCCACCGATCCCACCGCCCTGCCCCGGATTGAGGCGATTGTGCATCCTTTGGTGGCCCAAGACCGCGCGGCTTTCCTTGCTGATGCCACCAGCGACATTGCTGTTCTCGACATTCCGCTGCTGTTTGAAACCGGCGGTGAGGCTGCGATGGATGCGGTGGCCTGCGTGATTATCCCCGACACCCTCCAACGCGACCGCGTGCTTGCCCGTGGCACCATGACCGAAGTGCAATTCGACGCCATCCGCACCAAGCAGATGCCCGCCAAAGAGAAATGCGCACGAGCACACTATGTGATAGAGACCGACACGCTTGATCATGCCCGCGCGCAGGTCCAAGCGGTGATCCGCGATATAAGGGAAAAGCTAAGCCATGCGTGAAATCGTGCTCGATACCGAAACCACTGGTTTTGATCCCGAAAGCGGCGACCGTATCGTCGAAATCGGTGCAGTTGAGTTGATGAACCATATGGCCACCGGCGAGACCTATCATCAGTACATCAACCCCGAACGCGGAATGCCCGAAGAGGCGTTTCAGGTGCACGGGTTGGGCGACGACTTCCTGCGCGACAAACCCAAATTTGCTCAGATCGGCAAATCGTTCCTTGATTTTATTGGCACATCAAAGCTGATCATTCACAATGCCGCTTTCGATATCAAATTCCTAAATGCCGAGCTGCGCTGGATGGGCCTGCCGCAGATCCCATGGGAACAAGCGCTCGATACGCTGGAAATTGCCCGCAAGCGTTTCCCGGGCTCGCCCGCGTCGCTTGATGCGCTCTGCCGCCGCTTTGGCATCGACAATACATCGCGGACCTTGCACGGCGCGTTGCTCGACAGTGAAATTCTGGCCGAAGTTTATTTGGAGTTGATCGGCGGGCGGCAGCCCGATTTTGCGCTATCGTCTGCTCCTGAGCAGAAGGCCGGTCAACCGGACACACGCTGGACCCCGAAACCGCGGCCCAATCCCCTGCCCTCATGTCTGACAGAGGCCGAAGCCGCCGCCCATTCCGAGTTTATCGGTAAATTGGGCGACGACGTGCTGTGGAAACAGCTTGGTTAACGCTTAGGCGTCGGCTTTTGGCGGGTTTTCGGCCTGACGGCGCGCGACTTCGTTGCGGTAAAGCGACAGGAAGTCGATGTTCTCAAGGTTCAGCGGCGGGAAGCCACCGTCACGCGTCACGTCGCTGACAATGCGGCGCAAGAACGGGAAGATCATGCGCGGGCATTCGATCAGCAGGTAGGGGTGCATCTGCTCCTCGGGGACGTTGTCGACCTGAAAAATGCCGACATAGTCAATTTCCAACACGAAAAGCGTTGCGTCGCCGTCTTTCGCCTTTGAGGTGATGTTCAGCTTGATCGCCGTCTCATACTGGCTTTCCCCGGGGCGCTTTTTCGCGTCGAGGTTCACCTGAACCTGAACGTCAGGTTGCACATCCGCAGGCGCACCCTTTTGCGCCATGATGTTCTCAAAGGACATGTCGCGGATGAACTGGCCCAGCACGCGCATCTGCGGTTGTTTGGGTTGCGGTGTTTCGTTTTCTGCCATGGTCTGTGTCCTGTTGTGGTTAATATCTTAAATCTACCCGGACTTAGCAGGTCGGCACGGGCCGCTCAATCCTTTGTCCAGCCGGATGGCCCTTTGGTCTGGCGTGGCTGTTCGGGAATCTCATGAAAATCGCCGTCGATCACATCGCCACGCGGATCGCGTCTACCCTGGGGGCCGGGGCGCGGGCCCATACCGGCGCCGGGCGTGCCAAAGCTTTGGATGTTCACACGGTCACGGATCGCACGGTAGGCCGTCGCCCGAAAGCTCGGGATCAGGAAGGCAAAGCCGACTGCATCGGTGAAAAAACCCGGCGTCAGCAAAAGTGCGCCGGAAAAAAGGATCATCGCGCCATGTACCAAAGGTTCCGTCGGGTCGCGCAGATCAGAGAAAGAGCTGCGCAGTTGCCCCATGGCTATTGCCCCCTGAGAACGCACCAACCACGTGCCCAGAATGGCAGTGAATACCACAACGGCAAGTGTCCAGCCGAGCCCGATAGCGCCTCCGACTTGGATGAAAAGCGTGATCTCGATAAGAGGCACGGCGATAAATGCGATCAATAGCCACATGCGGCAGGGTCCTTTCGCTGGGGGCAGAGTGGACTTGCCCCGGTCGAACACCTACATAAGAGCTTAACTCGCATGTTTCCATGCCACCCCTGAATGAGGTTTCGATGAATTCTCCCCTGATACAGCTTCTGGTGCTTGCCGGTATCGCCGTATTCCTGATCCTGCGCCTGAAAAATGTGCTCGGCACACGTGAAGGTTTTGAAAAGCCTCCTGTCAGCGATCAAACGCCCGCTGCCCGCAGTGGTCCGTCGTTCGAGGTGATCGAAGGCGGACCGGATCTCGATATTACCGATCACGTCCCCGAAGACAGCACTTCGGGCAAAGCGCTTGCCGAGATGAAGCGCGTTGAACCGTCTTTTGGTGTGAACGATTTCTTGCAAGGCGCACGCGGCGCTTATGAGATGATCGTCATGGGCTATGAGCGCGGCGATCTTGCGGAAATTCAGCCTTTCTTGGCCGAGGATGTATACGAGAGCTTTGTTGACGGTGTGGCCGCCCGCGAAGACCAAGGGCTGACAATCGAGGCCAATTTCATCGGCGTGCGTGAACTGGAGCTGATTGACGCCAGGATGGATGAGGGCACGAACGAAGCCGAACTCACCATTCGCTTTGTCGGCGAATTAACCTCGGCGGTGCGCAACCGTGAAGGGGAGATTGTCGAAGGCAGCGTCAACGAAATCAAACGCCAAAAAGATACATGGGTCTTCGCCCGTGTCATGGGCTCGGATGATCCGAATTGGCTGCTGGTTTCCACAGACGGGTAGCGCGTGCCCTTTGCGCATTTGCGCTGTTGGCCGGTGTATCAATGAACACGCCGGCCACAGCAGAAGTGCATTATACGGTTATGGATTTCGACCAGCTTGACGGCTGGGCCGACGATGACCACGCCGCCGCGTTTGAGGTTTTCACCAGCACCTGCGGGGATATGAAAGACATCGACTGGCGTGCGCTGTGCAAGCTGGCGAAAGACGGATTAGACCCGCGCCAGTTCTTTGAGCTTTTCTTCCGACCAGTGCTGATGGAAGATGGTCAAGACGCGCTATTTACCGGTTATTTTGAACCAGAACTTGATGGTGATCTCTACCCTTCTGCGCGTTTCCAGTATCCGATCTACGCCATGCCGCCCGAGGCCGAGGAGGTTCGCCCGTGGCTGACCCGACGCGAGATCCTAGACGGCGAAGTGATGCGCAACCGGGGGCTGGAAATCGCATGGGTCGATGACCCGGTGGAGCTTTTCTTTCTGCAAATTCAAGGTTCTGGTCGTATCCGCCTGCCCGATGGCAGCTATCTGCGTGTCGGCTATCGCGGTGCCAACGGCCATGATTACCGTTCGGTCGGGGTCGAATTGGTGCGGCGCGGGGTTTATGAGGCGCATCAAGTAAGCGCCGATGTGATTAAGAACTGGGTGCGCCGTAACCCCGAGGATGGTCGCGAATTGCTGTATCACAACCCGTCCTATGTATTTTTCCGTGAGGTTAGCCGCGTGCCCGCCGATAAAGGGCCGCTGGGGGCGATGAACCGCTCTATCACCACCCTACGCAGCGTCGCAGTGGACCCGGCCTATGTCCCACTGGGTGCGCCGGTATGGTTAGAGAAAGAAGGCAAGAAACCGATGCGTCGTTTGATGGTTGCGCAAGACACCGGCTCGGCCATCAAAGGCACGCAGCGTGCTGATGTATTTTTTGGCACCGGAGACAAGGCAGGCCGCGCCGCTGGGCGCTTGCGCGATCCGGGTCGGATGATGGTGCTGATGCCAATCCAACGCGCCTATGCTTTCTTACCCGAAAGCGCGATATGAAACGGCGGCGGTTAAATGACGATGACCTAGCGCTTTGGCGCCGGGTGACCGAGCGGACTGAAAAGCTGGAAATGAGCAAGCTTTTCACGCCCGAAATCGACGCGCCCGCCCCTGCCCCGCCACAGGTGCGACGGGCCAAGATAACGCTTCAGGGCAGCAAACCCCAGACGACCGCGAAAAAGCGCAGCAACGATCTGCGCCCCACCTTGAGTGAACAGATGAAGGCCGCACCCGTTCAGATGGATCACAAGGCTTTCGGCAAGATGAAACGTGGCAAGCTGCGCCCCGAAGGCCGGATTGACCTGCATGGCATGACGCTTGACCGCGCGCATCCCGCGCTGAACGGCTTTATCATGGACGCCCACGCGCGCGGCAAACGGCTGGTGCTGGTGATTACCGGCAAGGGCAAACGCCGTGACGAAGGCGGGCCGATCCCCGTGCGCGATGGCGTGCTGCGCCATCAGGTGCCACAATGGCTGGCGATGCCGCCGCTAAGCGCGTTGGTGCTGCAGATTACACAAGCCCATATCAGCCATGGTGGCGGCGGCGCATACTACGTCTATCTACGCCGCCATCGTTAACGGGGCAGCCAAGGTTTATAGCGGTGGATCGCCCATGTCGCGAGACCGGCGGCGATTAGGTAATACACTGCAATTGGAAGCATTTGCTGCGGGAAATCGACGCCAAGGTCAATGAAAAGCCCCGTAACCCCCGGCCCAATAGCCGACCCAAAGACCATCAGTGCCGCTGCAACCGCTTTGATCGAACCCACATGCCGTGTGCCGTAATATTCCGCCCAAAACGCCGCCGGTGCAGTCGATTGCATCCCCTGCCCGGCACCAAAGATCACCAACGCGATCCCTGCCATCCACAGCGTATCGGCATAGGCCAATACAACGAAAGACAACGCAAAGGGCAGCATCTGTATGCGCAGCACGCGGCTGACGCCAAAGCGGTCGATCGCCCAGCCGGAAAGGAACGTACAGGCCACCGCCGATAGAGTGTAAACCGGCATCAGCGCCACAAACTCGACCAGCTCCCAGCCCTTCACCTCGGTTAGGTGCACCTGTTGAAAGAACAGCGCCGTGCCCCATGCTGCGGGGCCGATGGCCATCGGGATCATCATCCAGAATAAGCCAGAGCGCAGCATTTCACCCCGTGTCCAATGGCGCCCGTTCATGCCCGCGCGCTGCGCCTGATCGGCCATGCTTTGCGGTGTTCGCTCTTGCCGTAGCAGCAGTAGGATCGCGGGGATCGTCAACACCACCAGCACCGCAGCCAGCACCCAAAGGCTACGCCAATGAGAACTGGCGAAAAGCGCTACAAAAATCACTGGTAGAAATGCCTGACCGGCCGCGAAACCCATTGAGGAAAGCGAAAGCGCCTTCCCGCGCGAGGCTTCGAACCAGCGGACCATGGCGACCTGTCCCAGCTGAGACATCATCCCCTGTCCGGTCAGCCGCAGTGCATAGATGACAAAGATCAGCGCGATCCAGTTTGGCACCGCTGCCATTGCCAAACAGGCACCAGCAAGCGCCACCATCACGCCAAAGGCCAGCGCCCGGACGCGGAACCGGTCCGTCAGCACCCCGGCCCAAACCATGGTTATCGCCGAAAGCGTGGTGCCAACGGTATAGATGCCACCCCATTGACCGTCACTTAGGCCGAAATCACCCTTTATCACCCCCGCAAACAGAGAGATGAAATAGGTTTGCCCATAAGACGAGGTAAAGGTGAGCAAGAAACCAGCCAGCAGAAACAGCCAGTTACGCCGCAAAAATCCAAGGTACTCCATGCCCCTTTCATCGCCGGGGCATGGAGGAAAGGGAAGCCCTAAAGAACGTAGCGGCTAAGATCCGTCGAACGGGTCAATTCGCCCAAGTTCTTTTCAACAAAATCCGCATCGACGGTGATCTCTTGCCCCGAACGGTCTGGCGCGTCGAACGAGACTTCCTCGAACACCCGTTCCATCACGGTATAGAGCCGCCGCGCACCGATGTTTTCAACCGACGTGTTCACATCCGCCGCAATTTTGGCCAGCGCTGCGATGCCTTCTTCGGTGAAGGTGACGGTCAGTTGCTCTGTCTCCATCAGGGCAGTGTATTGGCGGGTCAGGGCGTTGTCGGTTTCGGTCAGGATGCGGACAAAATCCTCTTCGGTCAGCGCCCGCAGTTCCACGCGGATCGGCAAACGGCCCTGAAGTTCGGGCAGCAGATCCGATGGTTTAGCGATGTGGAACGCACCCGAAGCGATAAAGAGGATATGATCGGTTTTCACCG
The DNA here is from genome assembly GCF_022788715.1 of Sulfitobacter sp. DSM 110093. Taxonomy (NCBI): domain Bacteria; kingdom Pseudomonadati; phylum Pseudomonadota; class Alphaproteobacteria; order Rhodobacterales; family Roseobacteraceae; genus Sulfitobacter; species Sulfitobacter sp. DSM 110093. Next base: position 89,494 of record NZ_CP085167.1, read on the forward strand.
GGCCATGTTTGGTCGAAACGACTGTGCCTTCGATCAGCGGCAACAGATCGCGCTGCACACCTTCACGTGAAACATCACCACCACGCGCGTCAGAACGGGCGCAGACCTTGTCGATTTCGTCAAGGAATACGATACCGTTCTGCTCTACGGCTTCGATGGCGGCGCGGTTCACGGCCTCATCATCCAGCAGTTTGTCGGCCTCTTCGCCCAACAGCACCTCATAGCTGTCAGCAACGGCGAGGCGCTTTTTAGTGGTACGCCCGCCCATGGCTTTGCCGAACAAATCGCCAAGGTTCATCATCCCTGCGCCGCCGCCGGGTTGGCCGGGAATGTCCATCATCGGGAACGGGCTGGAGGTGTCGGCGACCTCAAGCTCGATCATCGTGTCGTCCAATTCACCGTTGCGGAGTTTCTTGCGGAACATCTCACGCGTTCCATCACGGGCGTCAGTCCCGGCGATGGCGTCGATCACGCGCTCTTCGGCGGCTTGCTCTGCCTTGGTCTTCACATCCTCGCGCATGAATTCCCGGGTCATGGCGATAGAACTGTCGAGCAGATCGCGGATGATCTGTTCGACGTCCCGGCCGACATAGCCGACTTCGGTAAACTTGGTGGCTTCGATCTTAATAAACGGCGCACGGGCCAACTTGGCTAAACGGCGGCTGATCTCGGTCTTACCGACGCCGGTGGGGCCGATCATCAAGATGTTTTTGGGATACACTTCGTCGCGCAGATCATCCGACAGCTGCTTGCGTCGCCACCGGTTGCGCAGCGCCACGGCGACGGCGCGTTTGGCGTCATTCTGGCCGATGATATAGCGGTCCAGTTCGGATACGATCTCGCGGGGGGTCAGGTCAGTCATGCGGTGATTTTCTCCACGGTGAGTTTGCCGTTGGTGTAGACGCAGATGTCGGCGGCGATCGCCATGGCGTCGCGGGCGATGGTTTCGGCATCACGGTCGCTTTCCATCATGCCGCGTGCCGCGGCGAGGGCGTAGTTCCCACCCGAACCAATCGCGGCGACTTCGTGCTCCGGCTCCAGCACATCGCCCGCGCCGGTGATGACCAGCAGGTCTTTCCCGTCGGTCACGATCAACATCGCTTCCAGCTTTTGCAGGTACTTATCGGTGCGCCAGTCCTTCGCCAGCTCAACACTCGCACGGGCCAGTTGCCCCGGTGTCGCTTCCAGCTTGGCCTCCAGCCGCTCCAGCAGTGTAAACGCATCGGCAGTAGAGCCCGCAAACCCCGCCACAACGTCATAGCCGCCGGGGCTAAGTTTGCGCACTTTGCGCGCGGTGCCTTTGATTACGGTCTGGCCAAGGCTGACCTGTCCGTCACCGGCAATCACCACTTCGCCGCCTTTTTTGACGCCAATGATCGTGGTCCCGTGCCAACCGGGGAAATCGTCGTTCTGTGCCATGGGGCCTCCTGTCGCTTGGCGTCTATATGGCCCCCGTGGCAAGGCAGGACAAGGGCAGCGGCGCTTGTGGGCGGACGGGCGGCGGTCTAGCCTCTGCGCTATGCAGGATCGCGCCCACGTTGATATCTATCTGGAACCCCCACTGCGGGAGAGCGCAGAAGCTGGCGCACATAACTTCATTAGTAAAGTCGCCCGTGTTCTTGTGAATGCCCAACTTAGGGTCACATACCGCAATATCGACGACCCTTTAGGTGACCCAAATGGCCTATCACTGACCCATATGGCCCCTGCCCCAACGGCGCACGGCTTGGTGTTTCGCCGCTGCTACCACTACCCGTTCTGGCAGATCGAAGCGCGACCAGAGCGTTGGCTATGGGATGTGGCCCAATCCAAGTTTGATCCAGTGAATATCGACCCTGAGGCTGTAAAACGGTTCTATAAATTTTGGCAAAAACGCCTGTTTGGCGAAGCTCCGCAACAAGCTCGCCGGGATGGGCCGATCTATGTGCCGCTACAGGGCCGCCTGTTACAGCGGCGGCCGTTCCAATCGTGCAGCCCGCTAGCGATGTTAGGGCATACGCTCGCGCACTGCCCGGGCGCTGTTGTGGCGGCCTTGCACCCAAAAGAAGCCTATAGTTCAGAGGAGTTGTCGGCGCTTGAAAGCCTTGCAGCGCGGCACCCGCGTCTAACCCTGACATCGGGTGATATGGAGCTTCATTTGCAGGGCTGCGATTTTGTCGTGACCCAGAATTCTGCGGCTGCTTTCTCAGGGTATTTCTTTGGAAAACCGGCCCTGTTGTTTGGTGAAATCGACTTTCATCATATCGGTGTCAGGGCAGATCTGGCAGATCTCAGCCACAGCTTTGCCGTTGCTCAACAGGCTACGCCGAATTTCGCGGCTGATCTATGGTGGTTCTGGCAAGAGAACTGCATCAACGCAGGTCGGGCGGAGGCCGAGAAGAAGATTGCCGCAAGGTTTCGTCGCTTTGGCTGGCCGGTGTAGCCCCCAATGAAAAGGGCGCCCCGAAAGGCGCCCATTTTCGTAACGATAATTCAGTAAATTACTGAATTTAGATGGATTCTTCGATCCAGCTTTGCAGAGCGGCCTTTGGGCGCGCACCAGCAAGGTTCGATACGACCTGACCGTCTTTAAAGATGAACAGCGCCGGAATACCGCGCACGCCAACCTGAGCGGGCGAGTTGGGGTTTTCGTCGACGTTGACTTTAACGATCTTCACGCGGCCGTCCATTTCAGCCGAAAGCTCTTCCAGCGAAGGGCCAATTTGTTTGCACGGGCCGCACCATTCGGCCCAGAAATCGACCAGAACCGGAATGTCCGAATTTTTGACTTCGGCGTCGAAAGTGTCGTCGGTGACTGCGACGGTTGCCATGATGCTCTCCTGACAGGAATGGGTTGAGGCCTGAACCTATGAACGCATGGCAGTGGCGTCAAGATATGGCAGGGCACGCATCGCATTTGTCACGATATCGTTGGGTAACATCATCAGGGCGGGTGTTGCTGTCCACAGAATTGCCGTCTCGATCTGTTGGTCGGGGTAGATTTGCCGCAGCATATGGGCATAGGCCCCCATTTGGCGCAACAACCCGTCCGGGCAGGCATCCGGTGCGCCGGGAACCACTCGGTTGGTCTTGAAATCCACCGCGAGGATGTGATCCTCGGTAATTACCAGCCGGTCAATCGTCCCATGCAGACGCTGCGCGCCCAAACTGCCGGTGACGGGCACTTCAGCAAGAGCAGTGTCAGCAAAAAGTGCGAGAAGGGCAGGGGCGCTTAGAACGGCGTCGGCTTCATCCTGTGCCCTGGCGATCATTTCTGTTGGATGATGTCGTGCCAAGCGGTTTAGGAATATCTCACGCGCATCGGCATCCATCAACGGGAGATGTTCAAGCAATTCATGCACCAAAGTGCCGTAGCTCAGCGCGGTATCCATGTCGAACCCCGCTTCCCCCGCCAGCGCCTTTGCCCCGCCAAGATCGGAGGGCGATAGAGTTTTGGCCTCACCGCTTGGCGCGGGGGCACTACGTGTAAAAATAGGGTCTAGCTGGGGCGTTGTGACGATTTCCTCTGGTGTATCAACAATGTCGAGCGCATCCCAATTGCCCTGCTGATAGCGTAGCGTGCCATCGTCTCCCGACGGCTCTGCCTTCAGCCGGGTCAAAGCGGCAGCGGTGATCTGGTACCAAGAGGATTCATCTTTCGATAGCTCCCCCGCAGCCGCCACAATCAGCCATTTTTCAGCCCGCGTCATCGCGACATAGAACAGTCGAAGCCGTTCTTGAAGCGCAGCCTCTTTCATTTCATCCAGCCGTGTCCGCATCGGTTGCGGTGTATCATCTGCTGCGGCTTTCCATACGGGAGTGCCGCCAACGGTAATGATCTCATCCTTGATCGTAACATCGCGCCGCCCGGTGTCGGGCAGGATCACGATGGGCGCTTCCAGCCCCTTGGCGCCATGCACCGTCATCACCCGGATCTGGTTCGAGGCGCTGTCGATCTGGCGTTTAATCTCCAAATCATCGGTTTGCATCCATTGCAAGAACCCGGTCAAGCTGGGCACTGCGCCGCGCTCATAAGAGAGGGCTTGGCTTAGCATTGCGTTGATGCCGTCTTCGGCCTCTGGGCCTAGCCGCGCCAGCAGTTTGCGACGGCCATCATGGCGGGTAAGAATGCGTTCAATCAGATCATAGGGGCGGAGGTAATCTACTTGCGCTCGCAGGTCGCGCAGCACGGCGAGCGTAGGGGCATGATCCTCCGTTTGGTTGCGCAGTGCCTGCCAGAGATGATCCTCTTTACGGTAATGTGCGACGCTGAAAAGGTCTTGCTCTGACCATCCGAAAAGCGGCGATTTTAGCGCGGTGGCGAGTGATAGATCATCATCCGGTGTTGCCAAGAACGACAGGATTGCGGCCAGATCACGCACCGCAAGCTCGGCCCCAACCTTAAGCCGATCCGCCCCGGCGATGGGCAGTTCCGCTGCTTTGCAAGCGCGGATAATTTCGGAGAATAGGGCGGAGCGGCGCTGCACGAGGATCAGAAAATCCCCCGGTTGGATGCGACGCCGCGCCAATCCGCCTTTGGCGTCATCGGGCAGGTAATGTTCTTCGGTCGTCAGATCTTTGATGCGCCGCGCGATGCGTTCCGCCAGTTGCACTGTGTGATGCCGCGCGCTGCGGCGGTCTACGGGGTCGGTCCAATCGCCTTCCTCATCGGGGCCAGCCTTTTCGATAAAGGGCCAAAGGTCGACGCGGCCGGGCAGGCGGTCCTTAAAGGCCAGATGCCCGTCATTCGTGAAACCGGGCTGAATCTCTGGGTCAAACACCCCATCGACTGCCTGCAAGATCGCCGAAGAAGAGCGGAAGGAATACGCAAGGCTGCGGCGTTGGAAAAACTGCCCCGCTTCGCCGATCTTCTGCTCAAAGGCCGCGCCTTTACGGTCCAGTTCTTCAGGGTCCGCACCTTGGAACGAATAGATCGACTGTTTCTTGTCACCTACGACGAACAGCGTCCGGTCCACCTCATTGCGGGCCCCGGCACCGGAGTAAAACTCATCCGTCAGCCGTTCGATCACATCCCACTGGCGCGGAGAGGTATCCTGCGCCTCATCTACCAGGATGTGATCAATGCCGCCATCGATCCGGAAAAGCACCCAAGCAGCCACGGCTTTGTCAGTCAACAGGGCGCGGGCTTTGAGGATCAGATCATCGAAATCAAGCCAGCCCCGCTTTTGTTTTTCATCCGCATAACGCGCAAGGAAACGGCTCGCAAAACGGTGCAGCACATAGGTTTTGCGCGCCGCTTTCAGGGCAAGCCGCGCCTCGCGGGCGTCCTCAACCCGTTGCATCAACTGCTCTAGCTGCGGCATTTGTTCTGCGATGACCTTTTGCGTCGGTTTTGTTGGAAAACTGCCGATCTTAGCGGTAAAGGGCGCTTTGGCTCCGCTGCCAGTCAGCAGGGTGCTTTCCAGTTGGGGCAGGGCCGAGAGATCGTAATGTTTGACCTCTTGCAAGGCCGCGCCCGCTTTGCCGTCATTGCCGCCCTTGGCCAACAGATGCGGGATGATTTCTGCCATCATCGCCGCTTCGCTGCCGAGGAAGACGGAACCGGCGATGCTGTCTTCGGTCAGGTCTTCGGGTTGGTCAAAAAGCGCTAGGATCTCGGCCCATGACCGCGCTTCGGCAAAAGCGTCACGCTGGCCGACGATGCTGCGGGTCAGGCTGGCGAAATCCTCGCCAGTGTAGTGCCGCGCGATATCGGCCACCAAATGCGCGTCTTCGCCTTCGGCCATTTCATCCACGATCTCTGCGCGTAGTAGGTCGGCGGCCCGGTCTTCGATCTCAGTGAACTGTGGGCTGACCTGCGCCTCCAGCGGGAAACGCCGCAAGAGGGCCGCGCAGAAGGAGTGGATGGTTTGAATTTTCAGCCCGCCGGGCGTCTCAATCGCGCGGGCGAAAAGGGTGCGGGCATTGCGCAGCTGATCGGGCGTCAGCTCCCCGTGTACGCCAAGATCGGCCAGCGCACTGCGCAACGCTTCATCCTTCAGCATCGCCCATTCGCCCAAGCGTTTGAACAGGCGGTTCTGCATCTCTGATGCGGCGGCTTTGGTATAGGTCAGGCAAAGGATATGCTGCGGTTCCACATCATCCAGCAACAACCGCGCCACGCGGTCGGTCAGCACGCGGGTCTTGCCAGAGCCTGCATTCGCGGTCAGCCAAGTGGAAGCATCAGGCCGCGCTGCCTCAATCTGGGCCCGGGTTGCATCGTTGAAATTACGCATCATTCCAGATCCTCTGGCTTGGCCGCTGTGGTGCCATCCCATTCGCCAAAGCGGGCCAATTGGTCATAGTTTCCTGCAAACCCATCGCTTTGCACCATGCGCCGGGCGGTAAACCCTTGGCCTTCGTCAAGGTAGCGCGACAGTAGCGCATGCAGACCAGCGAGCACCTCTTGGGGGTTTTCCTCATCCAAGGGGGCGGGCACTTCGACGGGTTTGGAGCCCAAGCCGATGAAGGCCGCATGCGCCACATGGGCCACGCCCACCTCGGGAAACCCTCCACGTTCGACCATCGCCGCTTCGATCAGCAGTTGTTTGTCGAACAACCGCTGTTCCTTTTTGCCCGGCGGCGTGCCGGTCTTGTAATCATAGATCAGCACATCGCCGTCTTCGGTCTGGTCGATCCGGTCGGCAAAACCGCTGAGGGTAAAGCCGAGGTCCGCGAAGGTATAACTGCCGCGCGCGCCCTGCTCAAAAGCGACGGGGCTGGAGAAATCCGCGCGGGTCCGCTCGCGGGCGATGAACCAATCAGCGATCCGGTCGATCCGCGCCAGCCACATGGCGCGGGCAGCGGGCCAAGGGGCTTCCTCCTCCAAAACCTGAGAGGCAACTTCGAGAAGGGTTTCACGGGTTAGCCGCGCTGGATCGCGCGCCACCAGCTTTACGAAGTCCTCCATTATGCGGTGCAGAACAATACCGCGCACGGGGGCGTCGGGTGACTGCACCAGCGGGTTTATGGCGCGCAGTTTCAGACTGTGTTTGGCATAGATGGCATAGGGATCGCGGATCAGCGTCTTGACCTCAGTCACCGACAACTTGCGGGGCCGCGCCGCCCGTGGGGGCCGGGGCGACGGGCGCGGCGCGGCGGCGGTACGCTCCACTGTTTCCAAGGCACGCACCTGATCCAGCCAATAGCCGCCGCGTTGCTGCATTGCTTTCCATGCTTCCGGTCCACCGGTTTCGCCCAACCCCCCCAGCAGGTTGCCCAGCCGGTTCAACCAGCGCGAAGGCACCATTTCGGCTTCATCCGAGCGGATCGCGCGGGTGATCCAAACCTCGGGGCTAGCGATCGCCTGTTGGTAGTCATGCGCCGAAAGACCGACGCGCCGCTCGGGCAGCAGCAGGCCCGCCTTCTCGCGCATTTGGCGGTTCAGCCACGGATCGGGTGGCGGTGCTTCGGGCCAAGTGCCTTCATTAAGGCCGCCAAGGATGACCAGATCAGCGCCCTGAACCCGCGCCTCCATCGTGCCCCAGATCATGATGTCGGGGTGCGGGGTGTCGGCCTCGCGCACCTCTTCTTGGGACAGCAGCGCGCCCAACAAATCGGCATAATCAGCCGCATTCATCGCGCCGCCGTGCACGGCGTGTTCGGTGAGGTTTGCCATCACAGCTTCCGCCGCAATGCCAGCGCCATGTTGCCAGAGCAGGTGATCGGGGTCGGCGGGTTGTCCGGCGGCGATCCTTTCGGCCAGCGCCAAATGTGCGGCGACGCAATCGGGCAGGGGCCGCTCACCGGGGGCGTCATGGCCGGGGAAAACCTCGCCCAGCCAAGCAACCCAATCGCGGAAACCGCTGGGGTCTTCCATCCGCTTTGCCGCGCGTTCCGCGATTTCGGTCAACCCTTCGGCGTCGGGATAGGGCAGCCCGTGACGCCGGATCTCGGCCTCCAACCGCTGGGTATAGAGCTGGTGAAAGTTCCGCCCCGCGCCGCTGTGTGTCAGCGGATGTTTCAATAGGGTCAGCAGCGCTTCGGCATCCAGTTTCCGGACAAACAGCGCCGCCACATGGCGCAGGAACCGCCCCGGAGGGGACAGTTGCAGCGGCATCCCGGCACTATCATCGGGAAGGATATTCCACCGATCAAGGGCTGCGGTAACCTGCCGGGTCAGCATCCGGTCGGGCGTGATCAACGCGGCTTTCACCCCGTCTTCGGCAGCTTGGCGCAGACGCAACGCAATGGCCAGCGCTTCGACCCGCGGCGTGGGCGCTTCGATCAGGGTGATGTCAGCCGTGGCACCATGTAGGTCTTCCAGCTTTGGCCCCTCATTCAGCCAAGCATGGGTGACCGGCGCAGGCCGGAGCGAAAGCGACAGCAGCTTGTTACGTGCCGCAGAAACGGCAGGCATGTCGCACCACGGTTCAATCGCCCCCCGCGAAACGCCGAGCATATTCATTAGCTTGCGGAAACGGTATTGCGGATGATCTTCGGCCAAAAGCGCCTGATCTAATTCGTTCCAAACGGCGGTCGGCATCTCGAAATCGAACCCAGGCAGGATGATCGCGCCTTGGGGCAGGCGGGCCACGGCCTCCATCAGCAAGGCGGTCGTGCCGCGCGAACCGGTGGAGCCTGCAAGGATCACCGGATGCTGCGGTGGATTGTCCTGCCAACGGGTAATGATCCGGGCGACCAGTTGACGCCGCCGCGCCTCGGCGTCGGGGCGGGTGGTGGTCTGGCCAAGATAGTCATGGGCGATGGCAAGAAAACGCTGCGCACGCTCCCAATGGGCCGAAAGGTGACCCACGTCCAGCCCGGCCACGGTTTCGGGCGAAACGCCTTCGCCCTGCATCTCGTCGATCAACCCGGCAAGGCTGTCAGACAGTGCATAAAGTGACGCACGCGGCGCGAGATCCGGCGCGGCATCCAGCAGGCGCGAGACCAGTTGAATTAGTTCGAGCCGCCGTTGCAGGGGCGGTGTCGGCGCTGGCAGGGCAACACCGGGCGCCAATGCGTCAAGGTCGGTAATCAGCCGGATGCGTGGCAGGAAGCCTGCCGGACCCGCATCAAAATCATGGCGCAATCGGCGTGCCATGCGGTTGGTGTTCACGATGAGTTCGACCCGCGCCATCGCCTCGGGCGGGCCGTTTTCCAGACGTTCGCAGAGCCCGCGCACCAACCCGCGCGGGAAGTCGACGCCGGGGGCTAGGCCGAAGATGCGGGGTGTCTCTTGCGGCTCAAACATGGGTACCTGCCAACAGACCTTCGGCGAGGGCAATGCCGCCGGGGTGACCCACATCGCACCAACGTCCTTCATAGGACAGGCCAAACACCCTCTCGCGGTGCAGCATCATGTCCCATATTAGGTTAAGCGAGAATGCATCGGCCTCAATCTCAGCCAGAAGATCGGTTCTAATGATCTGTACCCCACCATAGACTTGCCCCGGCCCCCGTTTAAGGCGGCCATCTGTTGCGATGGTGAAATCGCCCTCGCCACCGTGACCAAGAGTGTTTTCCAGCGGCACCGTCATCAAAAGCGCATCCATTCGTGCCGGATTCCATGCGGCGCGCAGGCTCTCTAATGGGTTTGGTCCTGCCCAGATTGCGTCACTGTTCATGGTGAAAACCGGATCTGAGCCCAGCAGAGGCAGCGCATTGCGCAGCCCGCCGCCGGTATCGAGGATGTCAGGCGTCTCAGTGATCGTCTCGACGCCTTGTGCGCGCAGATGTGTGTCTAGCTGATCGGGCAAGTAATGCAGGTTCGCGACGATCCGCGCAGGCGAAACCGCTTGGGCAAGGTCAAGCGCGTGGTCAATCAGCGGGCGACCGGCGACCGGCACCATCGGCTTGGGCTGGTTTTGGGTAAGATGCTTCATGCGCGTGCCGAACCCGGCAGCAAACATCATGATGGCGTCGGGGTACTCGCGCATTGGCTTTTCAAATGCTCCAGAAAATCGGGGGTAGGATGGGGCAGTGCGCCCGCGATACTGTCTGCCACAGTGGATAGCGCGGGATGGCTTAGGTTGTGTTGCAAATGTTGCCAAACACGGGGGATCAGGTCGACATAATGCGGTTTGCCATCGCGTATGCAGAGGCGGGCAAAGATACCGAGGATGCGCAGGTTGCGCTGCGTACCAAGCAGAGCATATGCGTGCCGGAAGGCGGTTTCGTCCTGCCCGGTCTGGGCAAGATAATAGTCCACTATCTTTGCTTCGGTCGCGCGCGAAACATCGCGGCGGGCATCTTGCAGGATCGAGACAAGATCATAGGCCGGGTGGCCCAGCAGTGCATCTTGGAAATCTAGCAGGCCCACACGCGCGGCCCCTGTACGCTGTGGCAACCAAAGCAGGTTTTCGGCGTGGTAGTCGCGCAGGATCACGACTTTGGGCGCGGCATCCAATGCGGTTGCAAGAGGGTGAAAGGCCTGCTCAAAAGCGGCGTTTGGGCCTTGCCCGCTGTCCGGCGCATAGAAATCGAACGCAGGGGCCGCCATTTCAGTGAGCCAATTGGCATCGCAGATCGGCAGATCGGGCAGGGGCGCGGCATGGAGTTGGACCAGCACGTCGGTCGCGGCACGGTAAAGCGGAAGTTCCTGAGCAGGATCGGTTGCCATCAGCCTGGCAAATAATGCGTCACCAAGGTCTTCGATCAGCAAGAGCCCGTGGTCGCTGTTTATGTGGTAAATTTGGGGCGCGCTGAGGTTGTTGGCCGTCAGATGTTTAGCAACCTGAAAGAAGGGGCGCACATCTTCGCCGCGGTCAGGCGGGGCGTCCATCAATATTGCAGTTTTACCATTCGTTCTGCGAAGCCGATCATAACGCCGGTTTGAGGCGTCACCGGCCAGCAGTTTTCGCGTGGCATCAGACCAGCCTGCATTTCGCAGGAAGGTTTCGATCAGGGGGGTGCGCTGGGTCATCTGTGCCACTCGACCAACTTGTCGGCCCAATCGGCGCCAATCCATTTGGCGGTCAGTGTGCGGGTGTCTTCTTCGGCGTCCGGGGCAAGGGTGATGTGCAGCGCCCCGTGGGGTGCGAGCGGCCCCAGACGATCCGGCCATTCCACCAGACAGATCACATCGTGGAATGCGTCAATCAGCCCCAGTTCCTCAATCTCATGGGTAGAGGTTAGCCGGTACAGGTCAGCGTGCCAGATCGCGCCGCCTTGCACCTCATAAATCTGCACCAGCGTGAAGGTGGGCGAGGGGATGTCTTCGGGATAGTCGAGCAGTTCAGAGATTAACGCACGAGCGAAATGGGTTTTACCCGCTCCAACATCGCCGCTGAGCAGGACAACATCGCCGGGGGATAGACGGCGGGCCAATTGCCGCGCGTGCTGGGCGGTCTCATCCGGGCCGCTGAGCAGGAGGGAAAGTGTATCTTCGGACATGCCCCATGCTTAGCGTGCCGACGCGCAGCCGCAAGATCAAAGCGGATGGAGGTGCCTTACTCGGAGGGGGGCCGCTGGTCGCTTGCCATAGGGGCGGCAGAGCGATCCTGTCTGGCCGCGCCAACCGGGATCGGGCGAAAGCGCACGAGCGTCGCGCCTGAGGCGATGGCTGATACTTCGCATGATAGCGGCCCGCCTTGGAGAGGATAGATGGGCATGTTCCAGCCCGCGCGGTCCCCCCGGCACATGACAAATTCAGCGATGTCGGGCCAAAGCGGATTTGCCGTTGACATTTCCCGCCAAACACGGATGGCGTCATCAATGGTTATCTCGGCAAAGCTTTTATCGGGGTCTTGTTTCCACCGGGCGCGATATGCAGCGTTGCAGACCGTCAGCACGCCGGAAGCTGAAAAGACGGCGAAACCGTCCTCTAATGTGTCAAGAAGGCTTTGGCTTTGCTCAAGTTCGGCGCGAAAATTGCGGGTTAGGGTAACCTCGGCAGTGATGTCTTCGATCAGAAAGGCGGTGGCTCCATCTGGATGAGGGCGCCCCCGAATGCTGTAGGTCTGACCGTTTTCGAGGGACCATGTCTCTTGATAGCGCCCATCGGTCGCGGCGGCGATCACCTCTGCGATCTCTTGCCGCCAGTTCTTGTAGTTCTTCGGCTCTGGCATGCGGCGGCTTTCGCGCAGTTAATCAAAGAAAGACACCATTGTGGGTCGGGCGCTGAGGAAGGGTGCGGGCAACGCGGTAAGGTCAACCAAGGCCGGATTGAACAGCGCCAACTGCCCGTTTCGGTCAAAGATTGCCAAGCCGATGGACAGATGCGCAAAGGTTTTGGCGAGGGTCTGGACAAAGTTGCGTTGTGCTTCCTCAGCGGCGACAACGGCATTGATGCAGGTGGCGTGGTAAATCTGCAGATTATCTTCGCTGGTGGTGGTCAGCGCGTACCAATCCGGCTTTTCCCCTTGGGCACTGCGCAAGCAGACGCGGTTGGGGTGATCGGGCGACGGCGTGCTGAACAGGGCGGCGCCCCCGCATTCAGGATCATGCTGCGCCTTTTGTTTCAGCGCCGCATAGGCCTTGTTGTGCCAGATGATGCGTCCGCCTGCCTCGGTTTGCCATGCGGGGTTTGGGCTGCTGTCGCTGGCGCGGCGCAGGGCGGCGAGTGTGGTAAATGTTTCCTCTGTGATTTCTTCTGCCGCGCGGGTCTGTGGCAGGTGCAACCAACACAGCGCGTCCCGCCATGTGATACGAAGTTCTGGCGGGCTGTCCCCATCTTCGGCGGCGAGCGTCAGATTTCCGGTGGCCCCATGGCGGGGGGAGGCAGGGAATTCGGGAAACCGCGTTAACAGCGCCTCGCGAATGTCCTCCCAATGGTGATAACCGGGGGCGAGGGCAAAGCGGGTGAGGGCGTTGTCGGACCCGTGGATCAGGTGCCCATCCTCGAAAAGCAGGCTCATGTCGTCGATATCTGGGGGGGCTTTCGTTGTACGCGTACCGAGGGTGCTAAGCCACCAAAGGGCGACCAAAGCAGATACGCAGGCTGCGGCAAGCACAATGAGAACGTCTGGCAATGCCATGACGGAAAACCCTTTCGGCAAATGCGACGCCTTACCTTGGAGACCAAAGGTTAACGCATCGTTAACAAATTCTCCTGAGCCCGTCGTTAAACGGTCAGACGTTGGTTTTCCCCGAACACATTGTCATCTGGGCCAAGGTCGAGCAGGTGGCGCGACCAGACCACTTCGACCACGGCCCCACTGCCTGCTGGCGGCAGCCCGCGCAGCCAACCACTGTCTGATCCATTGGCAAATCGTAGCCGCGCACCGGAACGCTCTAGAAAGGTCTTGGCAATAAAAAGCCCCAGCCCCATGCCCTCATATTCTGGACGCGCAGGTTCGCTTGTCGTGCCGCTGCGGCGGCGCAGGAAGGGGTCCCCAATCCGGCCCAAATGCTGCGGGGGGAAGCCGGGCCCGTTGTCGATGATCCGCACTGAAATATCATCGGTCGACCATTCAGTTTCGATCCAAACGGTGGTTTCGGCAAAATCCACTGCGTTCTGCACCAGATTGCGCAGACCGTGGATGATTTCGGGTTTGCGTGGAATGGTTGGCGGGCGCCCGTGGTCTCGGGCCATCGGATTGTCGGAAAAAATGACCGTCTTGCCCCGGTCCAAATGCGGCTCTGCGGCCTCTTTTACCACGGCTGTCAGCTGCGCGCGCTGCATGTGCAGGTCGTCTTTGCCAATGCGCCCCATGTCGCGCATAATATCGCGACAGCGGTCAGCCTGATCGCGGATCAGTGCGGCGTCTTCGGCTAGATCTGGGCGGTCTTCCAGATCGTTCAGCAATTCGGAACTGGCCAGCTTGATTGTCGCCAGAGGCGTGCCCAATTCATGCGCGGCAGCGGCGACAACTCCGCTAAGGTCCGACAGTTTCTGTTCGCGCGCCAACACAAGTTGTGTTGCCGAAAGTGCGTCTGCCATCGAATGCACCTCAGAAGTCACGCGCCGCGAATAGGCGCTGGTAAAGACGATTGCGATCAGCAGGGCGGCCCAATGGCCAAAGACAAAGATACCGGGCTGGCGCAGCACATCACCCGATTGCGTCACCAGCGGCAGATGCCACAACGCCAGTACCGACGCCGCGATAATCGCCGTCGCGCCCAAAACCAGTGTCGAACGTAGGCTAAGCGCAGTTGCCGAGATCGTGACCGGCGCCAACAGCAGTAGCGCAAAGGGATTGTTAAGCCCCCCAGTTAGCCCCAGCAGCAGGGTGAGCTGCAAAAGGTCAAACAGCACCATGGCGAGGTTCTCACGCTCGGACAGGCGTTTGTTCTGCGGAAAGACAAAAGCCGCTACTAGATTGCCCACCACAGAAACGCCAATGGTCATATAACAAAGGCCAAAGGCCAGTTGCAGGCCAAGCGCCGATTGCGCGACGGTCACGGCAGTCAACTGCCCGGCGATGGCGAACCAACGCAGCACGATCATGGTGCGCAGCCGGATCCAACTGGCGCGGGTGCGCCCGTCGAGGGGCCGAATATTTGCCTGCGTCATCTTAGCCCCATCACTTTATTGCGTCTTGCATCACCTGCGATCTAGCGTAGGTCTGCGGCGAAACACGATCAAGAGCGGCCGATGGCCCGGAGGACTGACATGAAACGGATGATTGCATTTGGTGCGGTTGGGGTTGCAGCAGTATTTCTGGCGGGCACGGCCTTTATGGTGCTGCGCGGCGAGGATGACGCCTATGCCTCTTGTCGGACGAGCCAAGTGGCGGGTGGCGATATCGGCGGGCCGTTTGAACTGGTCAACGGCGCCGGCGAGACCGTGACCGATGCTGATGTGATTTCCGAGCCTGCGTTAATCTATTTCGGCTATACCTCTTGCCCCGATGTCTGCCCTTTGGATGTGGACCGCAACGCAGCGGCGACCGAGATTTTGGATGAGCGCGGCCAAAGCATTACGCCTGTCTTCATTACCGTCGACCCCGCGCGCGACACGCCCGAAGTGGTCGGTGACTTTGCCGAAGTGATGCATCCGCGTATGGTGGGGCTTACCGGTTCGCCTGAGCAAGTCAAAGCGGCCAGCCAAGCTTACCGTACCTACTACAAGGCCCATCCAGCAGATGAGAATGGCGAATACCTCGTCGATCACTCGACCTTCAGTTATCTGGTCATGCCCGAGGAAGGCGTCGTCGAATTTTTCCGCCGTGAGGTGCGCCCCGAACAAATGGCCGACAGCATCGGTTGCTTCCTCGATCAAAGCTGAAATTGACCCGCCGCGATAGCCGCCCCATATTAGCCTTGGAGAGGGGACGTTGATGCAGGATATTTCCGACTTAGGCCCAGACCGCAGCTTGCTTCTGGTTGATGACGATGAGCCGTTTCTGCGCCGCTTGGCCAAGGCGATGGAAAAGCGTGGTTTTGAAGTGGAGACCGCAGGCTCTGTCGCGGCGGGCAAAGCCATTGCAACTGCGCGCCCCCCGGCTTTTGCGGTTGTTGATCTGCGGCTTCAAGATGGCAATGGCCTCGACGTCGTCGAAGTGCTCCGTGACAAACGCGCCGATGCGCGGGTTGTCGTGCTGACGGGCTATGGCGCGATTGCCACGGCGGTTGCCGCGGTGAAATCAGGGGCCACGGATTACCTCTCAAAACCGGCTGACGCGAATGACATCGTGAATGCGCTTTTGGCCACCGGGGGGGACCTACCCGAACCGCCGGAAAACCCGATGAGCGCGGATCGCGTGCGGTGGGAGCATATCCAGCGGGTCTATGAGCTTTGCGATCGCAACGTCTCGGAAACCGCGCGGCGGCTGAACATGCACCGGCGGACCTTGCAGCGCATCTTGGCTAAACGCTCACCGCGCTAAAGCTCGAACCGTTTCCAGACTTTATCAACACGCGTGCCGTCGGCCAGCGTGCAGTTGGGCAGGCGGCGGAAATCTTCGAACCCGCGGCTTTGGTAATAGGCCAATCCGCCCGGATTGTCGGCGCGGATGATGGCGTGGATATGGGCATAGCCTAGGTCTCGGGTAGCTTGTTTCGTCTTCTCGAACAGTGCCGATCCGATGCCGAAGCCCGTCTCTCCCACTCGTACAAATGTTGCCACGTCTACACCGCCCTCGGGCAGATCTGGATGCGGCTCTATATATTGAAACCCTTTGAGCGTCCCGCGCTCATCCTCGGCCAGATGCCACGCGCTGTCTGGTGCTGCCATCCAGCCCTGCAATTCGCGCGGGGTGATGGGGGTGACCATCGCAGTGGTGCCGCCCTTGGCGATGATCGCATTCAACAGATCGGCCAAGGCGCGCGTATCAAGGGCCCCGGCATGGCGGATGTGGATCACGCCATTTCGCCCAACAGCGCCTCATGGCGTTGGGTGAATTCATTCCGTACTTCGACGGGCGGGCGCAGCAGGATGTTTAGCCCCTGCATCAGCGTTGCATCCGGACGGCCAAAGAAACGGGTGGCTTCGGCCTCAGAAAATCCCGCGATCTGGCTGGCCTCCATCCACGCGCTAACGCGGTCGGCCTTTTTGATCTGCTGTTTGACGCGCACTGGCAAGCTGGCGGGCAGGCCAAACCTGACATGCACGGCAGTGGTCAGCCGGTCATCCAAGGCGCGATAATCCGGCCCCACGGCAGCCTTCACGGGCGAGATCATATCGCCGATCACATATTCGGGTGCGTCATGCAGCAGCGCGGCCAAGCGCCATTTTGCAGGCGCGCGGGGGGCGATCCGGGCAAAGATCGTCTCGACCAGCAGCGAATGTTCGGCGACTGAATAGGCATAGTCGCCCCGCGTCTGCCCGTTCCAGCGGGCGACGAAGGCCAGCCCATGCGCGATGTCCTCAATCTCAACATCCACCGGGGTCGGATCCAGCAGATCTAGCCGCCGACCTGAGAGCATCCTCTGCCACGCGCGGGGTTTCTGAGCCATCGCGATGCGGTCCTTCCTTGGTAATCCTTTGGGAACCATTGCCCATTACACCCTGTTCATCCCACGAAGGAGATAATCATGAAACCCGTTTTTTCCGGTACGATACTTGCAGTTACCTTGGCCAGCCTCGCAGGTGCTGCACAGGCAGAAGAAGTCTGCATGCCCGCCAAGGAAATGAAGTCGGCCCTGATCGATTGGTACGGTGAAGAGCCTGTGCCGGGTCAGCGGGACGACAACAGCCAACTCTGGGCATCGGATCAATCGGGCACATGGACCTTGGTTAAGACATTGGCCGACGGCAATGCCTGTGTGCTGGCCCAAGGCGATGACTGGATGGCGGGTCTTTCGGGCGATAAGCAACTGGCCGCTCTTCAGCGTTGAGCCTGCGGGGGTCGTTCTCCATTCACATTGAGAATTCGCGGCGAAGGTGCTAACCGCCCTGCAACACTTCAAACAGGAGCGCCGCATGGCCCACGACTATATTGTTAAGGATATCAATCTGGCGGCCTACGGGCGCAAAGAGCTGGACATCGCCGAAACCGAGATGCCGGGCCTAATGGCTCTGCGTGATGAGTACGGTGAAAGCAAGCCGCTGAAAGGGTCGCGGATCGTCGGCTCGCTGCACATGACCATCCAGACCGCCGTTCTGATTGAGACGCTTGTCGCACTTGGCGCGGATGTGCGTTGGGCATCCTGCAACATCTTCTCTACCCAAGACCACGCCGCGGCGGCGATTGCCGAAGCGGGCGTTCCGGTCTTCGCGATCAAAGGCCAGTCGCTGGTTGAACATTGGGATTACCTCGACAAATCCTTCATGTTCCCGGAAGGCCCGAACCTGATCCTCGACGATGGCGGCGATGCGACGCTGTACATTCTGCTGGGTGCGCGGGTAGAGAATGGCGAAGATGAGCTGATCTCCGTTCCCAAGTCCGAAGAAGAAGAAGCGATCTTCGCTCAGATCAAAAAGCGTATGGCAGAAAGCCCCGGCTGGTTCACTAAGATGCGTGAGCAGATCAAAGGCGTTTCTGAGGAGACAACCACTGGCGTGCACCGCCTCTATGATCTGGTGAAACAGGGCCAGCTGCCCTTCCCTGCGATCAATGTGAACGACTCTGTCACTAAGTCGAAGTTCGACAATAAATACGGCTGTAAAGAGAGCCTCGTCGACGGTATCCGCCGGGCCACCGACACGATGATGGCCGGTAAGGTCGCTGTTGTGATGGGCTATGGCGATGTGGGCAAAGGCTCTGCCGCAAGCTTGCGCGGTGCGGGTGCCCGCGTGAAAGTGACCGAGGTCGACCCGATCTGCGCGCTACAAGCCGCGATGGACGGTTTCGAAGTCGTGCTGCTGGAAGATGTCGTAGCCACCGCCGATATCTTTATCACCACCACCGGCAACAAAGACGTGATCCGCATCGAGCATATGCGCGAGATGAAAGACATGGCGATCGTTGGCAACATCGGCCACTTCGACAACGAAATCCAAGTCGCCGCGCTGAAGAACCACAAGTGGACCAACATCAAAGAACAGGTGGACATGATCGAGATGCCGAATGGCAATCGTCTGATCCTGCTCTCCGAAGGGCGCCTGCTGAACCTCGGCAACGCCACCGGCCACCCGTCGTTCGTGATGTCAGCCTCCTTTACCAATCAGGTGTTGGCGCAGATCGAGCTCTGGGAAAACACTGACAAATACGGCAATGACGTCTACATCCTGCCCAAACATCTGGATGAAAAAGTTGCCCGTCTGCACCTCGATCGGATCGGCGTGAAGCTGTCAAAGCTGAACCCGGAGCAGGCTGCCTATATCGGTGTGACCCCCGAAGGTCCGTTCAAGCCTGAGCATTATCGCTACTAATCGGTCGGTTCACCGCCCTTTCGTAAGAATAACCACGCCGTCTTGCATATAGCAGGGCGGCGTCTTTCGTTTAACTATTGAAAGTATGTATATAAATCCTCTCTCGGCGGATTCAGGCAGATATCCGCGCGCTCCGGGTAGGAAGCGGAACATAGTCATCCAGGCGGTGTTTCTTCCCCAGACCATTACAAAGGAGTTCGAAAATGAAACGTACATTCCTGAAATCGACCGTAGCAGCCCTAGCTCTGACAGCGGGCACCGCTTTCGCACAGACTGCCGACACCACTGCTGGTGCAGCAGCAAATGCCGAAGCAACCGTCTCTGGTGAAACCGTGACCAACACCGCCGACGATCTTGGCGCATCGGTTGAAAAAGAAGCTGAGCAAACTGCCGAAATGTCGCGCGAAAATTCAGATGATTACGAAGGGACAAACGACCCGGAGGCAACTGATGAAGTGCTGACCGCGCCGACCGAAAGCGCAGAAATCGACGGTGATACCGAAGTCGATAATGACGCTGAACTGACCGCCGAGACCGAAGAAGTGGCGCCAACCACAGACGCCGAAGCGGATCTGGCCGGGAACGCTGATTCAGAGTCGAATTCGTCACTGAGCACCGACACAAGCGGCACAACGACGACTGAAACCGATACCGATGTCGCTGCTGAGGAAAACGCCGATGTCGATAGCGAAATGACCGCTGAAGTCGAAGGCGAGAATGAAACTGACCTGACTGAAGATGTCGCTTCCGATACCGAAGCTGACATGGAGACAGACGTCACACGGACCGACACCGGCATGAGCAACGCCTTTTCCGGCATGGTCGTAGGTGACTTGGTTGGCCTGACCGTTGTCGAAGCTGACGGTGATACCATCGGTGACATTGATTACGTGATCCAAACCGACACAGGCTATGCCGCAGTCGTTGGCGTGGGTGGTTTCCTTGGCCTTGGCGAACATACCGTCGCCGTACCGCTTGAAGAAATCTCTATGGCGGCTGAAAATGACCTGAAGCTGAGCACTTGGACCAAAGCCGAGTTGGAAGCGCAGCCAGAGGTTGATGAAAGCCAGCTCGAAGGGCTTGAAGACGACGTCAGCCTTGACGACGCATCCTAAAATACGGACGGATTTTTAGCATCGAGGCGTCCCTTTGGGGCGCCTCTTTTTCGTGCTCAGCATGGGGCTACAAACGGCGGCGAAATAAATCTTTTGCAAAACAGCGATATGACTTTAGGCTCCCGTCTCAGGAACCCCTGCGGGGCCGAAGTTTACTATTGGGAGAGATGTTATGGGCAAGCGTGATGAATGGATCGCGAAATACGCCGAAGACCTGAAGAACAAATGCGGCATGGATCCAGACATGGACCTATTGACCAAGGTGACTATCGGTTGCGGTCCGTCGATCTATAATGCCGACGCGCAAACAGTGTCTTCCAGCGACACGGCGGAGTTGAACACCGTGAAGGACAATTTTCTGATCAAGAAACTCGGCCTGCCGGATGATGAACATCTGATGGGCGGTATTCAAAAAGCGATAGAAACCTATGGCCGTTCCGAGCGGAACAAATACCGCGCCGTGGTTTATTATATGCTGGTCAAACACTTCGGCAAAGAGTCGGTTTACGGCTGAGCAAGCCCTTAGAATAGCTTAACAAATCCTTTCTTGAAGCGCGCGCTTGGTTAAGCGTGCGTTTCGTTTTTGAACGGGCTTTGACATAGTCGAAAGTTGCGCGAAACAGTCGGTTCGGCTATCCATCTTGTATCGGCCTGCTAGGGCAGATCAACGTATAAAGAACATGTGTGGTGGTTTTGGGAGCACATGGGGTGAGAAGGGTTCTGGCGGGGTGCCGGAACCCTTTTTCGTTTCACAATGGTCAAAACCTGCTGGCCCTAGGGTGCCGTTTTGCCCAGAGCGCAGATCAACTCCCATTCCGCGTCCGTTACCGGCTGCACCGATAGGCGGGAGTTTTTCACCAGCACCATATCCTCAAGTCGCGGATCGGCTTTGATCTTATCCAAGGTGACCGGAACGGCGAAAGACCGTACCGCCTTGATGTCCACGCATTCCCAACGCGGATCATCTGTGCTGCTGTCGGGGTGTGCTTCGGCGCAAACTTCAACGATGCCAACGATCTCTCGGTCTTTCTGCGAGTGGTAGAAGAACCCCAGATCGCCAAGCTTCATCTCGCGCATGAAGTTGCGGGCTTGGTAGTTGCGCACGCCGTCCCATTCCTCACCCGCGTCGCCTTTGGCCTTCTGGTCGGCCCAGCTCCATGTTGCGGGTTCGGATTTGAACAACCAATAGGCCATCAGCCGATCACCCGGTTCCAGTGGGTCAGGGTGACGCTCTGGAACAATCCGGCCTTGGCATAGGGGTCATTCGCGGCCCAATCTTCGGCTGCGGCCATGTCAGGCACATCCAGAATGATGAGCGAGCCGATCATGCTGCCTTCGCCGTTCAAGAGCGGGCCAGCCTGGGCCACAGCATCGCTGGATTTGAGGTAGGCAAGGTGATCGGGCCGGTTTTCCTGACGGATCGGCAGGCCATCGGCTTTGTCATGGGCGATTAGGGCAACAAACATATCATTCTTCCTTTAGTGGGCGGGTCAGCAGAGATTTCATAGCGCCAGCCACATCTAACTGGTTGTCGAGCAATCCGGCAACTGCACGCGTAATCGGCATGTCGAGCGCGGCCTCGCGGGCCAGCGCATCGACAGCTCGTGCGGTGGCGGCGCCTTCGACCGTGGTCGACGGGTCAAAGGGCGTGCCTTGGCCCAGCGATTGCCCCAGCCGGTAGTTGCGCGATTGCTCGGACGTACAGGTCAATGTCAAATCGCCAAAGCCTGAAAGCCCGGCAAGCGTAGTGGGTTCGGCGTTTAGATGCGCGGCAAGACGCTGCATTTCGGCATATCCGCGCGTCATCAGGGCCGCTCGTGCGCTTTCGCCCAGACCCGCCCCAATCGCGGCCCCGCTTGCGATCGCGACCACGTTCTTCAGCGCTCCACCTAATTCCGCACCGATTGTATCCGTGGTGCGGTATAGCCGCAGGTTCGCGGTGGTCAGTTCCGCTTGAAGGTATTTTCCTGAATCTGCATCTGCGCAGGCCAAGGTCAGCGCCGTGGGCAACCCCCGCGCGATATCGGCGGCAAAGCTTGGCCCCGTGAGGATCGCAGCCTTCGCATCGGGGATCGTCTGCGCAATCACGCTCACTGGTCCGACACCGCTGCTGAGTTCGATGCCCTTGCAGCAGGCAACCAGATGTTTCCCGTGAAGCAGGGTCGCGTGTTCTTCCAGTACGCTGCGCAGCTTTTGCATCGGGACGGCAAGCAGCAGTATGTCCGCTCGACACCCGAGGGTGAGGCTATTGGTCACCGAAAGGCGATCGGGAAATGGGCAGTCCGGCAGACGTTTGCTATTCTCGCGTCGGTCAGCCATGTCGCCTGGATCGCGGGCCCAGAGTGTCACCGGACCTTTGCCCGCCAGCGATATCGCCAGCGCCGTGCCAAAGGCCCCTGCGCCCAGAACCGATACGCTCATGCTTTGGCCCCCTTCTTGCCGCTGCCCAACATCGACGGCCGCGCAGTGTCTAATGGCCAACGCGGGCGGGCCGAAAGCGTCAGATCATCGGGCGCGCGCAGTACCGCTTGCTCTCCGGCTGCAAAAGCGATCATCGCGGCGTTATCAGTGCAAAGCGTCAGCGGCGGAGCGACAAAACGTGCCTCTTGCTCGGCAGCAACAGTCTCTAACGCTGCACGAATTGACTGGTTAGCAGCGACACCCCCAGCGACGCACAGACCCCGCGCGCCTTCTGCCGGATACTCTGCAAAGGCGCGGCGTGTCTTATGGGCCAACACATCAACCACAGCGGCTTGGAACCCTGCCGCTAAATCCGCCTGATCTTGCCGCGTCAGCCCGCCATGGGCGGCCACACATTTGTCACGGGCGCGTAGCACAGCGGTTTTCAGACCCGAAAAGGACATGTCGCACCCTTCACGATCCAACAGCGGACGCGGCAGGGCGAAGCGTTTGGCGTCGCCCTCCTGCGCGCATTTTTCGATCGAAGGTCCACCGGGCTGCGGAAGGCCCAATAGCCGCGCGACCTTGTCAAATGCCTCGCCCGGCGCATCATCAATTGTGCCGCCGAGGCGGTCAAAACTCTCAGGCCCGCGGACCAGCAGGAACTGGCAATGACCGCCCGAAACCAGTAGCATCAAATAGGGATAGGGCACATCATCAGTCAGTCGCGGCGTCAGCGCGTGGCCGGCCAGATGGTTGACCCCGTAAAGCGGCTTGCCCGTCGCTGCTGAAAGCCCCTTGGCGCACATCACGCCCGAGACCACGCCGCCGATCAACCCCGGCCCCGCAGTAACGGCGATGGCGTCGATCTGCGGCAGGGTGATCCCGGCCTCGGCCAATGCATCCTCTACACAGTGATCTAATTTCTCTGCATGGGCGCGGGCGGCGATTTCGGGGACGACACCGCCAAAATCGGCGTGCAATTCGGTCTGGCCCGCAACGACCGACGCCAGAACCGTGCCGCGTCCGTCTTCTTCCATACGCACAACGGCTGCTGCCGTATCGTCGCAGCTGCTTTCCAAACCAAGGATCAGGCGTGTCTGGGATTGGCGATAGGGCATGGGGGGCTTTCCGTTGCAAGGCACCTGCACCGCAGGTAACACCGCTCTCACGCGCAAACAATGCCGGAGCCTTGCGATGCCACAGCCAAGATTGCTTCTGACCCGCCCGCAACTCGGTGCTGCGCAGTTTCTGGAACGTCTTTCTCCTGCGCTGCGCATGGGGGCTGTTGTCTCTCCGCTGGTTGAAATTGCGCCGACCGCTGTGCTGGTCGACCTTGCGCCGTTCGCCGGGGTGATCTTCACTTCCGCAAATGGGGTGGCCCATGCGCCAGCGGGGGGTGGAATGCCTGCCTATTGTGTCGGGCCGCAAACCACGGCGGCGGCGGCTAAATCAGGTTGGCAGGCAGAAATGGCGGGGTTGGACGCCGAAGCAATGATAGCGAACCTATCGGGGCGCACCGATATTGGGCCGCTTCTGCATCTTGCCGGTCGTCATCGACGCGGCGATATTGCTGGAATTTTAAGCGCTTCGGGTGTGACCACACAGGTTGTGATTGTCTATGAACAGAACCTGATGCCGCTATCCCCAGAGGCACAGGCGCTGTTAGAAGGCTCTACACCGGTCATTGTGCCGCTCTTTTCGCCCCGCAGCGCGCACCATTTCGCCCAACAGGCCGCCTGCACCACCGGAGTCATGGCCGTGTCAATTAGCTCTGCCGCTGCAGAGGCGCTTGAAGCTCTGCCGCTCTATGCGCATGATGTCGCCGCAGAACCCACTGGCGAAGCCATGGCGGAAGCCGTTGAAAAACTCTTTCGCCGCACCACCTTGCCTTGAGGGGCATAGGTATGCCGGGTAAGCTCGCCTTTGCGAGTGAATGACAGGTTCAGAATTGAAAGGCGGACGGCGTGGCGAAACCCAAGAAAACGGTCAGCAAAAGCGAAGCGGACAAGACCACGGCCGATCAGACGCCATCGGTGGCGGATAAGGCGACACCAGAGGTTAAGGCCGATGCGCCAAAGACCAATGAGAGTGACGCCAAGACGCCGAGTGATGTGACGACTGACGCCCCAAAGCCCGACGCGGCGAAGCCCGAAGTCGCAAAGACCGACAGCAGTCCGGCCAAGCCAACCACAGGCAGCGATAGCCCAAAACCCGCGGCAGCAAGCGTGCCGCCGAAGCCTGATGATAAGGCCACGGCCACCAAAGCCGCACCTATCGCATCCACCAAGGATGACAAAGCGGCTTCGGACCCGTCACCCGCTAAAGATACAAAGCCAGAGCCGACCTTGCCCAAGGGGGATGCGAAAGCTGCATCCACATCCGCCCCTTCAAAAGACAAACCTGCCACGGATTCTTCGCCTTCGCGTGCTTCGACAGCAGCGACAAAGTCGAGCGAGCCCGCCACTAAATCGACCGCAAGCACATCCAATAAGACAAGTACTAGCGCCAGCACATCCAAACCAACCCCAACGCCAGAGCCAGCCCCTAAAGAACGTAAACGCAGCGTGTTCTTCCCGATGCTGCTGGGTGGGGTCATTGCCGCCGGATTGGGCTTTGCCGCTTCGGAATACGACGTTCTGGGCACCCGTGCGCAAAGCGCGGCGGAACTGCAAAGCGCGATGGAGGCGCAACAGGCCCGAATCGCGGATTTGGAAGCCCGCGCTGATGAGCCCGTTACCTTCCCCGAAAGCCTCCCAAAGGTCGATGCCCTTGGCGAGGAGTTGACCGCCGCGCGGGAGACGCTTTCGGCCCTCCAGACCCAATTGGCCGAGATCGACAGCCGCCTTACCACCGTTGAAAAACAGCCCGTGAGCGGCGGTGAGAACGAAGTTGCAGTTGCGGCCTTTGAGCGTGAAATGGAAGCCCTGCGCGCTTCGGTTGCCGAACAACGTGGTGAGATTGAAGCCCTGTTGGATAACGCCCAAAGCGCCGAAGAGGCTACTGCCGCCGCGGCAGAGGCGGCCCGCGCCCAAACTGCCGTAACCCAGATGAATGCCGCGATCAGTGCCGGACGACCCTATGAGGCCGCGCTGGCCGAATTGCAGGCCGCCGGGGTCGAAGATATCCCCCAACCGCTTACGGACACTGCCGCTGGTGGTGTCGTGACCCTTGCCAACCTTCAGGCGCGTTATCCTGATGCGGCGCGGCAAGCGCTGGCAACCGCCCGCGCCGAAGTGCCGGACGAGGGCGAAGGGGGCGGCTTTGGCAGTTTCCTGAAACGCCAGCTTGGGGCGCGTTCGGTCGCGCCGCGCGAAGGGACAGACCCAGATGCCGTCCTGTCTCGAGCCGAGGCGGCTGTACGCGATGGGCGTCTGACCGATGCGCTGGCCGAGATCGAAACGCTGCCCGCCCCGGCGCAGGATACGATGGCGGAATGGCTTGCCGATGCGCGCGCGCGTCAGGCGACAGAAGCCGCCGCTGATGAACTCTCCCAACGCCTGACGGCCAACTGAGGAACGAAAAATGCTTTGGTCTCTTATTAAAATCGTTCTTTTCGTCGTGCTCGTGGCCGCCCTTGCGTGGGGCGCGGGCTTCTTGCTGGAAAGCCAGGGCGGTATACAGCTGACCGTGGCAGGCACTGAATACACGCTGGGGCCGCTGCAATCCGTGATCGCCGTGCTGCTGTTGATGTTTGCAGTCTGGGTGCTGCTTAAGATCGTGGCGCTGCTTTCCGCGACGTGGCATTTCCTGAACGGGGATGAGACGGCGTTGTCGCGCTACTTTGACCGCAACCGTGAGCGGAAGGGCTATGAGGCGCTGTCTGACGGGATGATGGCGCTGGCCAGTGGCGAAGGACAGGTTGCGATGGCCAAGGCCGCCAAGGCGGATCGCTATCTCAAACGCCCTGCGTTGACCAATCTGCTGACCGCGCAGGCGGCAGAGCTTGCAGGCGACCGCCGCAAGGCCGAGCGGACCTATCGCAAGCTGGTCGAAGACGAAAAGACTCGTTTCGTCGGCGTGCGTGGCATCATGAAACAAAAGCTGGCCGACGGGGATACCGAGACGGCGCTGAAATTGGCCGAAAAGGCATTTGCACTGAAGCCCAAGCATGAGGAAACCGGCGATACGCTGCTAAAGTTGCAGGCCGAGAAACATGACTGGACCGGTGCGCGCGGCACCCTGCAGGCAAAATACAAAAATGGCCACCTGCCGCGTGATGTGCACAAACGCCGCGACGCGGTACTGGCGCTGTCAGAGGCACGCGAAGTTATCGCCGAAGGTAACAGCATCGAAGCACGCGAAGCCGCAATTGAGGCCAACCGACTTTCCCCCGATCTGGTGCCAGCCGCCGTGATGGCCGCCCGTAGCTATATCGAACAGGGCAAGCCACGCTATGCGGCCAAGGTACTGCAAAAAGCATGGAGCGTGCACCCGCACCCCGACCTTGCTGCCGCCTTTGCCGAAGTTCAGCCGGATGAAACCCCGCCGCAACGTATCAAGCGGTTCCGTGCGCTGACGAAATCACAGCCCGACCATCCTGAAACCAAGATGCTGCTGGCCGAATTGCACATCGCGAACGAAGATTTCCCCGAAGCGCGCCGTGCCCTTGGCAATCTGGTCGAGACCGATCCTTCTGCACGTTCCGTCACACTGATGGCCGCAATTGAGCGGGGTGAGGGCGCGTCTGATACGGTCGTCAAAGGCTGGCTGACACGCGCGTTGAATGTGTCGCGCGGGCCGCAGTGGATCTGTGAAAATTGCCACCACATCCACGCCGAATGGAAGCCGATCTGCGAAAACTGCAAAAGCTTTGACACATTGGAATGGAAAACCCCGCCGCTGTCCGAAGTCGCCATGCCAAGTGGCGTGCAGATGCTGCCGCTGATCGTAGGCACGCCCGAAACCACCCCGACAGAGGGCGCTTTGACGACCCGCACCGATGATATCGAAGACGCCGAATTGGTAACGGAGCCCGAGGAGCCGACGGCCACCGACGCCCCGAAAAAGGCGCCGGACCCTACAGCTTGATGTCGTAGGTGACCCAGTTGGTCCGCGTGGCCAGCTTGTCATAAACCCCACGGCCGCGGTAATTGTCCTCGGACGTGATCCACCGAACAAGGCTCCAGCCGCGTTTCTGGGCGGTTTCTTTGACGGCACCGATCAATGCATCGGCAGCTCCGCTGCCGCGGGCTTGGGGGTCGACAAAAAGATCATCAAGGAAACAGCCTGTTTTCGCGGCCAATGGCCGTGCGAAATGCCTAAAATGCGTAAGGCCGATCACGCGGCCTTCGGCGTTTTCACACACCAGCCCTTCGACCTCGGTCAGCGGGTCGTGTAGCCAAGACCAAACCCGTGCGCGCATCTCTGGCGTCTGCTCAACTTTGTAGAATTCGGCATAGCCTTGATAGAGCCGCTCCCAATCGGCGCGGTCATGGTCTTTTACGGTACGAACTGTGAGGTCGGACATGGCGGGCTCCCTTCGCTGATGCGCGATCTTTGCCCTAGTTGGTTCAGAAATCCAGCCCAAGGTCCAGCGTTGTCGCAGAATGTGTGAGCGCGCCCATGGAGATATAGTTCACCCCCGTCGCCGCGACCTCGGCAATGCGCGGCAATGTCATGTTGCCCGAAGCCTCAAGGACAATGCGCCCATTGGCAATTCCGACCGCTTCGTAAAGCGTCTCCGTGTCCATATTGTCCAGCAGCACAACATCCGCGCCGCCTTCGTCCAAGACCTCTTCAAGCTGCGCCAGCGTGTCCACCTCAATCTCGACGCGGATCATATGCGATGCGTTGCTTTTCACCGCTTGCAAGACGGGCCGAATGCCACCGGCTGCGGCAATGTGATTGTCTTTGATTAGGATCGCATCCGAGAGGGAAAAGCGGTGGTTGAATCCACCGCCATGCAGCACCGCTTGTTTTTCGACCATTCGGAGCCCCGGCGTGGTCTTGCGGGTGCAGGTGATCCGGGTCTCGGTGTCCTTGGTCTCGGCCACGGAGGCCGCCGTCAGGGTGGCGATGCCCGACAGCCGTCCGGCAAAGTTCAACGCCACACGTTCTGCCGACAGGATCGCGGCGGCGGAGCCTTCGATCTCCATCAGCGTGTCGCCTTTGGAAATCGTGCTTCCGTCTTCTTTCAGTGTACGAACCTCGAGCGTCGGATCGACCAAGTGAAAGGCCAGCCGTGCGATCTGCATGCCTGAGACGACCCCCTCGGCGCGGGCGCGGAGGCGGGCGGAATAGGTTGTGCCCTTGGGGATCACGCTGCGCGTGGTGACATCGCCATAGGTGCCGAGGTCTTCCATCAGCGCGGCGCGGACCAGTGGCTCAAGGATCAGGTCGGGCAGGGCGGTGGTCATGCGGGAAGTTCCTCAGGGTTGGAGCGGAATGCGATGGCCTCGGCCAGTGTCAGAAAACTGCGCGCGGCCTCGGGAAGCGTGTCGGGATAATCAGTGCGGCAATGCGCGCCCCGGCTTTCGCGGCGGGCGAGGGCGGCGGCGGTGATCAGCGTCGCTGTGGCGGTCATGTTTTGGAGCTGGGCGCAATCAGGCTGCGCAGCTTCGATCTGTGCAATCGTGGCGAGGGCGCGTTGCAGCCCCTCCGCATCGCGCAGAACGCCGACATAGGCAGTCATGGTTTGGCGCAGCTGGGCGACGAGGGTCTCATCGGGTGTTTCGCCAGCGGGCAGGTCGGGCAGGGCCACCACGTCGGTCTCGCTCGCTCTGCATTCCTCAAGCATGTCCTGCGTCGCGCGGCGGGCAAAGACGAGCGCTTCGAGCAGCCCGTTTGATGCCAAACGGTTCGCGCCGTGCAACCCTGTCGAGGACGCCTCTCCACAGACCCAAAGCCCGGCGAGGCTGGAACGCCCGTGCGCATCCGTGGCCACACCGCCCATGTGGTAATGTGCGGCGGCGGCCACGGGGATCGGTTGGATCACCGGGTCAATGCCGTTGCGCGCGCAGGCGGCGGCGACGGCGGGATACTCGGCCAGTACCGCCGGACCCAAGGCCGCGCGGGTGTCGAGCATGGGGCGCAGCCCGGCTTGGGTCTGGGCAAAGATCGCGCGGGCCACAATGTCACGCGGGGCGAGTTCGGCGAGCGGGTGGACCTCGGCCATGAACCGCGCCCCCTCGCTGTTGATCAGATGCGCCCCGGCACCGCGCAGGGCTTCGGTCGCCAAGGGGGCGGGGTCTTCGCCGCAATCAATGGCGGTGGGGTGAAATTGCACGAACTCTGCGTCAGCAATGAGCGCGCCCGCCCGTGCCGCCATGCCGATCACCTGCCCGCGAATGCGGGCCGGATTGGTCGTCAGCGCATAAAGCCCGCCCGAGCCGCCACCCGCCAGCAAGACGCCCGCGCCGCGCAGCATCACGGGGGCGGAGCCTTCGGGCTGGGCCAACTCGATCTCAACGCCGGTGACTTTGGTGCCGTCGCTGTCCAAGCCGCGCGCAAGCACGCCTTCAAGCACCTGGATCGACGGGGTATTGCGCACCCGCTCGATCAGGGCGCGCATGATCTCCGCCCCGGCCTGATCGCCCTGTACCCGCACCACACGAGCGAAACTATGCGCCGCCTCGCGGGACATGACATAGCCGCCATCGGCGCTGCGGTCGAAAGCGGTGCCAAAGTTGGTGAGGGCAAGGATATGGGCGCTGGCCTCTTCCGTCACGGTGGCCGCGACGCGCGCCTCTACTGTACCAGCACCGGCGGCGATGGTATCCAGCGCATGCGCCTCTGGGCTGTCGGCCTGTGCCATTGCGGCAGCGACGCCCCCCTGCGCCCAAGCGGAACTGGCCCCCGACCCGAGCGGATCAGGCGAGATCAGCAAAACGGGGCGCGGCGCAAGACAAAGCGCGGCATAAAGCGCGCCGAGGCCCGCACCGACGATGATGATCCTGCCGGTTGTGATCTCTTGCACCGGCGCGGCCCTCAGAGGCCAAGTTCGCGGGACAGGTCGATCATCCGCTGCACCACGACACGGGCTTTTTCGGAGACTTCCGCCTCAACCTCGACCGCGCCGGACATGGTGTGCAGCGACCACAGCACCTTTTCGAGCGTGATCTTCTTCATGTAGGGGCACATGTTGCAGGGGCCGACGAAATCGACTTCGGGCAGCTCATCCGCGATGTTCGACGCCATGGAGCATTCGGTGACCAGCATCGCTTTCGCCGGTTTCTCGCGGTGCACATAGTCCAGAATGCCGCTGGTCGAGCCGGAGAAATCCGCCTCAGCCACCACATCTGGTGGGCATTCGGGGTGCGCGATGATGCGGGTGTCGGGGTTCCACTCGCGGTAATCGGCGATATCCTTGGCGGTATAGCGTTCGTGCACGATGCAGGCCCCGTCCCACCAGACGATGCGTTTCTCGGGCACCTGTTTGGCGATGTTCTGGGCGAGGTATTTGTCGGGCGTCATGATCACCGTGTCGCTCTCCATCGCGGCGACGATCTGCGCGGCGTTGGAGGAGGTGCAGCAGATGTCTGACGCAGCTTTCACTTCGGCAGTGGTGTTCACATAAGTTACCACCGGCGCGCCGGGGTATTGCGCGCGCATCTGTTCGACACCCTCGGCGGTGATGCTTTCGGCCAGCGAACAGCCCGCATCCATATCCGGGATCAGGACGGTTTTCGACGGGTTCAGGATTTTCGAGGTCTCGGCCATGAAATGCACGCCGCATTGCACGATCACATCGGCCTCAACCTCGGTCGCTTTGATCGCCAGTTGCAGGCTGTCGCCCACGAAATCGGCGATGCCGTGGTAGATGTCAGGCGTCATGTAGTTATGCGCGAGGATCACCGCGTTGCGCTCTTTTTTCAGCTTGTTGATCGCGGCAACATAGGGGGCGTGAATGGCCCAATCGGGGGGCGAAACGACGCGGTCCATCTTGGCGTAGATATCGGCCATTTCAGCCGCCAGCGCAGGCGATGGCGCGAGGTCGTAATGGCGCTCAAGCTCGCTGGGCGAAAAGATTTCATCACGCATGGTCGGTCCCCCTCCGGCCTTGGCGCGTGTCACGGCACCGCGCTGGACACCACACCCGGCGTGCTGGCCATAGACGACTGGCGGGGTTTGGGCAAGCCAATACCCTTTATGACAGGGCGATCAGCCTCTGTGGATCAGGTGAATTTGCGGAACAAACGGGTCTGATCGAACATCTCTTCCAGCCGCTCGGCCCGGTCTTTGGTGTCGGCCCAGTTGATGTCTTGCATGGCCGAAATCACGCTCTCCACCAGCAACAGTGTGGCCGCCGCGCTGTCCCAAGCCGAAGGCGCGACGATCCGGCTGGAGAAACAGATATCGGCAAGGCTATGCACCGGGGAACGCCACTGGTCGGTGAAGAGGATGATCTTGGCCCCCCGCGCATGGGCCATTTCGGCCAGTTTCAGGGTGTTGTTCTCATATCGGCGCACGTCAAAGATAACGAAGACATCGCCTTCGCCCACGTCGAGCAGGTAATGCGGCCAAGCGTTTGAGGTGGATTGGATGTGGGTCACTTTCGGGCGGATGATCTGCGCGTGCAGGAACAGATATTCCGCCATCGTATGGGTGATGCGCCCGCCGACGATATAAAGCGGGTGCGCCGTGTCGGCGATCAGCGCACAGGCGCGGTCAAAGGTCTCGGGCTCAATCTGGCCGAGGGTATGACGGATATTGTCGATCACTGCGTCGGTGAAACGGTTCAGCACATGGCCCGAGGGCGCGCCTTCGGTCCATGTGTCGTGTTTGGCGATGGGGTTCTTGGCCTTGGCCTTTAGCTCCTCGCGCAACTCGTTCTGAAACTCGGGGTAGCCCTTGAACCCCAGCTTCTGCACCATCCGCGCCACGGTGGGGGTCGAGACATTGGCATCCTTGGCAAGCGCCGTCAGCGGGCCGAGGCCAGAGGCGGGGTAATTCTCAAGAATCGAATGGGCGAGTTGCCGTTCCGCACGGGTCAGCCGGTCCAGCTCCTGCTGGATGCGGTCAGAAATGGTCAGCGTCGGTTCAGCCATGGATGCCCCTCTTTTGACGAGTAATAACACAAACTGAACGGCGTTGTAATAAATTCGACATTATTCTGTTGACAGAAGCCCCCCGCCCGAATGAGGTTTGATCAACTGAGGGGGACAAGGTGTCAGAGCAGACAGATCTTTCGAATGAAGCCGTCGAGGTGATCAACGCCGGGGCCAAGGCGCCGCTGGTGCTGGTCTGCGAACATGCGGCGCGTGAGATACCGGCCTGCTTTGATGGTCTTGGTCTGGATGCCGCGGCCCGTGAAAGCCATGTGGCTTGGGATCCCGGTGCCTTGGGCGTGGCCCGGGCCATGGCGCAGGATCTGGATGCGGCGCTGGTGGCGGGGCGTGTCTCGCGGCTCGTCTACGACTGCAACCGCCCGCCCGAAGCCCCTGGCGCGATGCCCGCCCAAAGCGAGATTTTCGCGATCCCCGGCAATGCCACGCTTGATGAGGCAGGCCGGGCCGAGCGGGTGACACGCTATTACGAGCCCTTCCGCGCGACCCTTGCCGCGACGATCAAACGGGTGGATGCGCCCGCGATCGTGACGGTGCATAGTTTCACGCCCATCTACCACGGCAAACCGCGCCGCGTGGAGATTGGCATCCTGCATGACAGTGACACACGGCTGGCCGATGCGATGCTGGCCGTGGCGCCAGATTTTACGGACCTAACGGTCGAGCGCAACGCGCCTTATGGCCCCCAAGACGGGGTAACCCATACGCTCAAGGAACATGGTTTGGTGCATGGCCATCCGCATGTCATGCTTGAGATCCGTAATGACCTGATCACAACCGAGGCCGAGCAACAGCAGATGGCCGCGATGATCAGCAATTGGCTGCGCGCCGCGCTCATGCGGCCCGAAATGAGGGACGCGATGAAGGACGCCAAACCATGAAATTCATGCGTGGCTATATCCGGGGCATCGACGCGATGAACCGACGGATCGGGCGGATCATGATGTATGGCATCTTTGTCCTGATGGGGGTGCTTTTGTGGTCGACGGTCAGCAAAGCATTTTTCGTGCCCTCGCTTTGGACGCTGGAAATGGCCCAATTCATCATGGTGGGCTACTACATCCTAGGTGGGCCCTATTCGATCCAGCTCGGCTCGAACGTGCGGATGGACCTGCTTTACGGCGATTGGTCGCTGCGCCGGAAGGCGTGGTTTGACCTGTTCACTGTTTTCTTCCTGATCTTCTACCTCTGTGTGCTGCTCTATGGCGCGGTCAGTTCCACCGCCTATTCGCTTGGCTATTGGGGGACCGAGCCGTTTAGCTTTTTCGGTGGGTTGGTTACGGGGGCCGAAGAGATCGGCCATATGGAAAAATCCAATTCTGCTTGGCGGCCCTACCTCTGGCCCATCAAGGTTGTGATGATCGTCGGTATCTTTCTGATGCTGCTGCAATGTCTGTCCGAGCTGTTGAAAGACGTGCTGCGGCTCAAGGGTGAGGCCATCTGATGTCCTATGAAATGATCGCGACATTGATGTTCTCATCGATGATGCTGATGCTGATTACGGGCCAGCGGGTGTTTGGCGCTATCGGCTTTATCGCCGTTGTGTCGGCGCTGCTGCTGTGGGGCGACAAGGGGGGATATGATATCGGCTTTGCCGCCGCGATGAAGCTGATGAAGTGGTATCCGCTGCTGACGCTGCCGATGTTCATCTTCATGGGCTATGTCCTGAGCGAAAGCCGCATCGCCGATGACCTTTACAAGATGTTCCATGTCTGGATGGGCGGTGTGCGCGGCGGGCTGGCGATTGGGACGATTGGTCTGATGGTGCTGATCTCTGCCATGAACGGGCTGAGCGTGGCGGGGATGGCAATTGGTTCGACCATCGCGCTGCCGGAATTGCTGAAACGTGGCTATGACAAAAGGATGGTGACGGGGGTGATCCAAGCCGGGTCGAGCCTTGGCATCCTCGTGCCGCCCTCGGTCGTGCTGGTGCTTTATGCGATGATCGCGCGGCAGCCCGTGGGGCAGCTGTGGCTCGCGGGGGTCATTCCGGGGCTGATGATGGCGGCGATGTTCATTGCCTACATCGTGATCCGGTGCCGCATGAACCCTGAGCTTGGCCCCATCCTCTCGGCCGAAGATCGTGACATTCCGCGCGCCGAAAAGCTGCGCCTTTTGCGCGCGGGCATCCTGCCGCTGGTGATCTTTGCGGTGATGATGGTGCCGTTCGTGCGCGGCTGGACCAGCCTTGTGGAAAGTTCGGCCATCGGTGCGGGTGCGGCCTTCCTTGCAGCGGTCCTCAAGGGCCGCATGACGCGCGAGGTTTTCGAGAACTCTGTGCGCAACACGTTGGGCATCACCTGCATGTTCATGTGGATCATCCTCGCCGCCCTCGCCTTTGGCGCGGTGTTTGACGGGCTGGGCGCGGTGAAGGCGATCGAAAGCCTGTTCACCGAGAAGATGAACCTCAGCCCGTGGATGATCTTGATCATGATGCAGCTCAGCTTCATCATCATGGGCACGTTCCTTGATGATACCGCGATGCTGGTGATCGTGGCGCCGCTCTATGTGCCCTTGGTCGGTGCGCTGGGCTTTGATCTGATCTGGTATGGTATCCTTTATACGATCACCACGCAGATCGCCTATATGACGCCGCCGTTTGGCTATAACCTGTTCTTGATGCGCGCCATGGCTCCGCCGGAAATCACGTTGCGCGACATCTATGCCTCGATCACGCCCTTCGTTCTGGTGATGGTCTTGGCGTTGATACTCGTCATGGTCTTCCCGCAGATCGCGACATGGCTGCCCGATTACATCTACGACAAATAACAACGAGAGCCGCGCGAAGACGGCCT
The DNA here is from genome assembly GCF_022788715.1 of Sulfitobacter sp. DSM 110093. NCBI lineage: Bacteria > Pseudomonadati > Pseudomonadota > Alphaproteobacteria > Rhodobacterales > Roseobacteraceae > Sulfitobacter > Sulfitobacter sp. DSM 110093. The sequence goes on from NZ_CP085167.1 coordinate 124,427, forward strand.
GACATTTCAACAAAGGAGAGACGTATGACCACTCGCAGAAAGTTCTTATCCGGGGCCGCCGTTGCCGCCCCAGCGGCCCTTGCCGCGCCGTCCATTGTCCATGCCCAAGCGCCGATCAAATGGCGCATGCAGACCTATGCGGGCGCCGCATTGGGCGAGCAGGTGACCAAACCCGCCGTCGATTACATCAACGCCGCCGCCAATGGCGAGATGGAGATCGAGCTGTTCTACGCCGACCAGATCGTCCCCACCGGCGAGCTTTTCCAAGCCATGCAGCGCGGCACCATCGACATGGTGCATTCCGATGATGATAGCATGGCATCGCCCACACCGTTGCAGCAGTTCGGCGGGTATTTCCCCTTTGCGACCAAGCACATCCTCGACGTGCCGGTGCTGTTTAACCAATACGGGTTGGCCGATATCTGGAAAGAAGAATACGCCAAGGTTGGTGTCGAATGGCTGTCGGCTGCGGGCCAAGACCCCTGTAACTTCAACACCACCAAAGAGATCAAATCGGTCGCCGATCTGGACGGTCTGAAGCTCTACACCTTCCCCACCGCGGGCCGCTTCCTGTCAAAGTTCGGCGTGGTGCCGGTGAACATTCCTTACGAGGACGCCGAAGTGGCGGTGCAGACCGGCGAGCTGGACGGTATGGCGTGGTCGGGCATCACCGAAGACTACACCGTCGGTTGGGCCGATGTGACCGACTACTTCCTGACCAACAACATCTCGGGCGCTTGGATCGGGTCGTTCTTTGTCAACCAGCAGCAGTGGGCCGATCTGCCGGATCACCTCAAGCAACTGGTCATGGCGGGGATCGAAGCGGGTCACACCTACCGCAACCAGTGGTACTGGGGCGGCGAGGCACGTCTGCGGGCGCAGGGCGACAAGCTCAAGCTCAGCACTGTGCCTGCCGATGAATGGGCCGAGGTCGAAAACGCGGCCAAGGACTTCTGGACAGAGATCGCCGAAGAAGGCGAAGTGCACGCCAAGATCGTGCAGATCTTCCGCGACTATAACGAAGTCATCAACAAAGCCGGTCCACCCTACACCAACGGCTGAACCGACAACCGGGGGCGCGCTGCCAGCGCCCCCGCCTTACCCCCTGAAGTGGACAGAACATGCCCGGCACACTGACATTCGACGCGCTGAAAAAACTGGTCAAAGAGGGATCCGTCGACACGGTCCTTGCCTGCCTTGTGGATATGCAGGGCCGGTTGATGGGCAAGCGCTTCCATGCCGTGAACTTTGTTGAGACCTCTTACAAAGAGACCCATTGCTGCAACTACCTGCTGGCCACCGACCTAGAGATGAGCACGCCCGAAGGCTTTGCCTCCACCTCATGGGAGACGGGCTATGGCGACTACGTCATGCAGCCTGACCTTGATACGATCCGCCCGGTGCCGTGGCTCGAAGGGACCGTGATGGTGCTCTGCGATGTGCTGGATCACGACACGCATTCCCCGGTGCCCCATTCCCCCCGCGCCATGTTGAAAAAACAGATCACGCGGCTGAAGGAACTGGGCTTTGACGCGATGATGGCCACCGAATTGGAGTTCTTCCTCTTCGAGCAGAGCTTTGACGCGCTGCGCAAAGATGGCTACCGCAACCTCGTGCCGTTCAGCGGCTACAACGAGGATTACAACATCTTCCAGACCACCAAAGAAGAGAACGTGATGCGCCCCGTGCGCAACCATCTCTTTGCCGCCGGTCTGCCGATTGAGAATTCCAAGGGCGAGGCCGAGGCGGGGCAGGAAGAGCTTAACATCCGCTATTCTCCGGCCCTCGACTGTGCCGACTACCACACAATCGCGAAACACGCGGTCAAAGAAATCGCATGGCAGCAGGGGCAGGCGGCCAGCTTTTTGCCCAAGTGGCATAAAGACCGGGTCGGCTCCTCTAGCCATGTGCATCAGTCGCTGTGGAAAGACGGCAAGCCGATGTTTGTCGATGGCGACGACGAGTTGGGTATGTCCGACCTGATGCGTCACTACATGGCCGGTTTGATCGCATATGCGCCGGAATACACCTATTTCCTCGCGCCTTATGTGAACAGCTACAAGCGTTTCGCCAAAGGCACCTTTGCACCGACCAAAACCGTCTGGTCCGTCGACAACCGCACCGCCGGATTCCGCCTATGCGGGGCGGGGACCAAGGGCGTTCGGGTCGAATGCCGTATTGGCGGATCGGACTTGAACCCCTATCTGGCGCAGACGGTCATGCTGGCTGCCGGAATCAAAGGGATCGAAGACAAGATGGAACTGGCCCCGCCCACACGCGGCGATGCTTATGGCGAGTCCGACGCTGTCGATATCCCCCAGACCCTGCGGGCAGCAACCGAGACCCTGCGCGGCTCGACCTTCCTGCGCGAGGCCTTGGGCGATGATGTAGTGACCCATTACACCCGCGCGGCGGAATGGGAGCAGGAAGAATTTGACCGGGTGGTGACCGATTGGGAAATCGCCCGTGGCTTTGAAAGGGCCTGAGAATGACGACGGTAAAATGTATCTCTCCGATTGACGGTTCGGTCTATGCGGAACGCGAAACCCTAAGCAACGAAGCGGCGCTTGAGACTGTTGCCCGCGCCCGCCGCGCGCAAAAGGCATGGGCGGCGCGGCCCCTGCAGGAACGTGTTGATCTGGTGATGGGCGCGTTGAAAGAGATTGAGAATTCGACCGACCGCATGACCGAGGAACTGGCCCACCAAATGGGCCGTCCGGTGCGCTATGGCGGCGAATTCGGCGGTCTGCAGGAACGCACCAGCCACATGGCCAAGATCGCAGCCGATGCGCTGGCCCCTACGGTAATTGAAGACAGCGCCGCCTTTAGCCGCAAAATCATGCGTGAGCCGCATGGCGTGGTTTTCGTCGTGGCACCGTGGAATTACCCCTACATGACCGCCAACAACACCATCGCGCCCGCGCTGATCGCGGGCAATTCGGTGATTCTGAAACATGCCTCGCAGACCATTCTGGTCGGCGAACACCTCGCCGATGCCTACCGCGCCGCTGGCGTGCCTGAGGATGTATTTCAGAATGTCGTGCTGAGCCATGACACCACATCGGCGCTGATCGCGGACAATGCGTTCGATTTCGTGAACTTCACCGGCTCTGTCGGCGGCGGGCAGGCTATGGAGCGTGCGGCGGCGGGCACATTCACAGGCGTCGCGACCGAGTTGGGCGGCAAAGACCCCGCCTATGTCCGGGCCGATGCCAACCTCGATGCGGCCGTCGATGGCGTGATGGACGGCGCGATGTTCAACGCGGGCCAGTGCTGCTGCGGGATCGAGCGGATCTATGTTCATGAAAGCCTATATGACGCTTTCGTCGAAAAGGCCGTGGCATGGGTGAACAACCTCCACCTCGGCAATCCGTTGGAGGAAACCACGACGCTTGGCCCAATGGCCAATGTCCGTTTCGCCGAAGAGGTCCGCGCCCAGATTGATGAGGCCGTCGCCGCAGGTGCCAAGGCGCATATCGACAGAATGCCCGCCGATGATGGCGGCGCATACCTCACCCCGCAGGTGCTGACGGGTGTCACCCATGAGATGCGCGTCATGCGCGACGAAAGCTTTGGCCCCGTGGTCGGCATCATGCCGGTCAAGGACGACGAAGAAGCCATTGCGCTCATGAACGACAGCCAGTTCGGTCTGACCGCTGCGATCTTTACCGCTGACGCTGACGCCGCCGAGGCCATCGGCCAGCGGCTGGAAACCGGCACCGTCTTCATGAACCGCGCCGATTACCTTGACCCGGCGCTTTGCTGGACCGGCTGTAAGCAGACTGGGCGCGGCGCGGGCCTGTCTGAACTGGGCTATCACGCGCTGACACGCCCCAAATCTTACCACCTCAAGAAAGCCTGAGACATGTCCCTGACTGCCAATTGGTCTTACCCCACCGCCATCCGTTTCGGCGCAGGCCGGATTAAAGAGATTGCCGAAGCCTGCGCCGCCGCAGGTATCAAAAACCCCCTGTTGGTCACCGACAAAGGGCTGGCCTATCTGCCGATCACCCAGTCCACGCTCGACCTGATGGAAGCCGCTGGCCTTGGCCGCGCGATGTTCTCGGACGTTGACCCGAACCCGACCGAGATGAACGCCGAGGCGGGCATCAAGGTCTACCGCGATGGCGGCCATGACGGCGTGATCGCCTTCGGCGGCGGCTCCGGTCTTGATCTGGGCAAGGTCATCGCCTTCATGGCGGGCCAAACGCGCCCCCTGTGGGATTTTGAAGATATCGGCGACTGGTGGACCCGCGCCGACCCCGATGGCATCGCGCCGATCGTGGCCGTGCCGACGACGGCTGGCACCGGATCTGAAGTGGGTCGCGCCAGCGTCATCACCAATTCCCAGAGCCATGAGAAAAAGATCATCTTCCACCCCAAAATGCTGCCCGCCGTTGTGATCTGCGACCCGGAGCTGACCGTGGGCATGCCGCCGATGATCACCGCAGGCACCGGGATGGACGCTTTCGCGCATTGCCTCGAAGCCTTCTGCTCCCCGCATTATCATCCGATGAGCCAAGGCATGGCGCTGGAAGGCATGCGTCTGGTCAAGGAATATCTGCCCCGCGCCTATGCCGATGGTACTGATCTTGAGGCGCGCGGCCATATGATGTCTGCCGCGGCCATGGGCGCCACGGCGTTTCAAAAGGGTCTGGGCGCCATCCATGCCATCAGCCACCCGATTGGCGCGGTGCATCACACGCACCACGGCACCACCAACGCGGTGGTCATGCAGCCCGTCTTGCGCATGAACCGCCCTGCGATCGAGGACCGTTTGGCCAAGGCGGCGAGCTATCTTGATATCGTCGGCGGCTTTGACGGGTTTTACGATTTCGTCGGTAAGCTGAACGAAGAGTTGAACATCCCAAGCTCGCTGACCACCCTTGGTGTGACGGACCCGGATATCGACGCGCTGGTGGCCTCGGCTTTGCAAGACCCAAGCTGCGGCGGCAACCCGATTGAACTGACCAAAGAGAATGTCACGCAGCTGCTGCGCGACTGCTTTTAAAACGCAAAACGGGGGGCCGGATCATCGGCCCCCCGTTTATTAGAAATCAGTGAAACGTCGGATTATTCAGTCGTTTTGGCTTCTTCCATATCCGCTTCAGTAACCTCGGGCCCGACCGAGACCAAATATGCCCAAACATCCTTGGCGTCTTCTTCGTCTCTCAGACGATAAGACATCTTGGATTTGGCGCGGTTTGTGTCGAGATAGCTGGCCAGAAACTTCTTGGGATCGGCCACATATCCGGTGAAGTCTTCTTCGTTCCACGCCAGCCCGGCTTCGCCAGCTTCAACGAGGGAATCGCCATAGCGGTAGTCTTCGACCGATCCCGCCGCACGGTTGTAGATCCCGTAGAGGTTCGGCCCGGTGCGGCCGCCTTTTTGGATGTCATTGCCTTCATCATCTTGAATCATGTGGCAGCTTTTGCATTTACGAAAGACCTTTTCCCCGGCTTCGGCATCACCGGAGGCATGGCTTTCCGCCCAGAGGGGCGTGGCCCCAAGGCAGATGGCGAAGATCGACGCGATACGCATGTTCATTTTGAGTTCCTTTGACTTTCGTTTGCGAAACTAGCGTTTGGGCCGTTGGGGTAAAGGTCTTGCGCTGCGCCAAAAGGTAGCATGGGCGCGACGCTGGCCGGTTAGCGGTTGAGACTATGAGGGTTTCCCCCGATAACTGCCGGTGAATTTCTTCTGGACCGAGGACGAGATGAACCAAACGGCGAGCCGCATCTGATGGCGATTATGGTCCCTGCTTGGGTCGACGGCACCCTTCAACCGGTTGAAAAACTGGCCGCTCATGAGCGCGGTTTGCGGCATATGGCGGTTTCGGTATTTGTCATTGCAGAGGGCAAGCTGCTGTTGCAGCAGCGCGCGCTTGGTAAATACCATACCCCCGGCCTCTGGGCGAACACCTGCTGCACGCATCCGCAATGGGATGAGCCGCCCCAAGCCTGCGCCATCCGGCGTTTGGATGAGGAGTTGGGGATCACCGGGTTGGACCTTCAGCATCGCGGCCAAGTCGAATACCGCGCCGATGTCGGCGGCGGACTGATTGAACATGAGGTTGTTGAGGTCTTTCTTGCCCATGCAGACTCGGCACTGTCGATCACGGAAAACCCCGATGAGGTGATGGCGACGCGCTGGATCAGCCTAAACGATTTGCACACCAACCTCGCGCAGAACCCCGAAGAATATACGCCTTGGCTGCGGATCTACATGGCCGAACACGAAGGTCTGATCCTCGGCGATGGGGCGATGGAATAACAGCAAAGGCGGGCCAGAGATGACCGAAGACATGCAAGACCAAAAGACACGCGCGGCGGACTGGTTCCGCAAGCTGCGCGATGACATCGTTCAGGCGTTCCACGACATCGAAGCGCGTCATGTGGGCGAGGAAGAGGCCGGGAGTTTCGTGGTCAGCAAAACCACCCGCACCGCGCCCGATGGGTCAGACGCGGGTGGCGGTGAGATGTCCGTCATGCGCGGCGGGCGTGTGTTTGAGAAGGTGGGCGTGAATATCTCCACCGTTTACGGCACCTTGGGTGAACGGGCGCAAGTGGCGATGGCCGCGCGCAAAGGACTGCCGGGCATGGCCGATGATCCGCGCTTCTGGGCCTCAGGCATCAGTCTGGTCGCGCATATGCAAAACCCGCATGTGCCTGCCGTGCACATGAACACCCGCATGTTCTGGACCCCCCATGCCTGGTGGTTTGGCGGCGGCGCGGATTTGAACCCTTGTATCGAATATGACGAGGACACCGCCCATTTCCATGCCGAGATGAAGGCGGCCTGCGACCCGCATGGCGCCACGCTCTATGACGAGTTGAAGGCTTGGGCGGATGAGTATTTCTACATCCCGCACCGCAAACGGGCGCGGGGTGTGGGCGGGATCTTCTATGATGACCGCAATAGCGGTGATTGGGCGGCGGATTTTGCCCTGACGCAGGATGTGGGCCGGGCGTTTCTGCCTGCCTATGTGCCACTGGTCGACAAGCGGCGCGAGATCGAGTGGGACATGGACGACAAGGACGTGCAACTGCGCCACCGTGGGCTCTATGCCGAGTATAACCTCGTTTATGATCGGGGGACGAAGTTTGGTCTGGAGACAGGCCATGACCCTGATGCCGTGCTGATGAGCCTGCCACCGATGGCGAAGTGGGTTTGAAGTAGGACCCAGCCCGGGACAAGCCGCAGGCGCCGGGCCATCGCCTGCCTGCGGGCAGACGATGGCCCTCCGGGTCTTACCCGCGCGTCCCGCGCACGGTATCAATCATCAACTGCACATTCTCCGGATCCGCATCCGGCGTGATGCCGTGGCCGAGATTAAAGATATGCGGCCCCTTCGACAGCGCATCGACAATCGCCCGCGTCTCCTGCACCAATGCATCCCCGCCCGTCACCATATGCGATGACTTGAGGTTGCCCTGCACACAGCCATGCGGCTGCACGTTCTCGGCGACCCACTCGGCACTGACACCGTCATCGACGGCAATGCAGTCTGCCCCAGTGGCCGCATGAAGGTTGGCAAACCGCGCCCCGGCACCGCGCGGGAAGGCGATGATCGGCACGCCCGGATGGCGGGCCTTGAGCGCGCTGATGATCTGGCGCAGCGGCTCGGTCGAATAACGGTCAAAATCGGTGCCTTGAAGCGACCCGGCCCAGCTGTCGAAGAGCTTCACCACCTCGGCCCCGGCTTGGATCTGCATGTCGAGGTATTCGATTGTGGCGAGCGTGATCCGCTCCATCAGCGCATCGAAAACCTCGGGGTTCTCATTTTTCAAGGCATGGGCTGGCCCCTGATCCGGCGTGCCTTTGCCCGCGATCATATAGGTGGCCACGGTCCATGGCGCGCCTGCGAAACCGATCAGCGTGGTTTCCTCGGGCAGTTCGCGCGACAGGATGCGCACGGTCTCGTAAATCGGGGCGAGGTGGTCGTGAATGGCATCCGCCGGCTTCAGCGCTTCCATCTCGGCCTTGGTGGTGATCGTCGACAGACGCGGCCCTTCGCCGGTGACAAACCACAGGTCCGCCCCAAGCGCCTGCGGCACCAGCAGAATGTCGGCAAAAAGGATCGAGCCATCAAACCCATAGCGCCGGATCGGCTGCAATGTGACTTCGGCGGCCAGTTCGGGGTTGTAGCAGAGCGACAGGAAATCCCCCGCCTTGGCCCGCGTCGCGCGGTACTCCGGCAGGTAGCGCCCGGCTTGGCGCATCATCCAGATCGGCGGGGTTGGCAGGGTTTCGCCCGCAAGGGCGCGCAGGATGGTCTTATTCGCAGTCATTATGGCGTTCCTAATTGTGGCAAACCCGTAGGTAGCGCAGGTACAGCAGTTGTCAGTTCATGTCGACGGGGGTAGGGATGCGTCATGACGTATCAGCTCCCCACCCCGGCCCAGCCCCTTAACATCGGCACACGCGGATCGCTTCTGGCGCTTGCGCAAGCGAATGAGGTGCGCGACCGGCTCGCCGCCGCTTTCGATCTGCCGTTTGAGGCGTTCACGATTGTCGTTATCAAAACCACGGGCGACAAGATCATCGACCGCCCGTTGAAAGAGATCGGCGGCAAGGGGCTGTTCACCCGCGAGATCGAAGCGGCGTTGCTGGATGGCTCCATCGACATTGCGGTTCATTCGATGAAGGACATGCCGACGCTGCAACCCGGTGGGCTGTTGATCGACACTTATCTCCCGCGCGAGGATTGCCGCGATGCGTTCATTTCGCCGCATCTGAAATCAATTGCTGACCTGCCGCAGGGTGCGGTCGTGGGCACCTCCAGCCTGCGGCGTCGGGCGCAGGTGAAACTGCGGCGGCCCGATCTGGAAGTGGTCGAATTTCGTGGCAATCTACAGACCCGCTTGAAGAAATTGGATGACGGTGTGGCTGAGGCGACATTCCTCGCCATGGCGGGGTTGAACCGGCTCAAGATGGACGATGTGCCGCAGGCTGCCGTTCACCCTGACGACATGCTGCCCGCCATCGCGCAGGGGGCGATTGGGGTGGAGCGGCGCGAGGACGACAGCCGCGCCGCCGAGATGCTGGCCGCGATCCATGACCGCGCCACGGGCGAACAACTTGCCGCCGAACGCGCGTTCCTCGCCACCCTCGACGGCTCTTGCGAGACGCCCATCGCTGGTCTGGCCGAACTCAACGGCACCGAGATGCGCCTGCGCGGGCAGGTGCTGCGCCCCGACGGGTCTGATGCCATCGGCGATGACGTGACCTGCGCCATTTCCGACGGTGCCGAGGCGGGCGAGGCGATGGCCCGCAAGCTACTGGCCGAAGCAGGTCCGGGTTTCTTTGACTGGCGCGAATGATCGGCAATCTCTTCACGCTGAAACAGCTTGAAGCGCTGATCTGGGTCGCGGACCTTGGCAGCTTTCGCCGCGCCGCTGCACATCTAAATACGACACAGCCCAATATCTCGGCTCGGATTTCCGGGCTGGAGGCGACGCTGGGTGTCACCCTGATGCAACGCGATGCGGGGTCGATCCGGCTGACCGAAAAGGGCACCGCGCTGCTGGCCCAAGCCCGCCGTGTGCTGCGCGAAGCCGAGGCGCTGGTCGAGACCGCCGCGCGGTCTGACCTGATCGACGACAGTCTGCGCCTTGGGGTGACCGAAGTGGTCGCCAGCACATGGCTGCGCCCCTTCCTGCGGGCATTGGCCGAGGTCTATCCCAATCTCACCGTCGAACTTACCGTCGATCTGTCGCGCGATCTGGATCAGGAGCTTGCCGCCCATGCGCTTGACCTGACCTTTCAAACCGCGCCCTTCTCGACCCCGGCGAGCGGGCAGGTGGACTTGGCGACCTATGACTACATCTGGGTCGCCGCCCCTGAATTGGCCGCGCAGATCGGCCCCGCCCCCGACTTCGCCGCGATGCTGCGCCATCCGGTGCTGGGCCATGCGCGGCACACGCAAGCCCATTCTGATCTGATCCGACATTTCGATGGCACCACCGCGCCCAAGGCCCGTTTGGTGCCTTCGAGCAGCCTGTCGGCGGCGATGAACATGGTGCTCGACGGGATGGGCGTGGCGGTAATGCCGCGTGTCATGGTGGCAGGCGCGCTGGCCGATGGGGCGTTGCAAACGCTACCCGCTGCGTGGCACCCGCGCCCGCTGCAAGTCGCCGCGCGCTATCACGCGGATCGCACGCCGGCCTATGTCACCCGCGCCGCCGAACTGGCCCGTGACTGCGCCCGGGCTTTCGATGCAGATGATCAAAAAAACCTTTCACACCCATAGAATATAATAATTTGCACCGATGCTGCGCCCGCTCCTATCCTGCGCCCAAACAGGAGTGAGACATGGCATCAACCATTCGACTGGGCGTAGACATCGGCGGCACCTTTACCGACGTGGTTCTGGAAAAGGGCGGCGAAAGTTTCTCGACCAAGGTGCTGACCACCTATGCCGCGCCCGAGAACGCGATCATCGACGGGATGCATCAGGTCTGCGCCAAGGCCGGGGTCACCCCTACTGATCTGACCCAGATCATCCACGGCACCACGCTGGCGACCAACGCGTTGATCGAACGGCGTGGGGCCAAGACGGCGCTGATCACGACCCAAGGTTTCCGCGATGTGATCGAAATGCGCACCGAAAGCCGGTTTGAGCAATATGACCTGAACCTCACCTTGCCCGAACCGCTTTTGCCACGCCAGATGCGCTACACGGTCAGCGAACGTGTCGATGCCACCGGGGCCGTACTGGTTTCGCTGGACCGGGCCGAGGTCGTGGCGCTGGCCGACCGCATTGCCGAAGGCGGCTATGACAGTGTCGCGGTGGGGCTGATCCATTCCTACCTGAACGACGCGCATGAACGGCTGATCCGCGAGGTGCTGGAGGAGCGTCTGCCCGGCGTCATGGTCTCGATCTCCTCCGAAGTCTCGCCGCAGATGCGCGAGTATGAGCGGTTTAACACCGTGGTCGCAAATGCCTATATCAAGCCGCTGATGAAGAGCTACCTCGGGCGGCTTGAAGGGCGGCTTCAGGAGGAAGGCGTCTCTTGCAACATCTTCCTGATGCATTCGGGCGGCGGCATCATCTCTATCGAAAGTGCGGCCGAATTCCCGGTGCGGCTGGTTGAATCCGGCCCGGCGGGGGGCGCGGTCTTTGCCGCCAACATCGCCGCCCGCTACGGGCTCGACAAGGTGCTGAGCTTTGACATGGGCGGGACCACGGCCAAGATCTGCCTGATCAAAAACCAGACCCCCAAGACCAGCCGGGTGTTCGAAGTGGCCCGGACCTATCGGTTCAAGAAAGGCTCTGGGATGCCGATTTCGATCCCAGTGATCGACATGGTAGAGATTGGCGCAGGCGGTGGTTCTTTGGCCCATGTCGATGCGATGCGACAAATCCGTGTGGGGCCAGAGAGTGCTGGATCTGAGCCTGGCCCGGCCTGTTACGGGCGCGGTGGCGCGAAACCCGCCGTGACCGACGCCGATCTGGTGCTGGGCAAACTTGATCCCGACAATTTCGCGGGTGGTTCGATCCAGCTTGATACCGGAAGCTCAGAAGGGGCGTTGCAGAACGTCATCGGCAACGAGCTTGAGATGGACGCCCCAACCGCCGCCTTTGGTCTGGCCGAAGTGGTGGACGAAAACATGGCCAACGCTGCCCGTGTTCACGCGGTAGAGAACGGCGAAGACCTGAGCGAATATACGATGATCGCTTTTGGCGGTGCGGCCCCGCTGCACGCGGGGCGGCTTTGTGAGAAGCTGGGCGTCGAACGTCTCCTGGTGCCGCCCGGTGCTGGGGTCGGCTCTGCCATCGGCTTTCTGCGCGCGCCCTTTAGTTTCGAGGCCAACCGTTCGGTCTATATGAAACTGTCGGATTTCGACGCGCCGCGTATCAAGACGCTTTTGGCAGAGTTGCAGGAAGAGGCGACTGGCTTTGTCCGCAACTGCGACGCCAAGGCCGAGATCTTGTCGGAATTCAAAGTCTACATGCGCTACAGCGGGCAGGGCTGGGAAATCCCGATTGTCCTAAGCGAAGCCGAAGCGATGAGCCCCGATGCCACCCAGTTTGAGGCATTGTTCGAGGCGGACTACGCCAAGCTTTTTGGCCGCACGGTTGAAGGGCTGGATATTGAAATCACCGTCTGGTCGGTCAACGCCACGACCCCGCCAGAGCAAGTGGCGCGGATCACTGGTGCGACTGCCGGCGCGGCGGCAGTCGCGGCCAACACCCGCCGAATGTTTGATCCTGCTTTGGCTGAATATTGCGATGTCGCCGTGGTGTTCCGAGGCGACATGGCTCCGGGCAGTACCGCCCAAGGCCCCGCCGCAATTACCGAGGATGAGACGACGATCATCGTCCCCGCGTCGCGCTGCGCCATTTGTCAGCCAGACGGCTGCATCGACATCACCGTGAAAGGGTAAACCCATGGCTATGACACATTCAAACGTCGCCTATCAGGTCATGTGGAACAGGTTGATCTCGGTCGTCGAGGAACAGGCGCAGGCGCTTGTGCGCACCGCGTTTTCGACCTCGGTCCGTGAAGCGGGTGACCTTTCGGCGGGCGTCTATGACACAGAAGGGCGCATGCTAGCTCAGGCTGTTACCGGCACCCCCGGACACGTCAACGCGATGGCCGATGCCGTTGCGCATTTCATCCGGCGCATTGGACCGCAGAACATTCTTGAGGGCGATGTCTATATCACCAATGACCCGTGGGAGGGCACCGGCCACCTGCATGACATCACCATGGTCACGCCCTCTTTCCACCGCGGCAAACTGGTCGGTTTTTTTGCCTGCACCGCGCATATCGTTGACATCGGCGGGCGGGGCTTTGGCGCGGATGCGGCGAGCGTCTACGAAGAAGGGCTCTATCTGCCGATCATGAAATTCGCCCATGCTGGTCGGGTGGATGAGACGTTGGTGCGGATCATCCGCGGCAACGTGCGCGAGCCGGATCAGCTGATCGGTGACATCTATGCGCTGACCACTTGCAACGAGATTGGGCACCGCCGCCTGATCGACATGATGGAGGAATTCGCGCTCGATGATCTTACCGGGATCGCCAGCTTCATCCTCGATAATTCCCGCCGTGCCACGCTGGAGCGCATCAACGCCTTGCCGCGTCAACAGGCGACGGGCGAGATGACCATCGACGGGTTCGACACACCGATCACGCTTAAGGTCACGGTCAGTATTGAAGAGGATCGCATCCTATCGGATTTCGCGGGCACCTCGGGGCTGGATAAAAAGGGCATCAACTGCCCGCTGGTCTATACCAAAGCCTACGCCTGTTACGCGTTGAAATGCGCCATCGCGCCGGAAATCCCGAACAACGCAGCCTCGCTCGCACCCTTCCAGATTGCCGCGCCGGAGAATACGATCGTTCATGCGCTACACCCCGCGCCAGTTGCGCTGCGCCATATCGTCGGGCATTTCGTGCCAGATACGGTCTATGCCGCGCTTGATCAAATCTTGCCAAACTTGGTGCCTGCCGAAGGCGCAGGCTGCCTGTGCAACTTCCAAGTCAGCTTGCGCCCTCGGACTGATGCCGACGCGCCGGCAGGCGCTCGCCGGGCCGAGGTGCTAACCTTTAACTCCGGTGGCTCCGGTGCGCGGCCACAACATGACGGGCTGAATGCCACGGCTTTCCCTTCGGGCGTGATGACCATGCCGGTTGAGGCCACGGAACACGCAGGTCCGGTGGTGATTTGGCGCAAGGAGCTGCGCCCCGACAGCGGCGGCGCGGGGCGTCAACGTGGCGGGCTGGGACAATATATGGAAGTCAGCGCCCGCGAGGGGCATGAGTTTGACATGCAGGCGATGTTTGACCGCGTCGACCATCCGGCGCGCGGACGGCAGGGCGGCAAGCCTGGTGCGCCTACGACCATTGCCCAAGATGACGGCACCGCGATGCGTGGCAAGGGCAAGCAGTTCGTGCCGCATGGCCGCAAGGTGATGATGGCCTTCCCCGGTGGTGCGGGCTACGGCGATGCGTCCGAGCGGCCCAAGGAATTGGTCAAACGCGATCTGCTGCGCGGCTATATCTCTGCCGAAGTCGCCGCCGCAGATTATGGGCTGAGCGCCGAGGACATCAAAGAGATCCAAACGGTAATCCGCACAGGGGGCGATCTGTGAAAGACTTGCACTCCAAGACGTTATAAGCGCGCGGGGGTCATTGACTGTTACAAAGTGCGGGTGTTCCTTGGCCGCAACATGCCAAGAGGAAACCAGTGATGTATGTAATTGACCCCCCAAAGCAAAGCAGCCTTGCCGTTCAAGGAAGCAGCGACCGTTTTCCGGTACGGCGTGTGTTCTGCGTGGGCCGCAACTATGAGGCGCATGTGATTGAGATGGGCAATGACATGCGCGATCCGCCGTTCTTTTTTACCAAACCTGCCGATGCCACGCTCGATACGCCCTGTACCGTACCCTATCCCCCTCTGACAGAAGATTTCCACTTTGAGATCGAGCTTGTCATCGCAATTGGCAAAGGCGGCGCGAATATTGCTGAGGCTGATGTGATGGATCACATCTGGGGTGCCTCGGCGGGGATCGACTTCACGCGCCGTGATCTTCAGGCCCAAGCCAAGAAGATGGGCCGTCCGTGGGATTGGTCTAAGGCGTTTGATAATTCCGCGCCCATCGCACCGATCTTGCCGATTGCGGAGGTCGCTTCGGTTGAGGCAGGGCGCATCTGGCTGGCCGTAAACGGTGAGACGAAACAAGAGGCCGATCTGGCGCAGATGATCTGGTCGGTGCGCGAGCATACGGCAACCTTGTCACGGGCAGTCACGCTGGCGCCGGGCGATATCATTATGACCGGCACGCCAGCCGGGGTTGGCGCCGTGGTGCCGGGTGATGTGCTGACCGGCGGTGTCGATGGCATTGCTGAGTTTGAGGTTACCGTCGGCCCACGCGCGTGAGCGGTCTGGCGCTGCATAATTACTTCCGCTCCTCGACCTCGGTCCGGGTGCGGGCGGCGCTGAATCTCAAGGGGTTGCGCTATGACTATGTGCCGCTGTCCCTGCTTGCTGGAGAACAGCATGGGGCCGAACATCTGGCGCTGAACCCTTCGGGGGCGGTGCCGACATTGATGACGGGGCAGGGGCCGCTGTCGCAATCAATGGCGATCCTTGAATGGCTTGATGAGGAATATCCCGAACCGCCGCTTTTACCTGCCGACGCTTGGGGCCGGTCGCGGGTCCGGTCGCTGGCCTATATCGTGGTACAAGACGTGCATCCGGTAAACAATCTGCGCGTGTTACAGCGTCTGGAGGGGGAGTTTGGCGTTGACGCCTCGGGCAAGGCTGCGTGGTTTGCCCATTGGGCCAGCGCGGGCATGGCGGCGCTTGAGACACGGTTGGCGCAGGAACCCGAGACGGGCGATTTTTGCCATGGTGATGACGTTGGTTTGGCCGATCTCTGCCTCTATGCACAGGTCTTGAACAATGCCCGCTTTGGAGTCGATATGACCCCGTATCCCACCATTCGCCGCATCCATGCCAATTGCATGGAAATACCTGCGTTGGATCGTGCCGCGCCGGCCAACCAGCCCGACGCGGTCTAGCGCTTAGGAACTGGCCAGCGTCCGCTCGGCCCTTGCACGCGCTTGCGCGGCAAGGTCCGGCAGACCGGTTTTTTCATAGACTTCGCCCAGCATCAGGTTCAGCGGCACACCGTCGGGATCATAGGTGCGGCGCATTTCCAAGACCTGTTGCGCGGCAGAGGCACGGCCATCGCGGACCAGCGCGTCGAGGTGGATTTGTTCAAACAGATCGCGTTGGGCATGGCTGCCGCCGCATTCCGCCATACGCGGTAAGGCCATACCCAATTCGCGGATCGCTGTGGCCCAATCGCCCTTGGCATGGGCGGCAATTCCGTGCGCGGCGGGCAGGGCCACTTCGGCCCATGCGGCGTGGTCATAGGCGGATGTATCGGCAGCGCGGGCGTCGATTGCCGTGAGCATTTTAGCGGCTTCGGCCCGGTCGGTTCGGCAAAGCGCATAGAGATATTGCAGCGTCAGGAAGGGGCTAACCGTATCCTGCCCCCGTGCGGCAACGTGATCGGCCACATCGCCCCAACGGTCTCCGACATCGACACCCGCAAACTCCATTCGCGCCAGCAGGGAAACGGCGCCTACCTGATCTTGGGAGTAATCCTTCTCCAGCCCCCAGATGTGTTGGTCATAGGCGGCACGCACGTCGTCATGGCGGCCTTGCGACAGGTAGAAAAGCGCCAGATGCCACCAGTTATGACTGCGCATGAAGGAGTTCAGATCGGTCCAAGTCTCAGCCACGCTTTCCATGAAGCGGGCGCCTTCGGCGACGCGGCCTTCGGTCAGCATCACATGGGCCAGAGCGTGATGTGCCCAAGGCTCATCGTGGCGCAATTCCATGGCGCGACGGGCGGCGGCCTCGGCCCGGTCGAGCAGGTGGCACTGCTCGTAGCCAAAAGCGATCATGCCGTGGGTATAGGCAATGTCCTCGGCTTCGGGCAGGGCTTTCAGCGCCATGCGCAACATGCCAGCGGCATCGCCGGTATTGAACAGGTGGTATTGCGCCAGTTTCAGCATTGCCAGATCGCGCGGCCATTGATCGGTGATGGCATCACAGGCGCTGAGCATGCCCGGCACGTCTCCGTCGATCCAATGGCCTATGGTGTGGATCACTTCCGATTCGCGGGCGTTTGCGCCTTTCGCGGCCATGGCACGCAGCAGATAGGGGCGGGCCTTTTCTGGCGCGATGGGGTGCTCAAGGAACATCCACAAGAGCGCAGCGTAGGCGTTGACCAGCGGCCCCTCCGGGTCGGCATCGGCGGCGGCGATGATGCCTGCGGCTTTGGGCTGGTAGGACAGAAAACCGTGGATGAAATCATTGATCGCCTGCAGGGTTTCCGGGCGGCTGGCGGTTGTTTCCAATCCGTAAAGGTCTTTTGTCATCTCGGGTCTCCGGCGGTGTCGTGAAATTGGCGCAGGTGTTGGGCAACGGCAGGGGCGGCATCCCAATGGATCGAATGGCCCGCATCGGGCAGGGTGGTCTGCACCACGTTCGGTATCTGCGCGAAAGCTTCTTCAGCGGCGGCGCGGGGGATCAGCAGGTCTTCGGCACCGTGGAGCACTTGGGTCGGGCAGGTCAGATCAACAGGGCGCGCCGTAGGGCGGAAGCCGCGTAGTGCTTCCATTTGATGGGCCATGGCATCGGCGCTTTGTGCATGGGGATAGGCCAGCGCGGCGGCGAGGGCGGTGTCTGTATTGGCTGGATCAGTGAAGAAACCCGGCGCGAAGACCCAAGGGTAAAGCGCGCGAAGCCAAAGCTGCTCCCCCTCCGGCGCGCGGCGGACAGCCAACAGCGCATCGAACACCGCCATCGTGCGCGGCGCACGGACCGGGGCGGAGGCGAGGATGCTGAGCGCTTGAATGCGTTCGGGTGCTAGGCCAAAAAGCTCCATCGCCATCAAGCCTCCCATAGAATGGCCGACAACGTGAAAAGTCTCATGCCCCAGATGGTCCATTAGGGCCAGCGCATCCCGTGCCATCTGCGCGACGGAGGTTTCGGCGTCCCACGGGGTCGTGCGCCCGGTGCTGCGGTTATCGGGGCGGATGAGAGTGAACTGGTCGGTCAGCAGCGGCGCCAAAGCGCCCCAGCTTGCGCTGTCGCTTAGCATCCCCGCCAACATCAGAATGGGTGGTCCGCTGCCGTCGACCTCAAAATGGAGGGTGATATCGGAAAGGGCGAGTTCAGGCATTCAGGCTGCTCCAACAAGGCAAGAGGTCACCCTCGGCCGGGGTGGCGGTGTAGATCGCGCGGGCGATGGCACGCGAGAGACACAGTGCGGCGGCATGGCCGATCATCGCCACATCGCCCGCAGGCCGCGCCGCGGTCGAGAGGGAAAAGACCAGATCGCCGTCATTGGGCATATGCGCAGGCACCACCGCACGGGCGATGCCGTCATGGGCGGCCACGGCGACGCGTTGGCATTCGGCTTTGGTCAGCGCTGCATCGGTGGCGACAATGGCGATGGTGGTATTGGCCCGGGCCGACATAGCGGCCATTTTGCGGCTTTCGAATGTAAGACCCAGACCGGCTGACGGGTCTGGCCCCAGCCCGCCAAACTCTCCGTCGATCTCAAATGGGGCGGCGTGGAAATGGCGGTCTCCGGGGGTAGTAACGGCACCGACCGGATTGGCCCCGACCAACGCGCCGACCATGCTGCCGTCAGGCAGTTGCAGACTGGCAGAGCCAAGACCGCCTTTTACCATCGCGCTAAGCGCACCCGTGCCCGCGCCGACCGACCCAAGGGCGAAATCCTCTGCCGCCGCCTCTAGCGCCTTGCAGCCCAGATCAGCATAGGGGTTCCGACCCCATTCTTTGTCACCACCATTAAGCAGATCAAACAGGATCGCACCGGGCACCAACGGGATCAGGGCATCCCCCACGCGAAAGCCGCGCCCACGGGCGCGCAGCGCATCCAGCACGCCTGAGCAGGCGTCGAGCCCGTAAGCAGAGCCGCCCGAGAGCACCAGCGCATCCACCGCCGCGACGGTTTTGTCCGGGGCCAGCAAATCAGTCTCGCGCGTGCCCGGTGCACCACCCATGACATGAACAGAGGCCGTGAAGGGCGCATCGCCGATCAACACGGTGCTGCCGGATTTCAGCCGCGCGTCTTGGGCATTGCCGACCTTGATTCCGGCGACATCGGTTATCAGATTGCGTGGGCCGGGGTACATCGCGCGCGTCATGGCCGGCATGCTTTTGCAGCGGCGCTGTTCACGTGAAACATCCACGAGATTCTGGCGTTGTAGGTCGCATCGTTACTCCGGAAATCAGGTCTCATTTCGCGGAGTTTGCGCGCTTCACTGCCTGATGCCAAGACCTGAGGCAGAGTTAGGTTCCAGGCCACTCAACCCGCGCCGTAAAAAAGGGCGCGCAGGTTGCCCCGCGCGCCCAATATCTCTGACCGAAGCCGGTTAAATTTAGTGCTGTTCTTCGACCACCGCTGCCGCAACCGCTTCTTCAAAGATCGCCAGACCTTCTTCGACAATCGCGTCTGAAGCGGTCAAGGGCACCATGACGCGAACGGCGTTGCCGTGCATGCCGCAGCTGAGCAACAGCAGACCGCGCTTGAGCGCATGGGCAATGACGCGTTTGGTGAGATCCGCGTCAGGCTTGGCGCTGTCGAAATCGGTCACAAATTCAACGGCGACCATCGCACCAAGGCCACGGATATCCCAGAAACGGAAGGGCGCGGAACGCGCGCCAATCTCGGCAAAGCGGGCCTTGAGTGTTTCGCCCATGGCGGTGGAGCGGGCGAGCAGGCCTTCCTCCTCGATCGCTTCGATAGCGGCGAGCGCTGCGGCACAGGCCACTGGGTTGCCGCCATAAGTGCCGCCCAGACCGCCGGGGATCATCGCGTCCATCAGATCGGCGCGGCCAATCACGCCAGCCAGCGGATAGCCACCAGCCATGGATTTCGCCACGGTGATCAGGTCAGGCACCACGCCGGAATGTTCGATAGAGAACCACGTGCCGGTGCGGCCAAAGCCTGCCTGTACTTCGTCGGCGATTAGCAGGATGCCGTGCTGGTCACAGATGGCACGCAGTTCTTGCATCATTTCAAAGGGCACAGGGGTGTAGCCGCCTTCGCCAAGCACCGGTTCGATGATGATCGCGGCCACACGTTCGGGCTGTGCATCGGTGAGGAAGAGGTTTTTCAGCCCGGTCAGCGCGTCCTGTACGGAGATGCCATCGCGAACCGAAGGGAAGGGCGCGCGGAAGACATCCGCCGGGAAGGGACCAACGTCTTTTTTGTAGGGGGAGATTTTGCCAGTCATGCCCAGCGTCAGCAGAGTACGGCCATGGTAACCGCCAGTAAAGGCGATGATACCCGGACGGCCAGTTGCGGCGCGGGCGATTTTCACTGCATTTTCAACAGCTTCGGCACCGGTCGTGACAAGCAGCGTCTTTTTCGGTGCGTCGCCGGGGGCAAGGGTGTTCAGCTTCTCAGCCAACTCGACATAGGGGCCGTATGGCACAACCTGAAAGCTGGTGTGGGTGTAATTGTCTTCTTGGGCTTTGGCGGCTTCGATCACTTTGGGGTGACGGTGGCCGGTGTTCAGCACGCCGATACCGCCGACGAAGTCGATGTAGCGGTTGCCTTCAACATCCCACAGTTCGGCGTTCTCGGCGTATTTTGCATAGATCGGCGCAGCGGATGCGACACCGCGTGGCACGGCTGCATCGCGGCGGGCGACAAGCTCGGCATTGGTCTGACCGTCAGGCTGGGTGGCTGGGTTGGCTTCGACAACCGTCATTTGCGGTGCTGCCTTGGCTTTGGCGGTGGACTTCCGGGTCGATTTCTTGACGGTGCTGGACATGGTGCAGATACCTTATTGCGAAAGTAAGAGGGGCATAGAGATGGGTCGTTTAAAAAATCCATATTCTGTTTAATATAATTGTCAATCGCCATCGCAGCCTCTATTTAACAATTCTCACGGCCACCACCTGAGCCGGCGTAAGTGCCGGGCGGAGTGAGGCGGAGCCCATAAAGGACAAGTCATTGAACGTTGGTGAAAAACTTAGATTGATCCGCAAAAAACACGGGTTGTCCCAGCGTGAACTTGCGGCCAAGGCTGGATTGACCAATGGCACGATATCGCTGATCGAAAAGAACCGGACCAGCCCCTCTGTCGCGTCCCTCAAGAGCCTGTTGGACGCGATTCCCATCAGTATGGCCGAGTTTTTCTCAATTCTAGAGGAAGACGATAGCGCCAAAGTGTTTTACCGAGCGCAGGAACTGACCGAGATTTCGCCCAGCCATCAGGGGGGCGTTTCGCTTCGCCAATTAGGGAATGCGGAACACCACGCGCTTCAGGTGCTGCATGAAACCTATGAACCCGGCGCCGATACCGGGCCGGAGTTCCTGCGCCATGACGGCGAAGAGGCAGGTGTCGTGGTGCGTGGCAGTATAGAGGTGACGGTCGACGGCGCGGTGAGCGTGCTGCAAAGCGGTGATGGATATTTGTTCGACAGTCGTCTGCCCCATCGGTTCCGCAATATCGGGGATGTGCCTTGCGAGATCGTCAGCGCCTGCACTCCGCCCAGTTTCTAAAAGCACGACCCTGATAAAAATCGACCGCCCCGAGCGGTCTGCTCGGGGCGGTCGATAGGTGTCAGGTCTTAGTAGTCTGACCGGTAGTTTGACCTCTGGGCCTCCGGTTGCTGCTTGTCGCGCCCGGTACGGTCCTCATCCGAATGAAGTTCCCTTCTGCCCGTTGTAAGAGCAAGTATGATGACCGCAGCTAAGGTCAGGATGGTCAGACCGCCGAGAAATAGCTCTGTGGTCATCTCCGTATTCCTTTTTCGCACTGCGTTTCAGGTTCTCAACCGCGCCCAGCCCAAAGTGTTCCCACTAATTTTTCGCGCATGACGAGTCTGTGGCGCGTCGAGCACGATTCCGGCAAGATTTCGCAGAGCGCTGGCGATCAGTAGTCGTAGACCATCTTGCTATCTGTCGGCACGGGGAAGTTTACCCGTATTTGATAGACATCATCCGTGGTCTCGACCTCGACCTGTCCGTTAAGCTGCCGGGTGAACGCAAGGATCAGCCGCGATCCCAGCCCGGTGCCTGACTTCACCTCTTCGGGGTTGCCGATGGTGTTGCGCACTTCAAGCATGGCCTTTTCCGGCCCGGTGGAGATGAGCTTGAGCGAAATGAAACCTTTGCCATGCTCGACTGTAGAGACATATTTAAGGGCATTGGTCAGCGCTTCGGATACCAGCAGTGTCAGCGGGGCAGCATCGTCGGCATCGATCTGGATGGTTTCAAAAGACTGCTCAACCTTCACACCAGAGCTGGAAGCAAGCCCAACGGACAACAATTGGCCCACGATCTCGCGCAGCAATTCGCTTGCGTTGACGCGAACAAGGTCGTCGTTCTGGTAAAGATTTTTGTGTACGGTGGCGAGGCTTAGAATGCGATCCTGGAGGCGGCGTAGGACAAAACGTGCGTCTTCGCTTTTGGCCTGCCGGATCTGCATGTTCATGATCGATGAGATAAGTTGCAGGTTGTTCTTAACCCGGTGATGAACCTCTTTCAGCAAAATGTTCTTTTGCCGAAGGCTGTCTTCCAATGTTGCCTCGTCTCGCAGGATCGACTCTGCCATGCCAACAAAAGCCGATTCCATCTCGACCAATTCGGTGGGGACTGACGGGCCAAGCGTGCCACGGGGGAGGGTGCGGTTCAGAGCAAAACGGCGCATTTGCCGCCCGAGTTTGCGAATGTGGTTAATCGCCAGTCGGTTCAATGCCCAGAAGGCCACGATCAGGCTCGCCAACCACATGGCGATGGGCAAAAGCGCACTCAGCCGCGTAGAAACACCGGTATCTAGGAAGGGCGTGTTACTGGGCCAAACGCTCAGCGCGAATACCGTTTCGGGCACAATCGGAACAATCGCATAGGCCCGTTCTTTGCCGACCGAATTCTGCGAGAGAAAGACGTTCGGATCTTTGGTGGTCAGCAAGGACAAGGCAACATCGTTGGGATATTCCTCTTTGGCCACGTCCAGCCCGTTTTCTGTCGTGAGGATGTGGCCCATCTTGTTGATGGTCATCATCGCGACACTGCTGTGCTTACCCTTCGGCTCGCGGATGGCGTTGATGGCGTCTTCAGGAATGCTGAGCGCCATGAAGCCGATCAATTCGCGATCTTCATAGACGGGCGCATTGATCAACGTAACCACCTGATTGCTGACCGCGCCTTGCAATACCGGCATCGCGCGACGAACCGGTGCGTCCAGCAATGACTGAAAGCTTTGCTCGTCGGAAAAATCGTGTTCTTGCCCGGTGGAGGAGCAGGTCATACGCCCATCAAGCGCAATGAACCCAACCAGTGAATATATGTCAGAGGCCTGCTTATATTCCTTGAGAAACGCGGTGCATTCTTCGGGATCATCCCGGCGGAGGCGCACGATAGAAGTCAGCGCCTCAGCCGCACCAAAGGCTTCTTGGATCACCCTGCGTTCCGCAGCAGAAGATTGTTCCGTGACGGCGATCAGCGACAATTCTGCGCTTTGGCGACTTTGATCCGCAATCTGCCGTGTCTGCACAACCGCGATCAACCCAATGGGCAAAAGCGCGAGAGACAGAAACAGCAGAATACGGATCGTCAGCCCACGCATCAGATCACCGCTGAAGAAGCCAGATGTCATACTTAGAAAGAAGAAACTTTAGAGGCAGATAGCACGGACATAGTGGCGTCGTCGGTCATCTCAAGAGATTCATCGTCATGATGGCCAAGCAGTTCGGCAAGGCGTGCACGCGCCCGGTTGGTGCGGCTTTTGATCGTGCCGACAGCGACGCCACACATATCAGCTGCTTCTTCATAGGAGAAGCCAGACGCCCCTACCAGCAACAGTGCCTCGCGTTGCTCATCCTTCAACAAGGCAAGGGCCTTACGAAAGTCAGTCATTTGCATGTGACCATCATGGGCGGGTTTTTCAGCCAGACCTTCGGTTAGTACGCCATCCACATCCGAGACTTCGCGTTTCGCCTTGCGGCGCGAGGAATAATAGGTGTTCCGCAAGATCGTGAAGAGCCAAGCGCGCATATTCGTGCCCTCTTGGAACTTTTCGATGTTGGTCCACGCCTTGACCAAAGTGTCCTGCACCATGTCGTCTGCCGTGGCGCCATTGCGGGTCAGGCTGATGGCAAAGGCCCGCATGGCCGGCAGATGTTCTACCAGCTCGTCTCGCGGATCGGGACGGGTCATTATGACGTTCCTTTTTCTGAATCCTGTTCCTTCAACTTCTGAAGCAGATCCTTGAAACGGTCAGGGATGCCTTCATCGAGCGTCTCATCGAAGACACGCTTGAGGTTGTCGTCGATGACGCGCTCGCGCTCGTCCTTGTTTCCTGAATTCACTAACATCACCTCTGGCATCGTCGTCTCGTTTAAATAATTATGTACGCATACTGGAACCAAACACAATGTCGGGGTGTTTGGTTCCAAGAAAAGTTAAAAAGGATTCGACTAGATGAACGATGCGACACAAAAGACCAGCATCAGCGATGAACTGGGAGCGAACATCCCCTACCTTCGCCGGTTCGCGCGGGCGATGACAGGCAGCCAGACCAGCGGCGACACCTTTGCTGCGGCGGCCCTCGAAGCTATCTTGGTTGATCGCTCGGTGCTCGATGGGGTGGACACAAAGACGGGTCTTTTCAGGGTCTTGTACGGTATTTGGGCCAGCGCCGGCGCCCCCGTGGAAGAGGGTGAAAGCGGCCCCCGGGCCAAGGCGCAGCGCCATCTTTCCAGTCTGACCAACAACAGCCGCGAAGCGCTTTTGCTGCATACAATCGAAGGGTTTTCCCACGGCGAAATCGCCAAGATTATCGGTGTGGATGAAGCTGAAGCTGACGAATTGATCCAGATCGCGCACCGTGAAATGGCCGACAGCACCTCTGGTTCGGTGATGATTATCGAAGACGAGGCGATCATCGCAATGGATATTGAATCCATCGTCGCAGAGATGGGTCATCGCGTTACGGGCATCGCGCGCACCCGCGAAGAGGCTGTTAAGTTGGGCAAAGCCGATGTGCCAGACCTGATCCTTGCTGACATTCAGCTGGCCGATAACTCTTCGGGTATTGATGCGGTAAACGACCTACTGAATGAACTTGGTATGCGTCCCGTGATCTTTATCACCGCGTTCCCCGAGCGCCTGTTGACGGGTGACAAACCCGAACCAGCCTTCCTGATCTCCAAGCCCTACTCGGTAGATCAAGTCGTTTCGGCAGTATCGCAAGCGATGTTCTTCTCCTCCACGGAAACGCTTAACGCCTAAGATTGGCTCGATCCAGGCCCGCATCGGATAATTGGTTTCCTGCGCAGATTAGCCTGCGCGGGGAACCTTTGCATCCGGCCCTCAAGCCGCCTACCATTACTCAACCACTCAGGAGGCCCCCATGGCCAAGACCCCGACGACAGCCGCCAAAGAGGTTACCATCGACGATCTGTCCAGCCAGATCGCGCTCCTCAAGAACGATATCGCTTCATTGACCGAGACCTTGGGCGAATACGGCAAAGCCAAATCCGAAGAGATGCGCGACAACGCCCGCACTGCGGCCAACGATTTTGCCGACACGGGCCGCCTAAAAGCGATGGAAGCCCAAAAACAGGCCGAAGAGTTTTTGCAAGCTCAGCCTGGCACAGCATTGGGGATCGCTGCAGGCATCGGCTTCCTCGTCGGACTTGTGACAGCGCGCCGCTAAGATGCTTTCTGCTGTGATGCAACACCTGCGCGGGTCTGTACGGCGCGCAGCACGAACTGCCATATTGGGTGCCGGTGCCGCGATCTTGCTACTGATCGGGCTGCTGTTCTTGACCCTTGCCGCGTGGTTGTACCTCGTCACCGTCACCACAGCGATGACAGCTGCGTTGATCCTCGGCGCAGCTTACTTTGGTGTTGGCTTTCTACTGCTTGCATTGGCCGGATCAGAGGGCAGTGCCCCCCGCCACGCCCCTGATCAAGAAACGCCAGCCGCGTCTGAACATGACGGGCTGAAGAATCTAGTTATGGCATTTCTGGCTGGCATAACCGCTGGTCAGAAAGCGCGGCGTTAACCGCGCTTAGCAACGTTCCGCTGGAAAACGGTCGCATGATAAACCGCGGGTAATCCGTCGTCTTTGGCAGGCGTGGCAGATCATTCAAGATACAGATGATCGGAAACCACTCTTGTAGGTTGCGCAATTCGGGCAGGTATTGATGCAGTTGTTCCTGTTTCAACGACAGTACGGCAAGCTGCGTGTCGCTGATGTTCTCAACCAGCGGGCCGATGGCGAAAGTCTCCAATATGCCAATTTCCGATTGCGGAAAGGCTGTAGAAAGCGTTTCATTTATGTCTGAACAGACCAATGGGTCCGGTTCGTAGATCAAGATCGGCATGGTCTTCCCCCGGTGTGCAAAAGACACAATTTAGGGAAAGCGTCAGAGGGGCGCATTAAACTAGGACATAAGAGAGCAATTTTATAAAATGACGACCCAATGCCGCTATTGCCCTCTTCAACGCAAAGATGCCTTCCTACCGATGTCGAAAGAAGAGCTGAGCTTCATGGAGAAGTTCAAGTCTGGTGAGTTAACCGTCGAGCCGGGCACGCCGATCTTGCTAGAGGGGTCAAACTCGCCCCAACTTTATACCGCGCTTACCGGTATGGGCATCCGTGACAAGACGTTGGAAAATGGCAGCCGTCAGGTGATTAGCTTTGTTTTTCCCGGTGATTTCATTGGGCTGCAAGCGGGCATCATGGGCGAAATGGGCCATTCTGTCGAAGCTCGAACGCATATGCGTCTATGTGTCTTTAACCGCAGTGAATTTTGGAATTTCTTCAAATCTCACCCTGAACGCGCATTTGACATCACATGGCTCGCCGCGATCGAAGAGCATTTTATGGGAGAAGTCTTGGCCACCATCGGCCAGCGCACCGCGATACAAGCCATCGCATGGGCTATGGTTAAGATTTTTGAGCGGGGCCAGTCGCTGGGCATGGTCACTCAAAATCAGATGCCGCTGCCTTATTCACAGCGCGACCTTGCCGATGCGCTTGGCCTGTCGGTGGTGCATACGAACAAGACGCTCTCCGCGCTCAAAGAACGTCAGTTGCTTTCATGGTCTGACCGCGTTCTGCAAATCAACAACCTTGAAGCGCTGGCTGAAAAGGGAATGACCACCCTTGAGGGGCGTCAAAAACGCCCGCTAATGTAAACGCATCTAGTCGCTGGATACATCGATATAGGTATCCGCCGCTTCGGCCCCGCGCCGCCCGCGTGGCTTGGCTGCACCGACGGTGCTGTCAGATCGCGTACGGCGCTCAACCTGCGCGTTCAGCGCGGCCCCGAATAGGATCAGAAAGCTGCTGATCCAAAGCCAGATAAGCATCGCAATGACGGCACCGATAGAGCCATAGACCTGATTGTAGTTGCCAAAGTTGGCCACGTAGTAAGAAAAGCCGATAGAGACGATAGCCCATGACAGCACGGCAAGGATCGCCCCGCTGCTGAGCCATGGAAGCCGCGCCGCGCGTCGGTTCGGGCCAAAGCGGTACAACACGCCCACACCGGCAAAAAGCACCACGGTCGCCACAGTCCAACGGAGCAGATCAGCCACGACATTGCCAAAGGGCCCTAGAGGTATAAAGGCAAGTATGATCGGCGCAATCACAACGGCCAACAGCGCAACGATCCCAACTGCGACAAGGCTAACCGTCAGCAGCAGCGCATGCAGGTAGTGTTTCGCTGTATTACGATTGCGTTCATTGTAAACGGAGTTCAGCCCGATCACCATCGCGCCGACCCCCGCCCGCGCCGACCACAGCGCAACCAGCAAGGATGCGATACCCGCCCAACCCAGCGTATCGGCCCGCGCGGTCACCAGCCCGGTCACCTGCGTATTAAGGATGTCGTAAACATCATCAGGCAGCAGCCCGCGCACGTCTTCCAATTGCGCCACAACAACCACCGGATCAGATATCAACCCCAGTAAAGCAATCAAAGCGGCCAGCGCTGGAAACAGCGACAGCATGGCGAAAAAAGCCACCCCAGCCGAGATCAAAGCAAGGTTTTCGTCCGCTGCCTGCTTGAGGCTTGCCTTAAAGGCATCCCAATAGATCGCCGGTCGGGTTGGGGGACTGCGCAGCACCAAGGCCATTCCTTTCGATCCGGCCCCGGCACAAACCAGGACCGTTTAACTTTACTCAACATCGTCGCGGACCTGACCCCAAGCAACAAGGGTAAAGACCAACGTGCCGCCGATGATGTTGCCAACAAGCACCGGCAGGAAGAAACCAAAGAGCGCCTGACTGAACCCCAAACCGCCATGCAGCATCAGCGCTGCCATCTCGACCGAGCCCGCAACGATATGGGTGAAATCCCCCGCCGCGATGAGCCAAGTAAAGGTAAGGATCAGGAAAAACGCCGCCTCATCGGCTTCGGGCAACATCCAGACGATCAGCGCGACGATCACGCCCGCAGGAATAGCGCGCCAAAATCCCTCTGACGGGGGCATGCCGGTCGCATGTTCCGATAGGCTTATGATGGCAGGTAGGATCTCGGCGGGAATGGCCGGCGTATAGATAAACAGCGCCGCGGCTGCAAAAGCACCGATCACATTGGCCCCCAAAACCACGCCCCACAGCCGCAGGAGGCTGCCAAAAACCTGCCAACTGCGTTCCTGCATCAGAGGCAAAACCGTGGTGATCGTGTTTTCGGTAAACAACTGCATCCGGCCCATGATGACCGCGATGAAACCCAGCGAATATCCAAGGTTCTCCAAAAGGAAACGCCAGCTAGCGTCCGGCAAATAGGTCCGAAAGATCGCTTCACCCAAGACCGAAAGACTGATCAGCATCCCCGCAGAAATCCCCGACCAGATCAGCGACCGGTTGGTGCGGTTCAACTCATCCCGACCTTCGCGCCGGATCACCTCATAGATCAGTTTAGGCGAAAGCGCCGCCGCTTCACTGACAGAGCGTTCTTCGGCTTCTTCCTGCACGGCGGAAGTGGGGGGCTTTTTTTGGATCAATGGGGCCATCAGTGGTTTCCTGAAAATCATGGACATCATGAACATAGCCCGCCGTCGCTTCACGCACAGTAAAAAGCCAATTCTACCCAGTTCGCACAGTTGTTTCGCGCCCCGTCATTACTGTCAGCTGCGCCGCGCCCTCATCTTCATCCTTTCCTAAATACCGTCTGCCCTATCTACTTGGCAAAACCGAATGCGTTCATCTCCGCCCAGCCTGCGCACTGCTCAACGCCAACCCTTCCACAATCGCTGTCAATGCCGCCCCCCGGTGCAACTCCGCACGCGGGAAGCGCGCGCGCAGGGCGGCTTCGACAACCTCCATCAAGCTTGAACCACCGACAAAGATCAGCCGATCCACCGCTGCGGGCTCAATCCCCGCGTTGTCCAATGTGGCTACAGCTGCGGTTCCGATTTGTTCGGCCAGTTTGGAAAGCCGCTTCCGCAACCAGTCACGAGGCAACGGAAGCGTGGCGCGGGGTTTTAGCATCGACACGTCAATCACCGGGTCCGCATCCCCTTCGGCACCTGCACCATTGGCCCGGATCTTGCCTGCTTCAACGGCGAAAGCAAGGTCATGACCAAGCTCTTCTTCAAGCACTTTAATCAACCGGGCCAAGCGTTTGGGGTGTTCGGCGAACTTATGTAACTCTGCGGCTGCCTTGCGGGTATCGGGGCCGTAAAGAAACGGAATCTTTGCCCAAGTTGCCAAGTCATTAAAGATCGCATTCGGTGCAAGATGAGTGTCGCCGCCAAAGGCATGACGGATTTCGCTGCCCATGCCCAGTTGCGGCATCACCCGACCAATAGACAGGGACCGATCAAAGTCCGTCCCGCCAAGGCGGATGCCGTGACTGCCCAGAATGTCGATCTCATCATTGCCGCGCTGCCGGAACAGGGTGAAATCGGATGTGCCGCCGCCAATATCGACCACCAGCCCCAGATCGCCCGGTTGCAAGGCCGCGCGGTTGGCAAGCGCTGCGGCTTCGGGTTCGTTCATGAAATCCACACGATCAAAACCCGCTCGACCATAGGCTTCACGCAAATCTGTCAGCGCTTGGGCATCGCGCGCGTCGTCAGCAGAGTGGAAGCGAACCGGACGGCCCGAAAGTGCGGCATGAAACTGCATGCCCGTTGCCGCTTCGGCCTGTGACTTAACCCGCGCTAGAAAACGCGCGACAATGTCGATGAAATCAAGCCGCTCGCCCAACAGCACCCGGCGTTCCCGCATGAGCCTTGTGCCCAGCAGGCTTTTCAGCCCGCGCATATAGCGCCCCTCGGCCCCGGCAAGCAGCGCGTCTGACGCGGCGGCGCCAATGCGCATTTCTTTTGCGTCGAAATCGAAAAAGACCGCCGTAGGAAGGGTCTGTGCCTCGGCCTCCAGCGCGATCAGTTGCGGTGTTCCATCAACGGCAATACCCGCAGCAGTGTTGGATGTCCCAAAATCGATCCCCAGCGTGGCCATGGCGTTCTCCTACTGCCCCTTTTCACAGCCGATCCGGTGCGCGCCGCCTGTGCAAAGCACCCGCGATACTCTTACCACGCGCGCTTGGCAACGAGTGCTGGCGTGCCGCGTGGCTTTTGGCTAGCCTCCGAGAAAAATACGCCAATATGGGAGAACTTTATGAACCGTTTGAACCGCTTGATGACAGGGGTGGCCGCCGCGGCGCTGGTCGTTGCCGCTACAGGGGCACTGGCCAAGGACGATATCACCGTTGCCTTGCAGCTAGAGCCGCCGCACCTTGACCCAACTTCTGCCGCCGCCGGGGCGATCGACTCGGTGCTTTATACCAATGTCTTTGAGGGGCTAACACGATTCATGGGCGACGGGTCTGTCGTGCCGGGTTTGGCGGCCTCTTGGGAGATTTCCGAAGACGGGCTGACCTATACTTTCAAGCTGCGTGAGGGCGTAACCTTTCATGATGGCACCACGATGGATGCCGAAGACGTTAAGTTCACCCTCGACCGGATCAACGCCGAAGACAGCGCCAACGCGCAAAAGGCACTCTATTCCGCGATTTCTGAGGTCACTGTTGTCGACCCGCAGACCGTTGAGGTTAATCTGAGCGAACCCAATGGCAACTTGCTGTTCAACCTCGCATGGGGTGACGCGGTGATCGTGGCGCCAGAATCCGTTGACACGATCAAACAAACCCCGATCGGCACCGGCGCATTCAAGTTCGACGAATGGCGTCAGGGCGACAAAATTACCTTGTCACGCTATGACGCCTATTGGGGGGACGCGCCCGCATTGGCCAGTGCGACCTTTAAATTTATCTCAGACCCGACGGCGGCATTTGCGTCGGTCATGGCCGAAGATGTCGACGTTTTTGCTGGTTTTCCTGCGCCCGAGAACATTCCCCAGTTCGAATCTGACCCGCGCTTTCAGGTGCTGATAGGCTCTACTGAGGGCGAAACGATCCTGTCGATGAACAACAAGCGTGAACCCTTTGACAATGTCAAAGTCCGCGCGGCCGTGGCCCATGCGATTGACCGTCAAGCGATCATCGACGGGGCGATGTTCGGGTATGGCACGCCCATCGGCACACATTTTGCCCCCCATAACCCCGATTACATCGACCTGACCGAGATGAGCGCATATGATCCGGAGAAGTCCAAAGCGCTGCTTGCCGAAGCTGGGTTCCCTGATGGGTTTGAGACGACACTGCACCTGCCACCCCCATCCTATGCCCGCCGAGGAGGGGAGATCATCGCCGCGCAATTGGCCCAAGTTGGCATTAAGGCGCAGATCACCAATGTCGAATGGGCACAGTGGTTAGAGACTGTATTCAAAGGCAAGGATTTCGGTCTGTCGATCGTCAGCCATACAGAGCCGATGGATATCAACATCTATGCCAACCCAGACTATTACTTTCAGTATGACAATGCCGAGGTTCAATCTTTGATTGCGGAGTTTAACCAGACCGCAGATCCCGCAGCGCGGAGCGAAATGCTGGCAAAGGCACAGCAGATTGTCGCAGAGGATTACGTGAATGGTTTCCTGTTTCAGCTGGCGTTCCCGACGATCGCCAAGGCGGGTGTTCAGGGCCTTTGGGTAAACGCGCCGACACAGGCGACGGACCTAAGCGGTGTCAGCTGGGCGGAATAACATCCAAGACGACCTTTAGAAAACGCAAAAGGGCGCGCTGTAAAGCGCGCCCTTTATACTAAAAGCGGTGACTATTAGTCTTTGCCGCGCAGGCCAGCTGCTGCTTCGCTAACCAATGCGTCGGGGTTCTGGTTACAGACGACGATGAAGTCTTCCATTTCCTGTTCCATGTCGGTGTCAGCCATCTCGTCGGCTTCTTCCGAATCTTCGACAGCTTTGGTGTTGTCGATCAGGGAATCTTCGGTTTCTTCAGAGTCGGTCGCCTCTTCGGCGGTGATGTCGGTAGGCTCGGAACCGTCGTTCTTGGTTTCCGTGATCATCGAACCTTCGTGGTTGCCATCTTCCAGCTCGGCGATTGCCATGGAAGCAACTTCCATTTTCTCGTCGGCGCTAAGCTCTTGGTACTGAGCGCATGTCATGGTTGCCATGTCCATGTGCGCAGCGGCGAATGCGGGTGCAGAAACGGTGCCCAGAAGGCCGGCGATCGCAAGTGTTTTCAAAGTCGTTTTCATTTTTAATCTCCAGTTTTCTCTGTTCTCCCGAAGACAACCCTGCATAGCGGATATGGTTCCCGTGCATGACGGGCCGAGTGGCAGGTAACATGGCAATAATTGATCTAAGCGATTGCGAAACAAAAGAAAATAAAATCTCCAGCATCGGCTTCAGTCGCTCACCCTGCTTAAATTCAAACAATCTTAACTTTTCCCTAAGCAAACTGGCCGTGGGCTCTGGACCCTCCCGACCGCGCCGCCTAACCTCCGCGGTATGTTGCGCTATGCGTTGAAAAGATTTCTTTCCCTACTCATCAGTCTCGCGGTCGCGTCGCTGGTGATTTTTGCTGTGATTGAGGTCGCCCCCGGCGATCCAGCTTCGTTCATGCTGGGTCTTAATGCCCAGCCTGAGACATTGGCCGCCCTGCGCAGTGAACTTGGCCTCGATCAAACACGGCCCGAACGTTACCTCGAATGGGTCGGTGGGATGCTACAAGGCGATTTCGGCACTTCTTATACCTATCGCACCCCGGTGACCGAGATGATTGGTGACCGGCTGTGGGTCTCTGTGCCCTTGGCGCTTTATGCATTGGCCCTTTCTGTCGTCGTTGCCTTTCCTGCGGGTATCTACGCCGCGTCACGCCGGGGGCGGGCTGGTGACATCGGTGTAATGGGCGCGACGCAATTGGGCGTGGCGGTGCCGAACTTTTGGTTCGCCATGATCCTCGTGCTGATCTTTTCGATCAATCTGCGCTGGTTTTCAGCGGGCGGCTTCGTCGGCTGGGACAAGGGGCTTTTCGCCGGGCTGCACGCGCTGACCCTGCCTGCCATTGCGCTTGCCTTGCCACAGGCGGCGATCCTCGCGCGGGTTATGCGCTCGGCCTTGCTGGATGTCTTGGGCGAAGATTTCATGCGCACCGCGCGGGCCAAGGGGCTGACGGCGCGGCAGGCGCTTTGGCGTCACGGTCTGCGCAATGCGCTGATCCCGGTGCTGACGATCATCGGACTGCAGTTCTCCTTCCTGCTGGCCGGGTCGATCATTATCGAGCAGGTCTTTTACCTGCCGGGCCTTGGGCGGCTGGTGTTCCAGTCGATCTCGGCGCGGGATCTGATCGTGGTCGAATCTGTTGTGATGCTTTTGGTCTTTTCGGTGATCTTGGTGAATTTCCTTGTCGATCTGGCCTATGCCGCCGTCGATCCCCGGCTGAGGGCCCGCACATGAACCGCAACTTGATCCTTGGGGTCGCGCTTACCTCGGTCTTTCTGCTGGCTGCGCTGATCTCTTTTGTCTGGACGCCCTATGACTATGCCGGGCTCGACATCGCCAACAAACTGCACAGCCCCTCGCTGGCCCATCCCATGGGCACCGATCACTTTGGCCGCGATATTCTAAGCATGATCATGGTCGGCGCGCGGACCTCAATCGCGGTGGCGCTGGTGGCTGTGGGCATCGGCATGGGCGCGGGCGTGCCGCTGGGGCTCTGGGCTGCGGCGCGGCGCGGGAGCCTTGTGGATGAGGTCATCATGCGCGGCAATGATCTGGTCTTTGCCTTTCCGGCCATCGTCATCGCCATTCTGATCACGGCGGTCTTCGGTGCCGGGGCGATCAATGCGATCATCGCCATCGGCATCTTCAATATCCCCGTCTTTGCCCGGATCACCCGGGGTGCGGCGCTGTCCCTATGGCAGCGCGAGTTTATCATGGCGGCCCGCGTGGCGGGCAAATCCGCCGCGCGGATCTCGTTTGAGCATATCTTGCCCAACGTTGCCAATCTGCTGATCGTGCAGGGGACCATCCAGTTCTCCCTTGGCATCCTCGCCGAGGCGGGGCTGAGCTATGTCGGTCTCGGCGCGCAGCCGCCAGTGCCATCTTGGGGCCGAATGTTGGCCGACGCGCAAACCATGGTCAGTATCGCGCCGCATATGGCCCTGATGCCGGGTTTCGCGATCATCCTGACTGTGCTGGGGCTGAACCTGATGGGCGATGGGCTGCGCGATCTGCTTGATCCGCGCCTGAGGGTGGCACGGACATGACGCTTTTGACGGTCTCTAATCTTTCGCTGTCGATCCACGGTCTGCGCATCCTCGACGGGGTGACCTTTTCTGTTGCGTCGGGCGAAATCGTGGCCGTGACCGGGGAAAGCGGCTCGGGCAAGTCGATGACAGCGCTGGCAGCAATGCAGCTTTTGCCCAAGGGCGCGACGACCACGGGCCATCTCATGCTGGGCGACGATGATCTGACCCAGATGAGCGAAGCGGCCCTGTGCGGCGTGCGCGGCAATGACATCGGCATGGTGTTTCAAGAGCCGATGACCGCGCTGAACCCGGTGCAGACCATTGGCCGCCAAGTGGCCGAAACCATCCGCGTGCACGAGCCAAGCGTGTCCCGCACCGAGGCCGAGGCCCGCGCCGCCGATACGCTTACCCGCGTCGGCCTGCCCCAAGACCGCTTCCCCCTGTCGCGCTATCCGCATGAGCTGAGCGGCGGGCAGCGCCAGCGGGTGGTGATCGCCATCGCCATTGCCCTGCGCCCCCGTCTGCTGATCGCGGATGAGCCGACCACGGCGTTGGATGTGACCACACAGGCACAAATCCTTACCCTGCTGACCCGTCTGGCGCGCGAAGACGGCATGGGGCTGTTGATGATCACACATGACCTTGCCGTCGTGGCCGATATGGCCGACCGCATCATCGTCATGCGCAAGGGGCAGATCGTCGAACAGGGGGAGACGCAGGCCCTGCTGCACAACATGCAGCACCCCTATACCAAGATGCTTTTCGACGCCTCCCGCCATGAGGTGAACCTGCCCGCCGCGCCCGCGCCCCAGCCGCTGCTGGAGGTCAAGGGCGTCTGCCGCGATTACCATCTGCCGCGCAAAACGCTGTTTGGCGCGCCCGGCACGTTCCGCGCGGTGGACAATCTCAGCTTTACCCTGAACCGGGGCGAGCGGCTGGGCTTGGTGGGGGAATCTGGTTGTGGGAAATCGACCCTGACGCGGGCGATTTTGGGGCTGGAGCCGGTGCAAGAGGGCAGCATCACCGTCGATGGCCAACCGGTCTTTACCGGGACGCAGCCGAACCTTGCCGTGCGGCGCAAGATGCAGGTGGTGTTCCAAGACCCCTTCGGCAGCTTCAATCCGCGCCACCGGGTCGACCGATTGGTGACCGAGCCTTTCCACTTGCTCGACACCCCGCCGCAGGGGGCCGACCGGACCCGCGCGATTGACGAGGCGCTGACAGCCGTGGGGCTGCGCCCAGCAGATGCGCGCAAGTACATTCACGAATTTTCAGGCGGGCAGCGCCAGCGCATCGCTATTGCCCGTGCCCTAATTATCCGGCCTGAGCTTATCCTTTTTGACGAGGCGGTCAGCGCGCTGGATGTCTCGGTCCGGGCGCAGATCCTTGATCTGCTGGCCGACCTTTGCAGCCATTATAACCTGACCTACCTTTTCATCTCGCATGACCTGTCGGTGGTGCGCACGGTGACGGACCGGGTGCTGGTGATGCAGTCCGGCAGGATCGTAGAGGCCGGAGAGACGGCGCAGGTCTTTGACGCGCCGCAGCACGCCTATACCAAATCGCTGATCGCCGCAGCCCCGGTTTTGCCGGACCTGTCCCAGTCCGTAGGCTAGGCGTTTGCGCCTTGATTGTAGCGTGTCGGTCAGTTGCATTGATCGCGATGGCAATCCGACCTAACCTGAATTCGGGGATTCCCGCCACAAGGGCATGTCTGCATGCGGTCTGAACGGCGTGTGTAAATTTCCTAGCCCAGTCAATTGCCTGAAGGCTGCGGCGCTCTACTTGTGAATGCAATGGGGTCCACCTAAAGGGTGGTCCGCCAAATATAACAATGGGAGACATCTTATGAAAATGTTCAAAATGCTCGCGATGACCGGTGCCATGGTGGCCGGCACTGCGGCCATGGCGCAGGAGAAGTTCATCACCATCGGCACCGGTGGTCAGACGGGCGTTTACTTCGTCGTCGGTCAGTCGATCTGCCGTCTGGTGAACCGCGGCACAGCGGATCACAACCTGAAGTGCACCGCGCCGTCGACCGGCGGGTCCATCGCCAACATCAACGCGATCAAAGCGGGCGACATGGACATGGGCGTTGCCCAGTCCGACTGGCAGTTCCACGCTTACAACGGTTCTTCGCAGTTCGAAGGCGACAAATTCGACAACCTGCGCGCAGTATTCTCTGTACATGGTGAGCCGTTCAACGTGATCGCCCGTGCCGACAGCGGTATCGAGTCGTTCGACGACCTCAAAGGCAAGCGCGTCAACATCGGTAACCCCGGTTCCGGTCAACGCGCCACCATGGAAGTCGTGATGGACGCCAAGGGTTGGACGCTGGACGATTTCGCACTGGCTTCCGAGCTGAAGCCAGCCGAGCAAGCTGCTGCTTTGGGTGATAACAAAGTGGATGCGATCATCTACACCGTGGGTCACCCGAACGGTTCGATCCAAGAAGCCGTGTCGACCATCGACGCCAAGCTGATCCCTGTGGACGGTGATGCGATCCAAGGTTTGATCGACGACAACCCCTATTATGCCGAGGCCACCGTGCCGGGCGGCATGTACAAGGGCACCGACAGCGACATCAAAACCTTCGGCGTAAAAGCGACATTCGTCACATCCGCCGATGTGGATGACGATGTGGTCTATCAGGTTGTCAAAGCCGTCTTTGACAACTTCGACCGTTTCAAGCGCCTGCACCCGGCGTTTGAGAACCTGACCCAAGAAGAGATGATCTCTGGCGGTCTGTCTGCTCCGCTGCACCCCGGTGCAGAGAAGTATTACAAAGAGCAAGGTTGGATCGAGTAATCTTCGCGTGACATGATAGCTCTGGCGGCGGTACGCTGCCGTCAGAGACCCGAAAAAACAATATGCGCATCCATCCTAAGGTGGAGCCGACAGGGGGAAGATATGTCTGAGAAGGACCAGCAACAGGCGGCGGCCGTTGAGACCGCCGCAACCGGTGACCGGGGCGGATTGAGCCAGGCGGAACTGGACGAACTTGTCGCTTCTTCTGATACGGGTGGCCGTGCTGTTAGTGGGCTGATGGGCACCTTGCTGCTGTTGGTGGCACTGGCTTGGTCGCTGTTTCAACTCTACATCGCGTCACCCATTGGTCTGTTCAACGATACGCTGGCCCGCTCCATTCACTTGGGCTTTGCCGTATTCCTTGGCATCATGGTGTTTCCAGCCACGCGGACGAGTTTTCAGGTGGCACTTGGTGTCATCGTTCCGGCCGTTCTTGCCGCGCTCTTTATGGTCAGCACCAAGGATTCGACCGCGATTTGGTGGATCCCGATCCCCGCACTTTTCGTGATTGCGACAGTGCTGCTCGGCTCCCCCAAGAACCGCGTTCCAATCTGGGAGTGGGCCTTGGCCATCGTCGGCACCTTTTGTGCGCTATACCTCTTTATCTTCTACCGTGAAATCGCCAACCGCGTCGGCGCACCGATCCTGCCAGACTATATCGCAGGTGTTACCGGATTGTTAATTCTGCTCGAAGCCACGCGCCGCGCCCTTGGGCCAGCGTTGATGATCGTGGCGAGCGTCTTTCTTTTCTACACCGTGCTTGGCCCCTATATGCCCAGCATCATCGCCCATAAGGGCAACAGCCTGTCGGAGATTGTGAACCACCAGTGGATCACCACCGAAGGCGTCTTTGGCATCGCGCTTGGGGTTTCGACCTCTTTCGTGTTCCTCTTCGTGCTGTTCGGCTCGCTGTTAGATCGTGCGGGCGCGGGCAACTACTTCATTCAAGTCGCGTTCAGCCTCATGGGCCACATGCGTGGCGGTCCGGCGAAAGCGGCGGTTGTGGCATCGGCAATGACCGGCCTGATCTCGGGCTCTTCCATCGCGAACGTTGTAACCACCGGCACATTCACCATTCCGCTGATGAAGAAAGTGGGCTTCAACTCCGAGAAAGCCGGCGCGGTTGAGGTGGCTTCGTCGGTCAACGGCCAGATCATGCCGCCCGTGATGGGCGCTGCGGCCTTCCTGATGGTCGAGTATGTCGGGATTCCCTATTTCGACGTGGTCAAACACGCCTTCTTGCCTGCGGTGATTTCTTACATTGCGCTTGTGTACATCGTGCACCTTGAAGCGATGAAAGCCGGGATGCAGGGTCTGCCCCGCGCCTATACACCCAAGCCGCTGGTGCAGCAGTTGATCGGCATCGCCTTTGCGATCATCGCGATCTGCGCGCTGTCCTTTGCCGTTTATTACCTGATGGGCTGGATCCGCCCGGCCTTCCCTGAGACGGCGGGCTACATCATCTTTGTCTTCCTCACGGCGGTCTATGTTGGCCTGCTCTATGTCGCCAGCAAAGAAGAGCCGCTGAAACTGGACGACCCAAACGCAGAGGTAACATCGCTGCCGATGCCCGGCCCGACCGCGCGCTCGGGTCTGCATTTTATTCTGCCCGTGGTCGTGCTGGTCTGGGCGCTGATGGTCGACCGTCTGTCGCCCGGCCTCTCGGCCTTCTGGGCGGCGGCTTACATGATCTTTATCCTGCTGACACAGCGTCCGTTGATGGCGATGTTCCGTGGCGAAAGCCAGTTTGTGAACGATGTGAAAGCGGGTGTGCTTGACCTGATCGACGGGTTGGTCACCGGAGCGCGCAACATGATCGGGATCGGCATTGCCACGGCAACGGCTGGTATCATCGTGGGCGCGGTCAGCCAGACCGGTGTCGGCTCGGCATTGGCGGATGTGGTTGAGGTGCTTTCGGGCGGCAATATCCTTGCCATTCTCTTCCTGACGGCGGTCCTGTCGCTGATCCTTGGCATGGGCCTGCCCACCACGGCGAACTATATCGTGGTTTCGGCGCTGTTGGCGCCCGTCATTGTGACGCTGGGTCAGCAGAACGGGCTGATCGTACCGCTGATCGCTGTGCACCTCTTTGTCTTCTACTTCGGCATCATGGCCGACGTGACCCCGCCGGTGGGGCTGGCAAGCTTTGCCGCTGCCGCTGTTTCGGGCGGTGATCCGATCCGCACAGGTCTCGTGGCCTTCTTCTACTCCCTGCGCACCGCAGCGCTGCCGTTCCTGTTTATCTTCAACACGGAACTGCTGTTGATCGGGGTCACATGGGGGCAGGGGTTGTTCATCTTTGTGGTGGCGACGGTGGCGATGCTGCTCTTTGCCGCCGCGACCCAAGGCTGGTTTCTGGCCCGCAACCGTTTCTATGAGACCATCGCGCTGCTGCTGATTGCCTTTACCCTGTTCCGTCCGGGCTTCTGGATGGACATGGTCTATCCGCCCTATAGCGAAGAGGCCCCGACCGAAATCGTGCAAGCGGCAGAGGAAACACCGGCGGGCGAACGGCTGCGACTGCGTGTTTCTGGTGTGAACGATCTGGGCGACCCGTTGGAGTTCGTCGCGCTGCTGCCGATTGGCGCAGGCGAGACGGGGGCCGAGAAGCTGGAAGCCGCAGGTCTCATGTTCCGCGAGGATGGCGACAAGATGATCATCGACGATGTGGTCTACGACAGCCCCGCACAATCAGCGGGCCTTGATTGGGACCAAGAGGTGCTGCGCGTCCTGAAACCGATGCCGCAGCCCAGCAAATACTGGATGTTCATCCCTGCGCTGCTACTTCTAGCATTGGTCGTTTTCCTGCAACGGGGCCGTGCTGCGCGCGAAACGCGCAAGCCCGCGACAGCCTGAGGAGGGCACGCCATGTTTGATAATATCCTACTGACCGTTGACCTAAGTGAGCCTAGATCATGGGAAAAGGCGTTGCCGCAGGCGATTGATATGATCCGCTTGTCCAAAGGCACCTTGCATATCCTGTCGGTCGTGCCGGATATGGGCACCCCGCTGGTCGAAGGATTTTTCCCCGTTGACTACGAAAAACAGGCCACGGGCCGCGCGGCCAAAGCGCTTGAAAAGCTTGTCGAGCGTGAAGTGCCTGATGACGTAAAGGTGAAGCAGCACCTCAAGTTCGGCAAAATCCACCGCGAGGCGCTGAAAACGATAGAGAAATCAAACGCCGATCTGGTGGTCATGGGATCAGAACACCCCGACAGCCTGCGTGAATTCCTCGTTGGCTCAAACGCCGACCGCATTGTGCGTCGTTCGCCTGTTTCCGTTCTGGTCGTGAGGGCGTAAGACAAGTGCTTCGCGGAGATAGGCAAGGAAATGGTCCATTGCGCCGCGTTGGTCGGAGTATTCACGCATGACCCCTTTCGCGATTGCCGGCGTGCAGATGTACGTCAATGCCTTGCAGCCCAATGTCGATGGCATGATCCAGCGGCTCGACATTCTGATGGCGCGCTTCCCTTGGACGCAGATGGTGCTGTTCTCTGAGCTGGCGCCTTTCGGCCCGCTCGACCGGTTTGCCCTGCCGCCCGATAACGAGACGATTGAACAGTTTCAGGCCGCCGCGCGGCGGCACCGCGTCTGGCTGATCCCCGGTTCGATGTTCCTTAAGCACCCCGAAGATGGCCGGGTCTACAACACCTCGGTCGTCATCAACCCCGAAGGCGAGGTGGTGCGCCGCTATGCCAAGATGTTCCCGTTTCGCCCCTATGAGGCCGGGATCGCGGCGGGCAATGAATTCTGCATCTTCGACGTGCCGGATGTGGGCCGCTTTGGTCTGTCGATCTGCTATGACATGTGGTTCCCCGAGACGACGCGCCAGCTGACCTCTCAGGGTGTCGAAGTGCTGTTGCACCCCGTTCTGACCGGCACCACCGACCGCGATGCAGAGCTTGCCATCGCGCGGGCCACGGCGGCGCAGTTCCAGTGCTATATCTTTGACGTGAACGGCCTCGGCGCGGGCGGCGTGGGTAAATCCTGCGTGGTCGATCCAACCTCGATGGTGCTGCACCAGTCGGCGGGTCAAGAGGACATGTTCCCGATTGAAATCGATCTCAACATGGTACGCCGCCAGCGTGAGACGGGGATGAAGGGCTTGGGCCAGTTGCTCAAATCCTTCCGCGATCGCCCGACCGATTTCCCGGTCTATGACCGCGACAGCGGCGCGGATGCCTTCCTGCACACCCTCGGCCCGCTCGAAGTTCCGCAGCAGGGCAGCCGCGCGGGCCTGCATGTCGATGTGCCAGCCCAACAGGTGCCCGCCGAGATCCCCGCCTATAAGGGCAAGAACGGTTTCCCGCCGGAACCGCTTGCCAGCGCCACCGCCGGCACCGCGCCGGAAGTGGCACAGACTCCGGCGCCCGCGGCACCTGCTGCGGCCATGCCAGACCCACAAACAACGCCCGAGACACCCGGGCAGAACGACAATACCAGCGGCTAGGCCGAGGTTAGGTACGCAGACTGCAGTACCTAGGCATCGGTCGGCCCTCCAGCAGAGGACGACTGATGCATT
This sequence comes from Sulfitobacter sp. DSM 110093, assembly GCF_022788715.1. Lineage (NCBI taxonomy): Bacteria > Pseudomonadati > Pseudomonadota > Alphaproteobacteria > Rhodobacterales > Roseobacteraceae > Sulfitobacter > Sulfitobacter sp. DSM 110093. The sequence continues at coordinate 165,911 of NZ_CP085167.1, forward strand.
CTATGAACGACTATTCCTCGGCCATTCAATTGCGGTCGGATCGGTGGAGCGCCCTGCGCGCTGCCGCCGCCGCCATGTCGCGTGACCCTAAGGGCAAAGGCGCGGCGCAGGGCCGCAAGGAAATCGAAGCGCTGTTTGACTCGCTGGCCCTGATCGAGCCCTATTGGGCCTTTCCGGGCATGTCCGCCTTTGACCACATGCGCCGTCAATTCGCCCATGGCAATTTCGAGGATCTGGCCTTTGCGGTGAACCGGGTGACCCGTGCGCTGACCACCGGCGCTTACCGGCGCCGCACGATCCCGCTGGAACGTGACAGTCTGGATCAAGACGAACATGACGACGAGGCGATGCTCCCGCCCGAGGCGCGCGCCCTGGCCAAGCCCTATTTCGAAGTGCTGATCGTCGACAATGTGAACGAACAGCAAGAGCGCTGGCTGCGCAGCAATGTCACTCGCATGCGCCGTACCGAAGACCCGTTCATCTATGAAGCGGTTGTGGTTCCCAGCCTTGAAGACGCGCTGATCGCGGTGATGTTCAACCACAACATTCAAGCCATCGTCGTCCGCCCCGGCCTGACGTTGAAATCAAAAGTCGATCAGCAAATCCTGACCCGCTATCTCGCCCGCGCGGGGGGGCAGGATGAGATCGACGCGCTTGAACCTGAAAGCTACGGCCCCGAACTTTGCCGGATGATTGCCAAGGTCCGGCCCGAACTGGACGCCTATCTGGTCACCGAACGCTCGGTCGAGGATATCGCCGGGCTGGATCTGGGGATCTGCCGCCGGGTTTTCTACAACCAAGAAGACTTCATGGAGTTGCACCTCAACATCCTGCGCGGGGTGCAGGCGCGGAATAAATCGCCCTTCTTTACCGCGCTGGTGGAGTATTCCAAGCAGCCAACAGGCGTTTTCCACGCCATGCCCATCAGCCGCGGCAAGTCGATCACCCGCAGCCATTGGATTCAGGACATGGGGGCGTTTTACGGGCCTAACATCTTCCTTGCTGAGACTTCCGCCACCTCGGGTGGGCTAGACAGCCTGCTGGAACCGCACGGCCCGATCAAAGAGGCGCAGGAACTGGCCAGCCGGGCTTTCGGCTCTAAACAAACGTTTTTCGCCACCAACGGCACGTCGACCTGCAATAAAATCGTGGTGCAGGCGTTGGTGCGGCCCGGTGACATCGTGTTGGTGGACCGCGACTGCCACAAGTCGCACCATTATGGCATGGTCCTAGCGGGCGCGCAGGTCAGCTATCTCGACAGCTATCCGCTGAATGAATATTCGATGTATGGCGCAGTGCCGCTGCGGGAGGTCAAGCACCGGCTGCTGGAGCTAAAAGCGGCGGGCAAGCTTGACCGTGTGCGGATGCTTTTGCTGACCAACTGCACCTTTGACGGGCTGGTCTATAACGTCGAGCGGGTGATGGAGGAATGTCTGGCGATCAAGCCCGACCTGATCTTCCTCTGGGATGAGGCATGGTTTGCCTTTGCCCGGTTCAGCCCGACATACCGCCAGCGCACCGCAATGAACGCCGCAAATGTGCTGCGCGATAAGTTCAAATCCGAAGCCCACGCCGCCGCTTACGAAGCGCAGCAGAAAACGCTGAAGGATGCCGATGACGAGACCTTGCTGAACACAAGGTTGATCCCGCCACCACAGGCGCGGGTGCGGGCCTATGCCACGCAATCGACCCACAAAACGCTGACCTCGCTGCGGCAAGGCTCGATGATCCACGTCAATGATCAAGACTTTAAAGGAGAAGTCGAGCAAAGCTTCCATGAAGCCTATATGACCCACACGTCGACCTCGCCGAACTACCAGATCATTGCATCGCTTGATGTAGGGCGTCGGCAGGTCGAACTTGAAGGGTTTGAATTTGTGCAACGGCAGGTCGAAGCGGCCATGTCGATGCGCCGTGCGATCAGTGAGCACAAGCTTCTATCGAAGTATTTCAAAGTGCTCTCTGCTGGGGACATGATCCCGGAAACCCACCGCGAAAGCGGCGTGACCAGCTACTATGATGTTGAGCAGGGCTGGACCGACATGTGGGATTGCTGGGAGCAGGATGAGTTTGTTCTCGACGCGACCCGCGTGACCTTGGCCGTGGGCGGCACCGGTTGGGACGGTGATACCTTCAAGACGCAGATCTTGATGGATAAATATGGTATCCAGATCAACAAGACCTCGCGCAATACCGTGCTCTTTATGACCAATATCGGCACCACGCGCTCTTCGGTTGCCTATCTGATCGAAGTGCTGGTTGAGATCGCCAAATCGCTTGATGAACTGCTGGATGATGCCAGCCGGATGGAGCGGCTTTCCTTTGATCGGCGCGTCACCAACCTGATGGAAAACTACCCGCCGCTGCCGGATTTCAGTTGCTTTCACGATGCATTCCGCGCGGCAGACACGCCCGAAGGGGACATTCGCACGCCCTTCTTCCTCGCTTATGATGAGAAAAACTGTGACTATCTCGAGCTGAACGGCTCGCTCCAAGAGGCGATGGATGCGGGCGAGACCGTGGTCTCGGCCAGTTTCATCATTCCCTATCCGCCCGGCTTCCCGATCCTTGTCCCCGGACAGGTCGTCAGTCAGGAAATCCTCGATTTCATGCGTGCCTTGGACGTGAGCGAAATCCACGGATACCGGCCCGATCTGGGCCTGCGCGTCTTTACAACTGCGGCACTAAACCGGGTGCGCAGCAAAGACCTTTCTTCTTCACCCGTTTGACCAAAAGGACCAACGACATGGCAACAGTACTTAAAAATATCTCTGAAATCCGCCGGTTCTTTCACCGAAACGAAGACCCCGTATATTTCATATCGGCCACCAACTTTAACCTGTTGGGGTTGGATGAATGGGTAAAGAACTTCAAATACATCTGCTACATTGACTGCTACGGCGGCAAGCACCCCAACGTTTTCTGCCCCTCGGAACAGCCCCATGCGGAGTTCCAGAGCATTGAGGACATCAACAACTACCTGTTGCAGCACAAAGAGGTCATCGACTTTATTAAGCGCCGCGGCGGCAAGCCCAAGTTCGTCTTTTTGATGTTCGACGAAGAGACGGAGCGCCTGTCCAAAGAATTGGGCGCGGATGTCTGGTTCCCGAAAGCCAAGCTGCGCCAGTCGATGGACAACAAGATTGAGACCGTCCGCATCGGCAACAAGGCGGGCGTGCCGTCGGTGCCGAACGTATTGGCAGAGGTGAAGTCTTATGACGACCTGAAAAAAACCTGCGAGAAGGCCGGGATCGGCCATGATCTGGTGCTGCAATCGGCCTATGGCGACAGCGGGCACACGACGTTCTTCATCAAATCCGAAGCCGACTTCCGCCGCCATGAGAGCGAGATTATCGGCGAAGGTGAAATCAAGATCATGAAGCGGATCGATTGTCGCGGTGCAGCGATCGAAGCCTGCGCCACAAAGGAAGGCACGATCGTTGGCCCGCTGATGACCGAACTGGTCGGTTTCAAAGAACTGACGCCTTATCGCGGCGGCTGGTGTGGCAATGAAATCCTCGCCACCGCCTTCCCTCCTAAGGTGCGTGAAAAGGCGCGTGAGTTGACCTTTAAGTTCGGGGAGCAACTGCGCAAAGAAGGCTATCGTGGTTACTTTGAGCTTGATTTCTTGATCGACAAAAAGACCGGCGATCTTTGGTTGGGTGAATTGAACCCGCGCATCACAGGTGCGTCTTCGATGACCAACCACGCCGCCTTTGCCCATGCCGATGCGCCGCTGTTCCTATTCCACCTGCTTGAATTCTCTAAGAAGAAGTTCAACCTTGATGTGGATGAGTTGAACGGCCGCTGGGCCGACGCCGCCAATATCGATGGGTGGAGCCAGATGGTTATCAAGCACACGGACGACAGCGTGGATATCTGCACCGATGCGCCTGAGACCGGCATTTACAAGATGAAGGAAGACGGCAGCGTGGTCTTTGACCGCTTCGATTATCACCGCCGCGCGGTGGAGTCGGAGAACGAAGCATTCTTCCTGCGCATCCTGCAACCGGGTGACTACCGCTATGAAGGGGCCGACATTGGCATCCTTGTGACGCGGGGCCGTTCAATGACCAAGTCTTTCCAGTTGAATGAGCGGGCGAAAAAGTGGATCCACGGGATCAAGCGCAGCGTAGAGGGCAAACCCCTGCCCACCGCGTCTGCTGGTCCGGAACTCTCTGATCCGGCGTTCAAGATCCTGTAGCAAGATGAAAGGCCGCGATGTACTGGCGCGCAATGTCCGAAGATACGCCCGGCCCCAAGTGGGCCGGTCTCTTCGCGGCCTATTGGCCTGACTACCATGCGTGGTGGCTGAAGGAGGGTGAGGCCGCGCGCCCTACTTATGCCCAATGCCGCCGCGCGTTGGTCAAACATATGCCAGAGATGGCACCGCTTTATGATGAGCTGTGCACACTTGCGGGTGGCAGCGATCACGCAGCGCGGTTCCTCAGTTTCTATTGCCCGCCACCGTATCTTTCGGCCTGTTCCCAAGCGATTTGGGCCGGGAAAGAACCGGTCATGGTGCGCAACTATGATTATAACCCCAACGCATTTGACGCGATGGTGTTGCGGACGCATTGGCAGGGTCGTCAGGTTATGGGCACCTCGGACGGGCTGTGGGGGCTGGTTGATGGGGTGAATGACGCGGGGCTGTCGATCTCGCTGACCTTCGGCGGGCGGCGTGTGGTGGGCGAAGGGTTCGGCGTGCCGCTGATCCTGCGCTATGTGCTACAAACCTGCGAAACCGCGCAGGAGGCTGGCGAGGTTCTATCGCGCGTGCCGACGCATATGAGCTACAATGTCACCGTGCTAGACCGCAAGCGTAACTACCTGACCGCGATGATGGCCCCCGACCGCCCGGCGGTCATCACCCGTGCTGCCGTGGCGACGAACCATCAAGAAAGCGTTGAGTGGATCAGCCACGCACGGTTCACTGCAACGGTTGAGCGTGAACGCTACCTCTTGCAGCGGTTGCGGCTGCACCGTGACCCAGAAGAGAAATTCATCGGCGCGTTCCTGAAACCACCACTTTATTCAACAGCTTTTAACGCGGGCTTTGGTACACTTTATACCGCCGTCTACCGACCACGAAAGCGCCAGATGGAACTGCGCTGGCCCGGAACAACTTGGGCACTTTCCTTAAGCGATTTTACCGAAGGCGCGCGTCAGGTGCTTGTACCGGGGGCGGCATGAGCACGGCAGAACGCAAAGGGCCGCTGGCTTCGCTAAGGGTGGTAGAGTTTTCTGGACTGGGGCCTGCGCCACTTGCCGGGCAATTGCTGGCTGATTTGGGTGCCGATGTCATCACCATAGACCGCAAAGCTGCACCGGCGGATCCCGCCAACATCAACAGGCGTGGCAAGCGTTCGGTGGTGCTTGACCTCAAATCCCCCGAAGGCCATGCGGCGGCGCGGGCGTTGATCGCCTCCGCCGATGTGCTGATCGAAGGGTTTCGCCCCGGCGTGATGGAGCGTTTGGGGCTTGGTCCCAAGGATTGCTCTGACACGCTGATCTATGGCCGCATGACGGGCTGGGGCCAGACCGGCCCATGGGCGCAGACGGCGGGGCATGACATCAATTATCTGGCTCTAACAGGGGCTTTGCACGCCATGGGCAGCGCCGATGCGCCCCCGGTGCCACCGCTCAACATGGTGGCTGACTATGGGGGCGGGACGATGTTTTTGCTGTTCGGCATCCTGTCGGCGGCAATCGAACGTGGGGTGACCGGCAAAGGTCAAATGGTTGACGCTGCGATGGTTGATGGGGTGCCCGCGATGATGGGGCTGATCCACGGTATGTTCGCCCAAGGCACATGGTCTGAGGCCCGCGCAGCGAATTGGCTCGACGGCGCCGCTCCGTTTTACCGCTGCTACACCTGTGCCGATGGCAAGTTCGTCGCTGTGGGCGCGTTAGAGCCGCAATTCTACGCAATATTGCTAGAGAAATTGGACCTTCCGGCTGACTATGGGTCAAGCCAAAATGACACCGCAACCTGGGCCGAGCGCACTACCGAATTTGCTGCGGCTTTTGCAACGCACAGTCGCGACGATTGGGCGGCGCATTTCGACGGCTCAGATGCCTGTGTGGCACCGGTCCTCAGCTTTTCCGAAGCCCCGGATCATCCGCAAATGGCATCGCGTAGCAATATGTTAAAAGTGAACGGCGTGCTGCAATCGGGCCACGCCCCGCGCTTTGGGTCCGAACCGCCGATGATGCCCAGCCCACCCCGCGCAATCGGCGCGGATACCGAGGCTGTTCTGGCAGAAGTTGGCGCGTCAGTAAGTCGCCCATGAAAAACCCCCGGCCAAACGACCGGGGGTAAATCGCAAATCGAAACGCGTGGCTTAGGCGGCCTTGCGCTCGTGTTTGCCTTCTTCGATCTCCTCGACAATCTTAGCCACAAATGCGTCCAGATCTTTGGGGGAACGGCTAGTAATGATGCCCTGATCGGCGACCACTTCGCTGTCTTCGTAATGCGCACCGGCGTTTTTCACGTCGGTGGCGATTGAGCCAAAGCAGGTGGCCTTGCGGTCTTTGATAATGCCCGCTTCAATTAATAGCCAAGGCGCGTGGCAAATCGCGGCAACGGTTTTGCCATTATCGTGAAACTTGCGGATCAGTGCCACGGCGTCCTTGTTGGCCCGCAGTAGGTCGGGATTGATCTGGCCGCCGGGCAGAACGATGCCATGGTAGTCATCTACATTCACATCTTTCAGCGCCAGATCGGCGGGGGTGGTGTTGCCCCAATCGTCTTCGTCCCAGCCCTTGATCTCATTCCCGTCGGGGGTGGCCACATGTACGGTGGCGCCGTGCCCGCGCAGGTCGTTCAGGGGTTTTTCCAACTCGGACTGTTCAAAGCCGTTGGTGGCGAGGATCAGGATCTTTGCATTGTTGATATCGGTCATTGCTTTCTCCTTTGTGATTTCTGCTGGACTAACGGGGCGCAGGCCCAACTGTTCCGGTCACATTCGCGAGAGCGCAAGCATCCGCCGGTGCAGATACGCCACAGGGTCGGGAATATTTGTTGATACGGCGGGGGGCGGCATCATATATCCACTCAGAATGGATCACCCCGACACACCCCTTGCCGAATTGCCGCTGGACGAGATCATCGTCTGCCCGCAGTGCGATGCCGTTTACCGGCTGCGGCGCCCCGCGGATGGGGAGCGTGCGGCCTGTGAACGTTGCCATACGGCCCTGATCACTCCACGTGACAATGCCGGGTTGCAAATCATCGCTGTGGCGGTGGCGGTCATGGTGTTGATTATCGGCGCGTCGGTCTTTCCGTTTTTGACGATTGATGCGGCGGGCAACCGCAATGCTGTTTCGGTGCTGGATGCCGCGCTGGCTTTTGCCGGGGGGCCGATGATCTTGCTGTCCTTGGCTACTGCGGCGCTAATTTTTTTCATCCCGCTGCTGCGGGTGTTGCTGACGCTTTATGTTCTGGTCCCTATCGTGCTGGATCGCCCGCCCGCGCGTCATGCTGTGGCGGCCTTTAGCCTGTCAGAAGAACTGCGTCCTTGGTCGATGGCTGAGGTCTTTGCGATTGGCTGTGCTGTGGCGCTGGTCAAAGTGGCCGATCTGGCCGATGTCGGCTTTGGGCCGGCCTTTTACATGTTCGGCGCGTTGGTGGTGCTTGTCATCGCGCAGGACAGATTCTTATGCAAATGGTCCGTATGGAACTCTCTGGAACATCCCAAGAAATCCTGAGCGCGCGGGATCTGGGCATCGTCGCCTGCACCCGTTGTAGCAAGCCTGCGCCGATGGGCACGCAGACCTGCAGCCGTTGCGGGCACCGACTTGTGTCGCGCGACCGTCAGAGCCTGCAACGTGTCTGGGCGTTTTGGACGGTTGGGCTGATGTGCTACATCCCCGCGAACACCTATCCAATGCTTAAGACCCGGACGCTGTTTCAGGTGGATGAAAGCACGATCATCGGTGGGGCAGTCGAACTGGCGCATTACGGTAACTGGGGGATCGCATTTATCATCCTCTTTGCGTCCGTCGCCATTCCGCTGGCGAAATTCATGGCCGTGGCCTTTCTTGCGATCAGCGTCAAACAGCGCTCTGTCACGTCGCAACGGCAGCGGCATTACCTGTACGAAGTGGTTGAGTACATTGGCCGTTGGTCAATGATCGATATCTTTGTGGTTGCGATTTTGTCGTCTCTGGTGCAACTCAAATCACTGGCAGCCATCAATCCCGGTACCGCGAGCATCTTTTTCGCCCTCTCCGTGATCTTTACCATGTTAGCCGCACAAGCGTTTGATACCCGTATGATTTGGGATACTCAGACCAAGGACGAGGGCCTGAAAACCAATGACTAATACGCCTCCAGACGTTCCGATTTCCCCGACACGCAAGATGTTTCTCAGTGGGGCATCTGTAATCTGGATCATCCCGATCCTTGCGCTGATCGTGGCGCTTTTTGTGGCGTACCGCTCCTATGCCGAACGGGGCCCGTTGATCGTCATCGAATTCGAAGAAGGCGCTGGCATCTCCGCCGGAGAGACCGAACTGCGCTTTCGCGATGTGACGGTCGGGGTGGTCGAAAAGGTTGGTTTCACATCGGACCTCGACAGGGTGACGGCGCATATCCGCCTCGATAAAGATGTGGCGCCCTATATCGACAATGGCGCGGTGTTTTGGATCGTACAGCCAGAGGTCACCGCGCAGGGGATCACCGGCCTCAGTACCGTGTTGAGCGGTGTCTACATCGAAGGTTCGTGGGACCAACAGGTTGGCCCGGCTGCTGAGCGCTTTCAGGGATCATCAACCGAGCCATTGATCCGCGGCGGTCAAGGCGGGCTTGAGATTGCTTTTCGCTCTACAGCCAATGGCCAGCTGACCGACAATGCGCCGATCCTTTATAAAGGTATCGAAGTGGGCCGCGTCGGCTATGCCAAGATCGCGCCGCGCGGCAACTTCGCCATCGTCGAAGCATTGATCTTTGAAGAGCACCGCCAGCTTATCAATGAATCCACCCGTTTTTGGGACGCGTCCGGCTTTAGCGTGAACATCGGCCCGGCAGGGGCCGAAATCGACTTTTCCTCGCTCGCGACCCTCGTGGGCGGCGGTATTACCTTTGACACCTTTGTATCGGGTGGCGCGCAGGTGTCTGACGGCACGGTGTTCGAGATTTTCCCCGATAAAGAAACCGCGCGGAATTCTGTATTCAACGCATCCGAGGTTGATCCGCTTAAGCTTAGCGTGGTGTTCGACGACAATATCTCGGGCTTGATCGTCGGCGCCCCGGTTGAGATGAGCGGCCTAGAGATTGGTGAGGTCGAAACCCTTTCTGGCCTCATCGATTTTGAACGCTTTGGCGACAGCCGTGTGCGGCTTAATGCGATCCTGTCCATCCAACCGGCGCATCTGGGGCTGCAAGGCGAAGTCACCGCAGATGCCGCGCTAGCCTTTCTTAAGGACCGTGTCGCTGATGGGCTGCGCGCAAGGCTTGCCTCAGCCAGCTTGCTGACGGGCGGTTTGAAGGTTGAAATGGTAATGGTCGATGACGCACCAGAAGCGACGCTGAACGAAAACGACCTTGATCTGGCGCTGATGCCTACCACAGAAAGCGATGTCTCTGATGCGGCGGCCACCGTCGAAGGGGTCTTTACCCGCATCAACAGCCTGCCGATCGAAGAGTTGCTTAACAGCGCGATTTCCTTCCTCAATTCGGCGGAATCTTTCGTCTCTGACGAAGACCTGCGCGAGACGCCGCAAGACGTGCGGACATTGCTGAACGAATTGACTGGGCTGGTGTCCTCTGAAGAGGTCAAGAACGTGCCTGTCGCCCTGAACGGAACGCTCGTTCGGGTTGAACAACTGGTTGCCAAGCTGGAGGAAGAGCGCATCGTCGAACAGCTTTCCAGCGCGTTGGATGTGGCCTCTGAAGCGGCGAGTGCGGTTTCGTCTTCGGTCGAGGGCGTGCCAGAACTGGTGGAGAGCATTCAGGCGGTCGCTGCCAAGGCGGAAACGCTGGAGGTTGAAGAGTTGGTCGTCGCCCTGACGGATCTTACCGAATCCGCCGATGCGGTGATCGGCACCGAAGACGCGGTGGCCCTGCCGGGCGCGCTCAAGCGGGCATTGGACGAGGTGAACGCCACGTTGGTAGAGTTGCGCGAAGGCGGCGCGGTTGAGAATGTAAACCGCACCTTGGCCTCGGCCCGCAATGCGGCGGATAACATCGCCGTCTCGGCCCGCGATCTGCCGCAGGTGGTTGAGCGTTTGACCGCGCTTTTCGCACAGGCCAGCCGCACCATCGAAGGCTATAACAAGGGTGAGCAGATCAGCCGCACCGCTGAGCAAACCCTGCGCGACATCCAGAAAGCCGCCGATGCCCTTGCATCTTTGGCGCGGACCATTGAACGTAACCCCAATTCTCTATTGCTGGGACGGTAAAGCATGAACATTGCAAGACCCCTGATCACTTTTGGACTGCTGGCAGCTCTGGCGGCATGCGGCGGCACTGCTGAGCGTTTTACCGTGCGCGCACCGGTGGTAACGGAAAAGACCTCTATCGCCTTTAGTTCGGTTGAAGTGCGTGATGTGTCCTTGCCGACTTATGCCGCCGCCGAAGAGATCTCTTTGCAGATGGCGGATGGCAGCCTTGTCAGTTCCACCGATGTGCTTTGGGCCGATGCGCCAGAGCGCGCCGTTGCGCTTGAGCTTAGCCAGAACCTTGCTCGGATGACGGGGCGGCGCATCGCGTCAGAGCCTTGGCCCTTTGAGGCCTTCCCCGATGCCCGTCTTGAGCTACGCTTTGCTGAGTTTGTGGCCACCGAAGCCGGTGAATTCCGCGCATCCGGGCAGTATTTCGTGGCCGTTCCAGACGACCGGCGGGAGCGTTCGGGCCTGTTTGACCTAAGTGTGCCATTCAACAGAGAAGGCGGAGTGAACGCCATTGCAACGGCGCGTGGTCAACTTGTGCTCGATCTGGCCCGCTACATTGCACAGAACGGGTTGAAATAAGGATTTCTGTCTGAAATTCCCTTGCGGCAATTAGCGTTCAGTCTGTTCGGAATTTTCTGAATATACTTGATTTGTGCTGGCCCTTGGCTATCTACCGTCAACGCAGCTTGCCGTAGACGGGGAACAGATGGATACCACAGACCAAATCGACCAAGTTCGCGATGATTTCATCATGCGGATGGGCGTGATCGCGATGGGCGAGGGTTTGCCCCGCATGTCGGGTCAGGTCTTTGCCATGCTTGTCTTTGAGGGCGAGCCGATCGCATTTGGTGCGCTCTCGCGTCGTTTGTCGGTCAGCCGGGCCACGATCAGCACATCAATCCGCGTGCTGGAAGAGCGGGGCCTGATCCGGCGTGTGAACAAGACCGGCGACCGGCAGGACTACTTCCAACTTGCCGATGACGCCTATGCCGCGATGACAAAATTCGCGCTGGCAGGCACGCGCCACGCCAAGGCCGAGATCAACGACACGATCAACAAGCTCCCCACCGAAGCGGATGGTGTGCGTGCGCGGCTCGACTCCTTTGCGGAGTTTTACGAGACGATTAGTACCGCGCTTGATGATGTCGCAACTCGGGTAAGCAAGCCCAAGATTTGACGCGTGATCTGCAAAGAAGAGGTCGCAGCGATGGAGTTCTATTAATGAGTGACACATCCCAAGAGCGTCAGACGCTCTCTTTTGACAGCGATGCCGGCTCTAAACGGTCGAAATTCATCGCTGGAGGGATCGCGCTGCTGATCGGCCTGTGGATGGGCAGCGGCTATATCCTTCCATCTGAAGAGGAGCAGGAAGCCGCGCCCGCGCCAATCGCGGCCAAAGCGGTCACGGTTGCCGTACGCGGCTCTCAGGCTGATAGTGTGACACAGGTCTTCGTAGCCGAAGGCCAAGCGCTGCCGGATCGTGATACTATGGTACGCGCGGAATCAGGGGGCGAAATTGCCGAGGTGCTGGTTGCCAAAGGTGCCGAGGTCGCAGCGGGTGATCTGATCGCCCGGCTTAGCACTGCTGCGCGCGATTCCGATCTGGCCCGTGCCCGAGAGGAATTGAACCGTGCGCAGCGCGAGTATGACAATGCCGAAGCCTTGTTGAACCGAGGCGTCTCTACCGTTGATCGGGTTAGCCAAGCGCGGGCAACTTTGGCCGCAGCGCAAGCGGCTGTCACCACGGCCGAAGAAGCACTGAACAACACCGAAATTCGCGCGCCCTTTCCGGGGCGGCTTGAGATGTTGGATATCTCTGCGGGCGAGTTCGTCTCAACCGGCGAAGAAATCGCGCGGTTGGTGGATAACACCCCGCTGACGATCCAGGTGCAGGTGCCACAACAGGCGCTGAAAGACATCAAAGAAGGGCAGAATGCCGAGGTGATGTTCATCACCGGGACAGAAGCGCAGGGCAAGGTGCAGTTCGTCTCAAGCAGCGCCAGCGCCGAGACCCGTACCTTTACCGCCGAGATTAGGGTCGAAAACGCTGATGGCGCGATCCCAGCGGGTATCTCTGCCCGTGTGCGCATTCCCACGGGCGAGACCCGCGCGCATTTCGTCTCTCCTGCAATCCTGTCGCTGGATACAAATGGCACTTTGGGTGTTAAAACGGTGAATGGAGACAACAAGGTTGTCTTTAACAAAATCGCGATCGTTCGGGCCCAGACCGACGGTATCTGGATCGCGGGCCTGCCGGATGAGAGCCAGATCATCACCATCGGGCAGGGCTTCGTGAATGATGGCGAGGTGGTCGACCCGCAGCCAGAGACAAGCAACGAAGACCCCGCCGAAGAACTGCCCTCAGCGGGCGTGCCGGAACTGGATGAACTTGAGGAAACCCCGGCGGGCGACGGCCAAATCACGGGCAGCGCCGAAGCTGCCCAGCCGGAGAAGGTGGAATGAACACACTGATCGACGCCGCTTTCAGTCGCGCACGCGTTGTGATCCTAAGCTTGGTCATGATCCTCCTTGTTGGTGCCTATGCCTATGTCGGCATCCCCAAGGAAAGCTCGCCTGAGATCCCGATCCCGACGCTTTATGTCTCCACCTCGCTTGAGGGGATTTCGCCCGAAGACAGCGAACGGCTGTTGGTAGAACCGCTGGAGACTGAACTCAGCGCTATTACCGGCCTGAAACAGATCACTTCCAACGGGGCCGAGGGCCATGCCTCTGTCCAGTTGGAGTTCGAGCCGGGGTTCGACTCCGACGAAGCACTCGACAAGGTACGCGAAGGTGTGGACCGGGCCAAATCCGACTTGCCCGAAGACGCCACCGATCCGGTCGTGACTGAGATCAACACAGCGCTTTTTCCGATCCTGACGGCGATCCTCTCCGGCCCGGTGCCGGAACGGACGCTCAACACCATTTCGGAGGAGTTGAAGGACGCGATTGAGGGGCTGTCAGGCGTACTTGAGGTTGATGTCGGCGGTGAGCGTACGGAACTGCTGGAGGTGCTGATCGACCCCACGGTGTTCGAGACCTACAACATCTCCTTTGAAGAGCTGATCAGCCAGATCAACCGCAACAACCGCCTGATTGCGGCAGGGGCGATTGAAAGCGGCGCGGGGCGGCTGGTGCTCAAGGTGCCGGGGCTGATCGAGAATGTCGAAGATGTCATGTCTCTGCCGATCAAAGTGCGCGGCGATACGGTGGTGACCTTCGCGGATGTCGCCACGATCCGCCGAACCTTCAAAGACCCGACCGGCTTTGCCCGCATTGATGGGCAGCCCGCGCTGGCGCTTGAGATCAAGAAACGCTCTGGCGCTAACATCATTGAAACAGTCGCGGCGGTGCGAGAGCTGATCGACAAGATGCGCGCGGAATGGCCCGACAGCATCACCGTGAAATACACCCAAGACGAATCCGAGCAGGTCCAAGACATGCTCAGCGATCTTGAGGCCAATGTCATCGCGGCGGTGATCCTTGTGATGATCGTGATCGTCTGGGCTCTGGGCGTCCGCTCGGCGCTACTAGTGGGGCTGGCCATTCCGGGGGCGTTTCTGGCCGGGGTCACGGCGCTTTGGGTCATGGGCTATACGATGAACCTCGTGGTGCTCTTCTCGCTGATCCTTGTGGTGGGGATGCTGGTGGACGGGGCCATTGTGACCACCGAACTGGCCGACCGCCGCCTGCAAGAGGGGCATGCGCCCCGCGCTGCCTATGCCCATGCCGCCAAGCGTATGGCATGGCCGATCATCGCCTCTACCGCCACGACGCTCAGCGTGTTCTTTCCGTTGCTGTTTTGGACCGGCACGGTGGGGGAGTTCATGAAGTTCCTGCCCATCACCGTGATCCTGACCCTGACCGCATCGCTTTTCATGGCGCTGGTTTTCATTCCCGTGGTTGGCGGGATCATCGGCAAACGGCCCCCGCAATCGGCCAAGGATAAGGCCACGCTCTATGCCGCCGAACAGGGCGATCCGCGTGACCTGAAGGGCTTCACCGGCGGCTATGTCAAACTGCTGCAATTCGCTATTCTGCGGCCATGGATGACGCTGATCCTTGCCATTGCCATGCTGATGGGCGGCTTCACCGCCTATGCGCAATTCGGCAATGGGATCACCTTTTTCCCTGAAGTAGAGCCTGATTTCGCACAGGTGCAGGTCCGCGCTAGGGACAACTTTTCGATCTATGAGCAAGACGCGCTGGTGCGGCAGGTCGAACAACGTCTCTTTGCCTACGACGAGATTGCCAGCGTCTATGCCCGCACCGGCAGCAGCAATCGCGACAGCGCCGACCTGATCGGCACCATTCAGGTTGAGTTCACCGAATGGGATGAACGCCGGACCGCCGCCATGATCGGTGAGGAAATCCGGACCGAGATGGCGGCCATTCCGGGGATTGATGTACAGGTTCAGACCGCCTCAAACGGCCCTTCTGCGGGGAAGCCAGTCAATCTGCGGATCAAGGCGCATGACAGCGAGGTGCAGCAGCAGGTGGTCAATCAGATCCGCGAGGAGATGTCGGATATCGGTGGTTTTACCGATGTGACGGATTCGCGCCCCCTGCCGGGAGTGGAATGGCGCATCGCGGTAAACCGGTCCGAGGCCGCGCGGTTTGGGGCCGATATCTCAACCTTGGGTCAAGCCGTGCAACTCCTGACGCGCGGCATCACCGTGGCTGATTACCGGCCCGACGACGCCGAAGGCTCTATCGACATCAACGTGCGCTTTCCCTCTGATGAGCGCACTTTGGAAGAGCTTCAATCACTGCGCGTCCCGACTTCGGCCGGGCTGGTGCCGATCTCGAACTTCGTGACATTCGAGCCAAGCCCTCGCACCGGCACGATCACGCGGGTAGATCAAGAGCGGGTCGTTACGATCGAGGCCAACGTTGCACCGGGCGTTCTGGTCAACGATCAGACCGTCGCCTTGCGCAGCGCGATTGATGCGATGGACCTGCCGCCGGGTGTTGAAGCGTCGTTCGCCGGTGAGGCGGAGGACCAGCAGGAATCAATGATTTTCCTCGCTGGGGCGTTTATCACGGCGATCTTCTTGATGTTCGTGATCCTCGTGATCCAGTTCAACACTTTCTACCAAGCCTTTGTCGTCATGTCGGCTATCATCTTCTCCATCGCGGGCGTGCTGTTTGGCTTGATTATCACGGGGCGGCCCTTTGGCGTGGTCATGGGCGGCATCGGGGTGATCGCGCTGGCGGGGATCGTGGTGAACAACAATATCGTTCTGATCGACACCTACAATGACCTTAAGAAAGCGGGGCTTTCACCGCTTGAGGCCGCGCTGCGGACCGGAGCACAGCGTCTGCGGCCTGTGGTGCTGACCTCCGTCACCACGGCGCTTGGACTGATGCCCATGGTAATCGGCCTCAACATCAACTTCTTTACGCGCGAGATCGTCTATGGCGCGCCATCAACGCAGTGGTGGACTGAACTAAGCTCGGCCATTGCGGGCGGTCTGGTGGTTGCCACGGTGCTAACGCTCGTGGTGACACCGGCGATGTTGATGCTGGGAGAGAAGAAAGCGAACCGCGGCGTGCCCACTCCGAAAGAGGCAGAGCCCGCAGCGGTCTGATAGGTCTTAGGCGGCCTTGTCGGCCTTGTCTTCGGTCAGGATCGTATAAAGCGTTGCCGGGTCTGGGTTCGACCGCAGCTTGGTGCAGATGCTGCTGTCACGCAGTGTACGGGCCACCAGCGCTAAGGCTTTCAAGTGCTCCACGCCCGCATCTTCGGGGGCGAAGAGTGCAAAGGCCACATCGACCGGCTGACGATCGACCGAAGAGAAATCAATCGGCTTGTCCAGCAAGACGAAGGCACCGACGACTTTGTCGATACCGTTCATCCGCGCGTGGGGCAGGGCGACACCATGACCGACACCGGTCGGCCCGAGGGTTTCGCGCGTCATCAGCGCATCCACCACCTGACCGGCCGGCAGCCCATAGGCCTGCTGGACGAGTTCGCCGATATCCTGCATCAGCCGCTTCTTGCTCGAAGCCGAAGTCAAAACCTTCACGGCCTCAGGCTTGAGGAGTTTGCCGAAATCCATACCGCGCGCCCTGCTCTTTGGCGGAGTTTACCGCCGTGGGTTATGAAGGGTCGATCCAGCCGATGTTCCCGTCTTCGCGACGGTACACGACATTCATCCCTTCCTGGCCTTCCTTACGAAACAGCAGCACCGGATCGCCTGACAATTCCATCTGCATGACCGCTTCGCCCACAGACAAAGTTGGCACCTTCATCTGCATCTCTGCAATGATCATGGGTTGGAGGGTATCAGGTTCCTGCGCATCTGAATCGCTGTCTGACGCGAGGATATAGGAGGACGCCCCCAAAAGTTCAACCGGTTCGGCGCGATCTTTGTGATGGTCCTTTAGGCGGCGCTTGTAGCGGCGCAGCTGTTTTTCCATCTTGGCGCAGCAACTGTCGAAAGCAGCATAGATTTCCGTCGCCTTGGCCTTGGCCGACGCATTGAGACCGGTGGAAAGATGCACAGTTGCCTCGCAGGCAAATTCGTGGCCCGTTTTGGAAAACACCACCAAGGCATCGGTCGGGCGTTCGGCATATTTGCCTACCGCCTCATCAAGTTCCGTCCGGACATGTGTCCGAAGCGCATCGCCAATGTCGATCTGTTTGCCACTGATCTGATACCGCATATCGTCTCCTTGTCTTTCTTGTTCCGAACATTGCCAAACGGTCCACGGGTGTGGAGCGGGGGCAATTATCAGATATGGAGGAATGGTGCTGCGACCAGAGTGATTTTGATCGTTCCTTCGCGGGAAGGGCGATGCAGGATCAAACAGGAACGCGATTTCACCATAGATCAATGAGGCCGCTTTTCCGTCTGAAAGTCAATGGCGCCGATGACCCCAACGGCGTTTAATGACTACAATCAGAGCGGTTTCTTGCAAAACGCAGGCAATGCTTCGCCGGGCGCTCGTCAATCAGGAAAAGCGCGCTAAGTCTCAGGAAATACGGAAGTTATCGCCCAGATAGACACGGCGCACATTCTCGTTTTGCACAACTTCTTCGGGCGTTCCGGACATCAAAACCTTGCCTTCGTGCAAGATGTAGGCACGGTCTACGATCTCTAGGGTTTCGCGTACATTGTGGTCAGTAATCAGCACGCCGATGCCGCGTTTCTTAAGATCGGCGACCAATTGCCGGATGTCCCCAACAGAGATCGGATCGACCCCGGCGAAAGGTTCATCTAGCAACAAGTAACTGGGGTTGGCGGCCAGACAGCGGGCGATTTCGACGCGGCGACGTTCCCCCCCCGACAGCGCCAACGCGGGTGCGCGGCGCAGGTGTTCGATAGAAAATTCGGTCAGCAATTCTTCGAGCCGTTCACGGCGTTGGTGGCGGTGTTTGACCCGGATATCGAGGATTGCGCTAATGTTGTCCTGCACCGACAGGCCGCGAAAGATGCTCATTTCCTGCGGTAGATAACCGATGCCAAGCTGCGCGCGGCGATACATGGGCAGGGTGGTCACATCCTTGCCATCCACTGTCACGCGGCCACCTTCGGGCGTGACCAGCCCGGCCACGGCATAGAAAGTGGTTGTCTTGCCCGAGCCGTTTGGCCCCAAAAGCGCCACGACCTCACCGCGGTCAAGCTCCATCGAGAAATCGCGGATCACCGCTTTCTTGCGGTATGATTTACGCAGATGGCTGATCCGCAGGCCGGATTCGCCCTCGGCAACCTTGAGTTCAGGGGGCATCAGTTGGCGCTGCCGGGCTGCAGAATGGTTTTCACACGTCCCGACATCTGCGCCGTACCGCTGGTGAGGTTCACCGTCATTTCCTGCGCACTCAGCGCACTTGCGCCTTGGGTCATCAACACATCGCCACTCATTACCAAGGTGCCCGCATCGATGTCATAGTCGGCGCGCTGCGATTCAGCGGCGTCTGCGCCCGCAACCAAGACTACGCCGCCGGTCGCCTCAAGCTTGGCAATGCCCTGGTCCGCCGCACGATAGATCACCTGCACTTTGCCAGCGGAAAGCGTCATTTCACCTTGGGAAATCAGGACGTTACCAGTGAAAACTGCGGTGCCTGATGCATTATCAACCGATAGATTATCTGCGGTCACTTCGACAGGCAGGCTGGTATCTTGCTCTAACGCGCCAAAGGCCACGCTGGCCGATTGAGCAGAGACAGGGGCGGCCTGCAGCGCGAAAAGCAGCGGCAGCATCAAAATAAACAAGTGTCTCAAGGCAGTTACTCTTTCGTTGCTTGCGGCGTGTATATCAGTTTCACACCCTCGGTGAAAAGCAATTGCGAGCCGGCGCTGTTCTGCCGATTGGTGATTGCCATGCTTCCGGCGGTGATCTCGCCCGCCGGGCTGGTCGCTTTGACCGGGCCAGGCGATAGAAGATCTAGTGTAGTGAGGTTCGATGTCATCCGCTCAGAGAGGATCTGGTAGCCGGTCGAAGTGTTGATCTTCACATCACCTGCCAGTTCCGCTTCCTCTGCGCCGGTATCAAATCTGCCGCGGCTGGATTGAAGGGTGATCTTGGCGCCCCCCTCCAAGTCTAGTGTGGCCTCAAGGTCTACGGCTTCATTGGTGCCGCTTACGCCGCCGGGGGTTGTCAGCTTTTCGGCAGAGAATGAGATCAGATCGCCATCCGCCGTGGTGCCGGAATAGAAGGGCCCGGTGATCTGCTGATCCCGCAGACGTTCTTGCACTTCTTTATCCGCAAATGGGATCACCGCCTGCGGTTCAATCGCGCGCGACAGCAGGAACAGGGTCGACAGCAGCGCCAACGCGATCAGCGGAAAGAGCACTTTCAGCCAAGAAACAACGCGTGAGTGGCGATCGGCCTTCATCGCGCCTTAGCCCAGCCCGACGCGCAGGCAGTCATGGATATGCAGTAGGCCTAGCGGCATCTTGCCATCGTTTTGCGAGGGGTCCGTAACGATCAGGCAGGTGATCTTGCGGTTGTTCATTACGCCAACGGCTTTTTCTGCCAATTCTTCGGGGCCAATGGTGATTGGCGCGGAGGTCATGACTTCTTCCGCGGTCATGGTCATCAAACCGTCAAGGTGGCGCGCAAGGTCGCCCATGGTGATGATCCCCGATAGGGCACCAGCCTTATCCGTCACGCAGACCACGCCAAAGCCCTTGCGGCTGATCTCGCTCAGTGCGTCGGCCATTGGGGCATCGGCAGAGACCACGGGCAGCGCATCGCCTACATGCATCAAATCCGCCACACGGCTCAGCCTTGCACCCAGCTTGCCGCCGGGGTGGAAGTCGCGGAAATGCTCGGCAGTGAAGGCGCGGTTCTCCATCAGCGCCACGGCCACCGCATCGCCCATCGCCAGCGTTAGCGTGGTCGAGGTGGTTGGCACAACGCCGGTGCCGCAAGCCTCTGCCAGACGGGGCAGCTCCAGCACCACGTCGCTGTGGCGGCCCAAGCTGCTGTCGGGGCGGCTGGTGATGCCAATCAGCGGGATCGCATAGCGGCGTGAATAGGCGATGAGGTTGGCAAGCTCTGGCGCTTCGCCTGAATTGGAGATCGCCAGCACCACATCGGCTGCGGTGATCATGCCCAGATCGCCATGGCTCGCCTCCGCCGGATGCACAAATTGCGCGGGCGTGCCGGTAGAGGCCAACGTCGCTGCGATTTTGTTGCCGATATGGCCCGATTTACCGATGCCAGTAACGATGATGCGGCCCTTGCAGGCGCGCATCAGATCAACGGCGGCGCGAAAACGATCATCAAGGCTCTCGGCCAGCTGGATCAGCGCATCGGATTCGCATCGGATCACGCGGCGGGCGGTATCGAGGAAAGGTGTGTTCATGCGTGTGCGAAGATGTCCGTGTCCGGCCATCCCTCCAGATCCAGCTTGGCGCGCATCGGCAGGAAATCGAAACAGGCCTGCGCCATGTCCATCCGACCTTCGCGTATCAGGCGTTTGTTAAGTTCATCGCGCAGACGGTGCAGATACAGCACATCCGACGCGGCATAGTCGATCTGCGCTTGGGTCAGTTTTTCGGCCCCCCAATCGCTGGATTGCTGCTGTTTCGAGATGTCGACACTCAGCAGTTCTTGGCACAGCTTGGCCAGCCCGTGCCGGTCAGTATAGGTACGGATCAGGCGGCTTGCGATCTTGGTGCAATAGACCGGCGTCGCGGTGGCACCAAAGGTGTTGAGCATCGCGGCAATGTCGAACCGACCGTAGTGAAACAGTTTCAGCACATGCGGGTTTTCCAAAAGCGCACAAAGGTTCGGTGCTTCGGTCTGGCCCATGGCGACCTGCACCAGATGTGCATGCCCATCGCCGCCCGACAGTTGCACAACGCAAAGTCGGTCGCGGTGCGGGTGGAGGCCCATCGTCTCGCAATCAATGGCGACCATCGGCCCAAGGTCGAGGTCATCCGGCAGGTCATTCTGATAGAGGAAATTTGTCATGCCGTCGTCTATACCGCGCTTGCCCGCCATGGGAAAGCAGCGCTTTGCACAGGCTCAGCCCGTTGCCGAGGTGGCGGCTAAATCTTGCAAGGCGGGCTGGGGATAGCGGTGCAGCAATTGATCGACCAGCAGGTGGCATTGGTAGCCGGACCAATCGGGGCGGATCACCCCACCGGGCAGGGCGGGGTGTTTCAGAACCAAGCGCCGCCAGTTGTGCACGATAAGGCACCGCAGCACGGCAACTCCCAGTGCATCCATATGATGGACGCGGGTCAGTTCGTTTTCGGCTGTGCTCAGCGCAACGAGCAACGCGTCATATTCTGATGCAAGGTCCGCAGGCTCTACAGCGCGGCGCAGCCAATCGGGCGGGGTTTCTCCGCGCAGGGCAAGGCAGCCTTTGGGGGCCGTGCTATCGGCTCGCCCGACATAGGCGCGCGGCAGGGCGGGGATGAACCCAGAGGCGCGCAGGGCGGTATCCGTCTCGCGCCCGTTCTCTTCGGTCATCACCATCTGCCAAGGCTCTGACAGATCAGGTGGGGCGGCATAGATGCGCGGGCTGGCGGCCGCACTTTCCGCGCGACCCTGCGCGGTCAGGCTGTGCTGGCTGATCCGGCCCACTTTGTGGGACTGCAACCAGCCATCATTGCGCAGCCTGTGCAGCGCCACGCGGCTTGCCTCAGGTCGCACATCAAGTGCAGCCATAATGCTCGACAGCACCGGCCCGTCGATCGCATCACCATTTCCTTGGGCCAGATCGCCAAAGAGGCTGATCATCAATGACCAGACGCGTTGACCACCCAAACCCGCAAAAGCGGCAACGAGGGGGGCAGATTGCTCAGAGGGCATTCATCGTCAGCAGGTCGTATTCTGCGACCGCTTCCTCCCGTTGGTTGGTCAGGGTCACATGCCACCGCACCTCGCCATATTCTTCGTTGCGCGGGGTCTTGTGTTTGACAGTTAGCCGCACTTTCATGCTGTCCCCGGCAGAGACAGGTTCGAGGAAGCGAAGATTGTCGAGACCCGTATTGGCCAAAACGGGGCCGGGATCAGGCTGCACGAACAGGCCCGCAGCAAAGCTGAGCAACAGGTAGCCATGTGCCACGCGGCCCGGAAAGAACGGATTCGCGGCGGCGGCTTCGTCGTCCATATGTGCATAGAACGTGTCGCCGGTGAAATTGGCGAAGGTTTCGATATCTTCAAGCGAGATTTCGCGAGATTTGGAATAAAAGGTTTCGCCCAAGTCCAGCTCGGTGAAACGCCGGGTGAAAGGGTGATCGCGGTCGGTGATCTCTTCCGCGCCCGGCACCCATTGCTGACCGATGGCAGTCAGGATGTCGGGGCTGCCTTGTATGGCGGTGCGCTGCATGTAGTGCATCACGCCCCGAATGCCGCCCAGCTCTTCGCCGCCGCCTGCGCGGCCCGGCCCGCCGTGCACCATATGCGGCAGCGGGGAGCCGTGGCCCGTCGCCTCACCCATGGATTTGCGGTTGTTGAAGTAAAGCCGCCCGTGGAAGGCGGCGGAGCCCATGGTCAGTTCGCGCGCGACTTCGCCATCATTGGTGATGATGGAGGCGACGAGCGACCCTTGCCCTCGGTTCAAAAGCTGCGTGGCATGGGCCAGATCACGGTAGGGCATGAGGGTGGAAACAGGGCCGAAAGCCTCGGTGTCATGCACGCGCTCGGCTTTGTCTGGGTCGGCGCAGTGATACAGCATCGGCGGCAGGAAGGCGCCTTTGTCTTTGTCGGCGCCGTTGACGGTAAAGTTGTCGGGGTCGCCAAAGACGCGCTCGGCCTCTGCACCCAGCCGCGCGACTTTTTCTAGCACATCGCGCTTTTGGCTGTTCGAAACCAACGCTCCCATGCGGGTATTTTCATTGCGTGGGTCGCCGATGGTGGTCTTGGCAAGCCGTTCCGACAAAGCGGCGATCACGGCGTCGATCTGCGTTTCTGGAACCATCACGCGGCGGATCGCGGTGCATTTCTGACCTGCTTTGGCGGTCATCTCGCGCTGTACTTCTTTGACGAAAAGATCAAACTCCGGCGTGCCAGGGGCCGCATCGGGACCAAGGACCGATGCGTTAAGGCTGTCCTGCTCAGACGTGAAACGCACCGAGTTCTGCAGCAGTAAGGGATTGCTGCGCAGTTTCAGCGCAGTGTCGGCAGAGCCAGTGAAGGCCACGGCATCCTGACAATCAAGGTGGTCCAGCATATCGCCCAGACCGCCGCTGACCAGTTGCAGTGCGCCTTTCGGCAGCAGCCCGCTCTCCAGCATCAAGCGCACACAATGTTCGGTAACATAGCAGGTCGCGGTGGCGGGTTTGACGATGGCCGGAACGCCCGCGAGCAGGGTAGGGGCGAGTTTTTCAAGCATGCCCCAAACGGGGAAGTTGAAGGCGTTGATATGCACCGCGACGCCTTGCAACGGCGTGCAAATATGCCGCCCCATGAACTGCCCATCACGGCCTAACTGCTCGGGCGCGCCATCCAGATAGACATGCGCATCAGGCATCTCGCGCCGACCCTTGGAGGCGAAGACGAGCATCGTGCCAATGCCCCCGTCCACGTCGATCTTGTGATCAGAAAGGGTCGCCCCGGTGTCGTAGCTCAGATCATAAAGCGCCTGTTTATGCTCCATCAGATGCAGGGCCAGCGCCTTGAGCATCCGCGCGCGGTCATGGAAGGTCATCGCGCGCAAGGAAGGGCCGCCGTGCTCCCGGGCAAAGCCCAGCATCGCCTGCACATTCAGCGCATCGTTTCCGGCTTGGGCGATCACTTCGCCCGTGATGGCGCTGGCAATGTTGCGGGAACCGGCACCAGAGGCAAGCCATTCGCCCGCCGCAAAGCTTTGAATATCGCGCATGTTGGCTCCTTTAATGTGTGTCGTAGTCGATGGTGAGCGTGTCGCTCAGCGGGTAGCTTTGGCAGGTCAGCACATAGCCGCGCTCGACCTCGTAATCTTCCAAAGCGTGGTTCGAGATCATCTCGACCTCGCCATCAAGCACCTTGCCCATACAGGTCGAACAGACCCCGGCCTTGCAGGAAAACGGTGCTTCTTGCCCGTTCTCCAGCGCCGCTTCGAGTACCGATTGACCCTTTTGCATGGTGAAACTTCGCCGCGCCCCGTCGATGATGACAGTCACTTCGGTGCCGCTTTGGCCTTCGCTGCGCTTGGCCATTTCTTGTTTCGCCAGACGGCCTTGTTGGCTTTCACTAAAGAGTTCAAATTTGATTTGTTCGTCGCTTAGCCCGTTGGTCTTCAGCGCCTCGGCAATCGCTAGCATCATCGGCTCTGGGCCGCAAATGAAGGCGGTGTCGATATTGTCGATCTGAATCCAATGTTTAAACAGCGCATCGCATTTCGCCTGATCGATACGGCCCTCAAACAACTCCATGTCCTGACCGGATTCGAGGATATGGATAATCGTCAACCGCCCCATGTAGTGGTTTTTGAGATCTTCTAACTCTTCGCGGAACATGATCGTGTTCACCGCGCGGTTGGCATAGACCAGCGTGAAGGTCGAGTTCGGCTCGCGTTTGAGCACAGTCTTCAGGATCGATAGCACCGGGGTAACGCCCGATCCGCCCGCAAAACCAAGGTAATTCTTCGCCACCTCAGGCTCGATCGCCGTAAAGAATTTGCCCTGCGGCGGCATCGCGCGGAGCGTATCGCCGACCTTAAGCTCGGTATTGGCATAGGTCGAAAACGCGCCGCCATCTACACGTTTGATGCCGACCTTTAATTCGCCATCATCCAGCCCCGCGCAGATCGAGTAGTTGCGGCGCAGCTCGGTGCCGTCGAAGTCCTGCTTGAAGGTCAGGTATTGGCCTTGGGTAAAGGTAAAAGCTTCGGGGTTTTCCGGCTTCAGCGTCAGCACCACCGCATCGCGGATGGTGCGGTGGATATCAGTCACTAACAGGGGGTGAAACTGGCTCATCGGGGCCTCAGATACATTTGAAATAGTCGAAGGGTTCACGGCAGTCGCAGCAGCGCCATTGGGCCTTACAGGGGGTCGATCCGAACTGGCTGATCCGCTCCACCGCTTGGCTTTTGCAATGCGGGCAATGCCGCGGGCCGCCTGCTGGGCGCGGCGGCGCGATGCCGTAAGATTCCAGCTTGGCACGGCCAGTGTCACTCATCCAATCGGTGGTCCAAGGCGGAGAAAGCTGGCGTTTTAAGTCCAGATTTTCGATACCGTGGTCGCGCAGCGCCATCTCGATATCAAGGTTGATGATGCTGGTGGCCGGGCACCCCGAATAGGTCGGTGTGATGGTCACAACCAGAGTATCGCCGTCCCATTCCACATCGCGGATGATGCCGAGATCGGTAAGCGAAATGGCCGGGATCTCCGGGTCCGGGATCGCCGAAAGCCATGCCCAAACCGTCTCTAACGTGGGCTTTCCGGCCAACGCGGCACCGCGCGGGGCGGTATCGCGCACCACCCCCGGCACCGGCGCGGGGGCCGGGCGGCTGTGGGGGGCGGATTTCACCATGTGGCGTCCGGGTAGGCGCGTTGCAGCCATTGCATCTGCGTCAGCATATGGCCCAGATGTTCACTGTGACGCGCGCCGCTTTTCCCGCCCTTATGGGCAAAATCATCTTTGGGTTTGATCAGGGTCGCTGCAGCGAGCGTGTCGCCGACCAACTGGTCATAGCTCGCCCGCAGGCTGGCCGGATCAGGGGCGATGCCCGCATCTTTCATGGCAGCGTCCACATCATCGCCGAGGAACATTTCCCCCACATATGGCCAGAGCAGATCAAGCGCTGCCTGCATGCGGCGGTGGCTTTCCTCGGTCCCGTCGCCAAGGCCGATCACCGTATCGGAGGAACGTTCGAGGTGGTAGGTTACCTCCTTCGCGGATTTCTCGGCAATCGCCGCTATCTCTTTGTCGCTGGAATCGATCAGCGCGGTCAGTTGCGACAGATGCCAAGCGTCGAACAGGAACTGCCGCATCATTGTCTGACCAAAATCGCCATTGGGTTGTTCAACCAGCAGCACATTGCGAAAATCCCAGACATCGCGGTGAAAGGCGAGCTTGTCGGCATCGCGGCCTGCGCCTTCGACTTCACCCGCCATGCCCAGCCACAGCTGCGTTTGCCCGATCAGGTCGAGCGCCACATTGGCCAGCGCGATGTCTTCTTCCAGCACTGGGGCGGTGCCGCACCATTCCGAAACGCGGTGGCCCAGCACAAGGGCGCTATCCCCCATGCGACAGAGGAATTCGAATTTAGGGTTAACCGTGGTCACATTGCCCCCACTTCGTCGGGAATGTCGAAGAAGGTAGGGTGGCGGTAAACCTTGTCGTTCGCAGGTTCATAAAGCGCGCCTTTTTCCTCGGGAGAGGAGGCGGCGATGGCGCTGGCCTCGACCGCCCAGATGCTCACGCCTTCGTTGCGGCGGGTATAGACGTCGCGGGCGTTTTTGATGGCCATTTCCGCATCAGCAGCGTGTAAGCTGCCGACATGGCGGTGGCTTAACCCGTGCTGACCACGGATAAAGATTTCCCAAAGGGGCCATTCTGTTGACCGGGTTTTGCCATGCGGCGCGGCCTCGGTGCCTTTGTATTCGCTGGATTCAGGGCTGCTCATCTTGCTTACTCCGCTGCCATTTGTTTGCTGCGCTTCTTCTCGGCGTGGGCCAAAAGCCCCTCGCGTACCCAGCGGCCCTCGTCCCAAGCCTTGTTGCGCGCGGCCAGCCGTTCGGTGTTGCAGGGGCCATTGCCCTTGAGCACCTGAAAGAACTCTTCCCAATCCGGCTCAGCAAAGTCGTAGTGGCCGGTGTCCTCGTTAAACTTGAGGGTTTCATCGGGGATCGTGAGGCCGAGGTATTCCGCCTGCGGCACCGTCTCATCGACGAATTTCTGGCGCAGCTCATCGTTGGTGTTCATCTTGATTTTCCACGCCATCGACTGCGCGGAATGGACCGAGTCTTTGTCTGACGGGCCGAACATCATCAACGCCGGGAACCAGAAACGATTCAGCGCGTCTTGGGCCATTTTGCGCTGCGGCTCAGTGCCCTTGGCCATCTTCATCATGATGTCGAAGCCTTGGCGCTGGTGAAAGGATTCCTCTTTGCAAATCCGCACCATCGCGCGGGCATAAGGGCCATAAGAGGTCCGTTGCAGCGGTACTTGGTTCATGATCGCGGCACCGTCGACAAGCCAACCAACAGCGCCCATGTCGGCCCATGTCAGCGTGGGGTAGTTGAATATCGACGAGTACTTCATCTTGCCCGACAGCAGGTCGCGGGTCATCTGGTCGCGAGTGACGCCCAGCGTTTCCGCCGCGCAATAGAGGTAGAGACCGTGGCCTGCCTCATCCTGTACCTTGGCCAACAGGATCGCCTTGCGCTCCAGTGTCGGCGCGCGGGTGATCCAGTTGCCTTCCGGCAATTGGCCGACGATCTCGGAATGCGCGTGCTGACCGATCTGGCGGACCAGGTTTTTGCGATAGCCCTCGGGCATCCAGTCCTTGGGTTCAATTTTGCCGCCCGCGTCGATACGCTCCTGAAAGGCGCGCTCTTCGGGGTCCATCTCGTCGAGGGATTTGATGCCCTTGCCGGTGGATTTGATCATCTGTGCATACATCGGTCTGTTCCTTTCTCGGAAAGAAGTCTCAGCCTGCGTTTTCGAGGATCAGTGCAACGCCCTGACCCACGCCCACACACATTGTACATAGCGCGTATTTGCCGCCCGTCCGCTTGAGCTGCAGCGCCGCCGTCATCACGAGACGTGCACCAGACATGCCCAGCGGGTGGCCGATGGCGATAGCACCGCCGTTGGCGTTTACATGGGGCGCGTCATCCGCCACGCCGAGCGCGCGAAGGGTGGCGAGGCCTTGGGAGGCGAAAGCCTCATTGAGTTCGATCACGTCCATCTGTTCGATGGTCAGGCCCGCGCGGTCCAGCACTTTGCGCACCGCGGGGATCGGGCCGATGCCCATGACGCGCGGCTCGACACCTGCGGCAGACATGGCAACAACGCGGGCGATGGGGGTGAGGCCGTGATCTTTCACGCCTGCCTCAGAGGCCAGCAGCATCGCTGCCGCGCCATCGTTGACGCCCGAGGCATTGCCCGCGGTGACAGTCAGGTCAGCGCCATTGATGCCGCGCAGCTTGGCGAGTTTTTCCAGCGTGGAGCCGGGGCGGGGGTGCTCGTCGCGGTCGACGATCACGTCGTCGCCTTTGCGCTGTGGGATCGTGACGGGGGTAATTTCCTCGGCAAAGAGGCCCTTTTCATCCGCCTCTGCCCAGCGTTGCTGGCTGCGCGCGGCAAAAGCGTCTTGGTCCTCGCGCGACACGTCATGGTCGGCGGCGACGTTGTCGGCGGTTTCGGGCATGGAATCCACGCCGAACTGCGCCTTCATCTTGGGGTTCACAAAGCGCCAGCCGATGGTGGTGTCATAAACGGTATTGCTGCGCGAAAACGCGGTTTCGGCCTTGGGCATCACGAAGGGCGCGCGCGACATGCTTTCAATCCCGCCAGCGATGGCCAGATCCATATCACCGGCGCGGATCGCGCGGGCGGCGGCACCTACGGCATCCATGCCGCTGGCGCAAAGGCGGTTGATCGTCGCGCCGGGTACATCGACGGGCAGGCCTGCCAGCAGGGCGGCCATGCGCGCGACGTTGCGGTTGTCTTCGCCCGCTTGGTTGGCACACCCCATGATGACATCATCGACCCGCGCCCAATCCACCGATGGGTTCCGCTCCATCAGCGCCTTCAGCGGGATCGCGGCCAGATCGTCGGCGCGAACCGAAGAGAGGGCGCCGCCGTAACGGCCAATGGGGGTGCGCTGCGCGTCGCAGATGAATGCCTGCATGGGGGTACTCCTGTTGTTGCCCTGCAATTTACACATCGCGGCGATTCGTTTCAATCAAAATGTTACGGAATGCATCCATGAATTATATTTCGGTAACACGTCATTGGGCAAATGGGCATGCTGTGGCTCCGGGCCCGCGCCGCATGGAGTGGGGATGAGACGCCGGATCGCGAGAGAATAAAAAAAGGCCGCCCTTGGGTAAGGACAGCCTTTGGTATCTTCAGAAATGCAAAGCGAGGGGGCTTAGTAATCCACGCCGCGCTGCGCTTTGATGCCAGCTTTGAACGGGTGTTTGACCTCGGACATCTCGGTCACCAGATCGGCATAGTCGCAAAGCTCGGGCCGGGCGTCGCGGCCTGTCAGCACCACGGCTGTGCGTTTGTCGCGGCCATCAAGCCCAGCGATCACGTCTTCGATCTTGAGGTATTCATAGCGGATGGCGATGTTGATCTCATCCATCACCACAAGGTCATACTCCCCGCTCGCCATCATCTCACGTGCCTTGCCAAACGCGGCTTCGGCGGCGGCGATATCGCGGTTGCGGTCTTGGGTATCCCACGTGAACCCTTCGCCCATCGTGTGCCATGTCACCTCGTCCAGCTGTTCAAAGAACAGCCGTTCGCCGGTCTTCCATTTGCCCTTGATGAACTGCACCACACCGACGCGCTGTTTCCAGCCAAGCGCGCGCACCACGACTCCGAAAGCAGAGGAGGATTTGCCCTTGCCCGGCCCGGTATGGACCAGTACCAGCCCCTTTTCCGGGTCTTGCAGTTCGGCCACCTTGGCGCGCTGCTCGGCCTGACGCTGCTGCATCTTTTCCTTGTGGTCTTGCGGATCCGCGTCGCTCATCGGTCATCTCCTCTATCCGGTTTCGGGGCACCATAGGGAGAGGATTGGTCAGGCGAAAGCCCGCAATGAATCACGCCTTGGGATCGGTGACAGACCGTGCTTTGCCGCGTTCCATCCCCAGCTGCCGCTCGCGCCAGATCACCAGCGCGCCCGCGCTGATCACCAGCGCCGCGCCCGCCAGCATCATCATCGTCGGCAGTTCTGCGAAAAAGACATAGCCCAGCACGATGGCAAAAAGCATCGAGGTATAGTCATAGGGCGCGAGCATTGAAGCCGAGCCAAAACGATAGGCCGAGGTGATCAAAATTTGCGCCACCCCGCCGATCAACCCGGCGAGAACCAGCAGGCCGAAGGTTTGCAGGTCGGGCATTACCCAGCCAAAGGGCAGGGTGAAAAGCGCCAGGATCGACGCGGTGGCCGAGAAATAGAACACGATCGCCGCCGTGTCTTCGTTCTGCACCAATTGCCGGATGTGAATCTGCACGAGGCTGCGCACCATTGTCGCCATCAGGATCAGCAGCGCGCCAATGGTGGCCGTCTGCTCCATCGTGCCGATGTTGGTAAAACGCGGCCAAAGGATGATCATCACCCCGACCAGCCCGATCGCCACGGCACTCACGCGGATCAGGCGGATTTTTTCACCCAGCAACACGGCGGCGAGGATGACGGTAAAGATCGGTGTGGCAAAGCCGATGGCGGTGACCTCGGGCAGGGGCAGCAGGCCAAGGCCGGTAAAGGTCAGCCCCATCGCCGTGGTGCCGAACAGCCCGCGCCAGACATGGCCCATCGGGTTTTGCGTCTTCAGCCCGCTTTTCAATTTACCGCGTTGCGCCAGCCAGATCAGGATCACCGGAATGGCAAAGAAGGATCGAAAGAAGACAGACTCGCCCGCTGGCACGTCGTCGGCCAGCGATTTGATGATCGCAGACATGCAGGTGAAAAGCAGGATCGCCGTGATCTTCAGCCCGACGCCAAGGGCGGGGCGGGCGGAGAAATCATCGACTTTCATACTCTGGTCCTCATGCTTCGGGGCCGATCCGCCCGCGATTGGTGCCGATCTGCCCGCGGTGCAGCAGCAGGTGATCCAGCAGCACGCAGGCCATCATCGCCTCGCCCACCGGCACGGCGCGAATGCCGACGCAAGGATCATGGCGGCCCTTGGTGATGATCTCGGTCTCTTCGCCTTGTTTGGTGATGGTGCGCCGCGTGGTCAGGATGCTTGAGGTCGGCTTCACCGCGAAACGCACCACGACATCCTGCCCGGTGCTGATCCCGCCCAAGATACCGCCCGCATGGTTGGAGGAATACTCCGGCCCCTCTGGCCCCATGGTGATCTCATCCGCGTTCAGCTCGCCGGTCAGCATCGCAGCTGACATTCCTTCGCCGATTTCCACGCCTTTGACGGCATTGATGCTCATCATCGCGGCGGCCAGATCGGTGTCGAGCTTGCCATAGACCGGCGCGCCAATGCCCGCAGGCACGCCGCGCGCGGTGACTTCGATGATCGCACCCACGCTGCTGCCCGATTTGCGCAGCCCGTCGAGGTACTCGGCCCAGTCGCCTGCCGCCTTGGCGTCGGGCACCCAAAACGGGTTCTGGTCGATCTGGTCCCAGTCAAAGGCATCCCGGTCGATCTTATGCGGACCCATCTGCACCATATAGCCGGTGATCTGCAGGTTCGGGGCCAGCACCTTGATAGCCTCACGCGCCAGTCCACCCGCCGCCACCCGCGCCGCCGTTTCACGGGCCGAGGAACGCCCACCTCCGCGATAGTCACGGATGCCGTATTTCTGGAAATAGGTGATGTCGGCATGACCGGGGCGGAACTTGTCTTTGATGTCGCCGTAGTCTTTCGAGCGTTGATCGGTGTTTTCGATCATCAACTGGATCGGCGTGCCGGTGGTGACCCCTTCGAAGGTGCCCGACAGGATCCGTACCTCATCCGCCTCACGCCGCTGCGTGGTGTATTTGTTCTGGCCCGGTTTACGCTTGTCCAGCCACTGTTGGATCATGCCCTCGTCAATCGGCACGCCGGGGGGGCATCCGTCGATGGTCGCACCAAGGGCGGGCCCGTGGCTCTCGCCCCATGTGGTGACCCGGTAAAGATGGCCAAAGCTGTTGATCGACATGGGCGGACCTCCTGTTGTCAAACCCTTAGCCGGGGCAGCGCCCTGCCTCAAGGGGATTTGCCTTGCCAATTGTGCAGGTCCGATCTACCCCTAACGCTACCTCGGGGGGCCTTTGGGCTGAGATGTACGTGTTGTGCGGACCCGTTGAACCTGAACCGGTTAACACCGGCGGAGGGAAGGTCAGGACAGACATCCACCTTTTACCTTTCGCCGCAAAAGGAGGATGCAATGAAGTATCTTACACTTGCTGCGGGCGTCTTGGGCGCATCGGCTGCATGGGCCGAAACGCCTGAATTGACGGTCTATACCTACGACAGTTTCGTCACCGAATGGGGCCCTGGCCCGGCGATCGAAGAGGGGTTCGAGGCAGAATGCGGCTGCGACCTGAAATTCGTCGGCATGGGCGATGGCGCGGCACTGCTGGCGCGGCTCAAGCTTGAGGGCGCACGCTCTGACGCGGATATCGTGCTGGGGCTCGACACCAGCCTTGTCGCGGCGGCGAAGGAGACTGAGCTGTTCGCGCCGAGCGGGTTGCAGGCTGACTATGATCTGCCGATCACTTGGGAAGATGAGGTATTCGTCCCCTACGACTGGGGCTATTTCGCCTTTGTGCATGGCGCGGACCTTTCCGCGCCCGCGCCCACTGACTTCAAAGCGCTGGCCGAGAGTGATCTGAAGATCGTCATTCAAGACCCGCGCTCCTCAACCCCCGGTCTGGGTCTGTTGATGTGGGTCAAAGCGGCTTATGGCGATGAAGCGCCCGACGTTTGGGCAGGGCTGGCGGATAACGTCGTGACCGTCACCAAGGGCTGGTCCGAGGCTTACGGCCTGTTCCTCGAAGGCGAGGCCGACATGGTGCTGAGCTACACGACATCCCCCGCCTATCACCTGATCGCAGAGGAGGACGACAGCAAGACAGCCGCGCTGTTTGACGAAGGCCACTACATGCAGATCGAAGTGGCAGGGAAGCTTGCGGGGTCGGATCAGCCGGATCTGGCGGATCGGTTTTTGCAATACCTCGTTTCTGATGCCGCGCAATCGGTGCTGCCGACGACCAACTGGATGTACCCCGCCGTGACGCCCGAAGGCGGTCTGCCCGAAGGGTTTGAGGGCATGATCCAGCCCGGCAAGGCGCTGTTGGTGCCGAACGGCGACGTTCCCGCGCTCCGTGAAGAGGCTTTGGACGAATGGCTGACCGCGCTGTCGCGTTAAGCGGCAAGACGGGGCTTTTCGCCGCCGCACTGGTCGCGGGGCTGATCCTTGCCGCCTTGGTCGCTGTCTTCACGGCAGCCGATGTGGGTGCGGGGCTTGGTCCGGCGGATTGGGCGGCGGTGCGGTTTACCGCGACGCAGGCAGTCTGGTCAGCAGTGCTCTCGGTGCTGCTGGCCGTGCCGGTGGCGCGGGCGCTGGCGCGGCGGCGGTTTTGGGGGCGCGGGGCGCTGATCACCCTGCTCGGCGCGCCGTTTATTCTGCCGGTGATCGTGGCGGTGTTGGGGCTGCTGACGGTCTTTGGCCGCTCGGGCGTGCTGAACCAATTTGGCGCGGCGCTTGGCCTGCCGCCCGTGTCGATCTACGGGCTGCATGGCGTCGTTTTGGCCCATGTTTTCTTTAATCTTCCGCTGGCGACACGGCTTTTGTTGCAAGGCTGGCAGGGCATCCCGTCCGAGCGGTTTCGACTGGCCGGGCAGCTGCAGATGACGCCGCGGGCGCTGTTTCTGGCACTGGAATGGCCGATGCTGCGGCAAGTTTTACCCGGCGTGGCGGCGCTGATCTTCGTGATTTGTCTGACCAGTTTTGCCGTGGCGCTGACATTGGGCGGCGGGCCACGTGCGACGACGATTGAACTGGCGATCTATCAGGCATTTCGGTTTGATTTTGACCTTGGGCGGGCGGCGCTTTTGTCAGTGGTGCAGCTTGTTCTGGCTGGCGCTGCGGCGGTTGCGGCGCTTTGGCTGATCCCGCCGATCAGCATGGGCGGCGGGTTGGACCGCCCCCTGCGCCGCTGGGATGCGCTGGGCGGAGGGCAACGGGTGTTGGACGGGGGCGTGATTACGGTTGCCGCCTTGTTTTTACTGCTGCCGCTGGGGGCCGTAGTGCTGCGCGGATTGGTAGGTTTGGGGCAACTGCCGCCTTCAGTGTGGCAAGCTACATTGAACAGCATTCTGGTGGCGGGCCTCAGCGTGATGGTACTCGCCGCACTGGCCCTGCCGATGGCAGGTTGGATCGCCACCCGGCGGCGCGGCGGGGTTGAGGCGATTGGCCTGATGGGGCTGGCCGCCTCGCCGCTGATGATCGGCACGGGCTGGTTCATTCTGATTAACCCAGTGCTTGACCCGGCGCGGCTGAGCCTCCCCGTTACGGCCCTCGTGAACGCGCTGATGGCGTTGCCCTTCGTGCTGCGCATTCTGGTGCCGCGCCTGCGCGAGACGTTGCAGGATTATGGCCCGCTGACGCAGACCCTCGGCATGAATGGTTGGGCGCTTTGGCGTCTGTTGGTCCTGCCGCGCTTGCGCCCGCAGCTGGGCTTTGCCGCCGGACTGACCGGGGCGCTTTCGGTGGGTGACCTCGGCGTGATCGCGCTGTTCGCCGATCAGGACCGTGCGACGCTGCCCTTGCAAATGTACCGTCTGATGGGCGCTTACCGGATGGAGGCCGCGGCGGGCGCGGCGCTGCTTCTGCTGATCTTGGCGCTGGCGGTGTTTTTCATCTGCGACAAATGGGGGCGCTGGCATGCTGACGCTTGAGGGAATGCGCATCGAGCGGGGCGATTTCAGCCTCTCTGCCGATATGACGCTCGCACCGGGGCGCAGCTACGCCGTGATCGGTCCCTCCGGGTCGGGCAAGTCGACGTTGTTGGCGGCGATTTGCGGTTTTGTGCCAGTGGCGGCGGGGCGGTTGTTGCGGGAGGGGGTGGAGATCACGGATCAACATCCCGGCCAGCGCGGCATGACGATGCTGTTTCAAGATAATAACCTGTTTCCCCATCTCACCGTGCGTCAGAACGTCGGGCTTGGTCTGCGCCCCGACCTTCGTCTGAAGGCGGCGGATCGAGAGGCGATTGATGCCGCCCTCTCGCGGGTGGGGCTGAGCGATCACGCCGCCAAACGCCCCGGCGCTTTGTCCGGTGGCCAGCAAAGCCGCGTGGCGCTGGCGCGGGTGCTGGTGCAGGCGCGGCCTTGGGTGTTGTTGGATGAACCTTTTGCCGCGCTCGGCCCCGCGTTGAGGGTCGAGATGCTGGACTTGGTCCAAGACCTCGCCCGAGAGACTGGGGCGGGGCTGATCATGGTGACCCATGCGCCGGATGACGTGCGCCGCATCGCGGATGAGGTGATCTTTGTCGAAGGCGGGCGTGCCCATGCGCCGGGGCCGGCGGCGGAATTGCTCGACAACCCGCCACCGGCCTTGCGTGCCTATCTGGGCTAGGCTGCGGAAATTTTTGAAATTTCCGGGGCGTTTTCTTTTGAAGAAAACACCTCCAGCGCTTGGGTCATGCCAAGCGCGGCTTGCGCGGCCTCGCGCCCTTTGGTCACGAAATGCTCGCGGTAGATCGCGTTGTGATGGTCGGTTTCCTGATAGTGATGCGGGGTCAGCGAGACTGACAGCACCGGAAGGTCGCAGTCCAGCCCCACGCGCATCAGCCCATCGACAACCGTCTGGGCCACGAAGTCATGACGGTAGATACCGCCATCCACCACGAAGGCCGCACAGATCACGGCGTCATAGCGCCCCGTCTTGGCCAAGCGCTGTGCCATAAGCGGCAATTCAAAGGCGCCGGGAACGGCAAAGCTGTCGACCTGCGCCGCGTCGATAACTTCGGTAAATCCGTCATAGGCGCGGTCGACGATATCCGCATGCCAACTTGCGCGCACAAAGGCGAAACGGGCGGAACGATCTTGTGTCATTGTGATCTCCTTTAGGTTCAGACACGTCCACCCAAGGCGATCACGAGCATAGGCAGGGCCAAGGCCCCACATCTGTTCGCATTCTCTTCCATCCGGACTGTGACCGTCGGCTCTGGAATCGCACCAGATCTGCTGACACCCCGTGGGGCCGCTCGCGGGCTTGCGGGAACCGCTTACCGCCGGTGGGGAATTTCGCCCCGCCCTGAGAATGATGCTAGGTTGCCAAGTTGGGGAGGGCTCTGCAATACCAAAAGAAACGCGCAGGAGCCGTCATGCATCCCAATCCGATCTACCGCAAAGAGGGCCGTGACCGGAACCTTGCCTTTGCCCGTGACACCGGCTTTGGTGTCTTGGCGATCAACGGGGCGGAAGGGCCACTGATGGCGCATGTACCCTTCATTCTGAACGCTGCCGGGGATTTGGCAGAGCTCCATCTGGTGCGCTCAAACTCCATCGCGCGGGCGCTGAAGGCCCCGCAGCCGGTGCGATTGGCGGTGACCGGGGCCGACAGCTATGTCTCGCCCGATTGGTACGGCATCGAAGACCAAGTGCCGACATGGAACTACGTCGCCGTGCATCTGACCGGGATGCTAGAGGCGCGCCCGGCAGAGGAACTGCCCGATCTGCTGGCGCGGCAATCGGCGGTCTATGAGGCGCGGCTGGCGCCCAAGACCCCGTGGAAGATGGACAAGATGACCCCCGAGGCGCGCGACAAGATGCTGCGTATGATCGTGCCCTGCCAGATCCGCGTCACTGGGATCGACGGCACGTGGAAGCTGAGTCAGAACAAGGATGAGGCCGTGCGTCTGGCGGCGGCGGATCAGATGGCGGCGCATGGATTTGGGACGGAACCGGCGGTGGTGGCGGCCCTGATGCGCGGCGTTTGATCGCCGTTGCGTCTGGCTCTGCCCCGTTGAATAGTACGGTCAACCAAGGGGGGACTTCACGTGAAACTATTCTATTCTCCAACCTCGCCCTATGTCCGCAAGGTCATGGTGCTGCTGCATGAGACCGGGCAGCTTGATGATGTCGCGCTAGAGCCGACTTCGGGCACGCCGCTGGCCCCGGCTGAGGGCTTTGCCGCGCGCAACCCGTTGACCAAAGTGCCCGCGTTAGAGCGGCCAGACGGCTGCACGCTTTATGACAGCCGGGTGATCTGCGCCTATCTGGATGACCGCGCGGGGGCTGGGCTGTACCCCCAAGGCACAAGAAGGTGGGACACTTTGACGCTGGAGGCCACGGCGGACGGCATGCTCGATGCCGCGCTCGCCATGGTCTACGAAGGCAAGCTGCGCCCCGAAGACAAACGCATGCCCGAATGGGTCGAAGGCCAGTGGGGCAAGGTCGAACGGGCCTGTAAGGCGCTTAACAATCAATGGGCGGCGCATTTGGCCGGGCCTTTGGATATGGGGCAGATCGCGCTTGGTTGCGCCTTGGGTTATGTCGATTTCCGCCATGGCGCGCGGGATTGGCGGGCCGGAAACCCCGATCTGGCAGCTTGGTTCGATGCCTTTGATTCGCGTCCCGCAATGATGCATACGGTGCCGCCGCAGTAATCGGGCCGTAATGATATTGCCACAATCGCGGTATTTTTGCCGCGTTGTGGCGCGGTTGATCCAAGATGCGCGGCTTTGACATCTGGACGGGCGCGGTCCATCCCGGTAGATAGCGGCGAGAAGTCAGGTGGCAAGGTGACGCCACCCCTATGTCTGACGGCCAAATTTGGCCAAGAATTGGAGTAAACCCGTGTCCCAAGCAGAAGAACACGCAGGCACCCGGAGGGATTTCCTGTATTACGCGACAGCCGGTACAGGTGCCGTCGCCGTTGGTACCGCCGTCTGGCCGCTGGTCAACCAGATGAACCCCTCTGCCGACGTAAAGGCGCTGTCGTCCATCCGCGTGGATGTCTCCGGCGTTGATGCCGGGACGCAGTTGACCGTGAAATGGCTGGGCAAGCCCGTTTTCATTCGCCGCCGTACTGAGGCCGAGATCGAAGAGGCGAAAGCCGTCGACGTATCCAGCCTGCCGGACCCGGTTGCGCAAAACGCGAACCTTGGCAGCGACGTGCCTGCCACAGACGAAAACCGCGCATTGGACGAAACTGGCGAGTGGCTGGTTCAGATGGGCGTTTGTACACACCTCGGCTGCGTGCCGCTGGGTGATGCTGGCGACTTTGGCGGCTGGTTCTGCCCCTGCCACGGATCGCACTACGATACCGCGGGCCGCATCCGTAAAGGGCCGGCCCCACGCAACTTGCCGGTGCCTGTCGCCGAATTCGTGGACGAGTCCACGATTAAACTGGGTTAAGGGAGCGGAAGAGAGATGTCTGGAATTCCTCACGACCATTACGAGCCGAATTCGAACGGCGAAAAGTGGCTGCACCGCCGCCTTCCCATCGTTGGCCTGTTGTACGACACATTGATGATCCCCACGCCCAAGAACCTGAACTGGATGTGGATTTGGGGCATCGTGCTGACTTTCTGTCTGGCACTGCAGATCATCACCGGCATCGTTTTGGTGATGCACTACACGCCGCATGTCGATCTGGCCTTTGCGTCTGTCGAACACATCATGCGTGACGTGAACGGCGGCTATATGATCCGCTACCTGCACATGAACGGCGCGTCACTGTTCTTTATCGCGGTCTATGCCCACATCTTCCGTGGTCTCTACTACGGGTCCTACAAAGCCCCGCGTGAGATCACATGGATTATCGGCATGTTGATCTATCTGTTGATGATGGCCACGGGCTTTATGGGCTACGTTCTGCCTTGGGGTCAGATGTCCTTCTGGGGTGCCACGGTTATTACCGGCCTCTTTGGCGCGATCCCCTTTATCGGCGAGGGTCTTCAGACCTTCCTGTTGGGTGGACCTGCCGTTGATAACGCGACACTGAACCGCTTCTTCTCGCTGCACTATCTGCTGCCCTTCGTGATTGCGGGTCTTGTGGTTCTCCACATCTGGGCCTTCCACACGACCGGCAACAACAACCCTACCGGGGTTGAAGTGCGCCGCACCTCCAAAGAAGACGCCAAGAAAGACACGCTGCCGTTCTGGCCCTACTTCGTGATCAAGGACTTGTTCGCGTTGGCGGTTATCTTGACAGTGTTCTTCGCGGTTGTTGGCTTTATGCCAAACTACCTTGGCCACCCTGACAACTATATCGAAGCCAACGCTCTGGCGACGCCTGCGCACATCGTGCCGGAATGGTACTTCTTGCCCTTCTATGCGATCTTGCGGGCCTTCACCTCCGAGGTTTGGGTTGTCCAAATCGCGTCCTTCGTGACCGGCGGCATCATCGACGCCAAGTTCTTTGGCGTGTTGGCGATGTTCGGGGCAATTGCTGTCATGGCGCTGGTGCCTTGGCTGGACACATCCTCTGTACGGTCGGGCCGGTATCGCCCGATGTTCAAATGGTGGTTCGCCCTGCTGGTGATCGACTTCTTTGCCCTGATGTGGCTGGGTGCGATGCCCGCAGAAGAGCCTTATGCGAGCTTCTCATTGATCGCATCGGCCTACTGGTTCGCCTACTTCCTCGTCATCCTGCCCCTCTTGGGCGTGATCGAGAAGCCGCTGGCGCAGCCTGAAACCATCGAAGCCGACTTTGACGCGCATTATGCGCCCAAGGCAGGCGGTACCAAGACGCTTGTGAACCCGGCGGAATAAGGATCATGACCATGATGAAGACCAACCTCCTTTCTGCCGTGGTAACTTTGGGCCTCGCCCTGCCTGGAACGGCAGTGCTGGCGCAGGACACAGCGACAGAAGAAGAACAGCTAACAACTCCGGCGGAAACGCCGGAGGCCGAAGCCGAGACCGCGCCTACTGAGGCACCAGCAGCCGAAGAAGCACCGGCGGAAGAAACGCAAGCTGAAGAAGCACCGGCAGAAGCCGAGGCGACTGAGGCTGAACCAGAAGTCGAAGCGGCCCCGGCAGACGAACCCGCAGCCGAGGAAGCACCTGCCGAGGAACCCACAACCGCAGAGGCCCCCGCCGAGGAAGCGCCTGACGAGGAAGTGACACCTCAAGAGGCGCCAGCGGAAGAGGCTGCGAGCGAAGAAGCTCCTGCCGAGACCGTGGCGACTGAAGAAGCCCCTGCAGCTGACGAAGCTGTGACCGAAGAGGCACCTGCAGAAGAAGCTGCTGAAGAAGAAACAACTGAAGAAGCACCCGCTGAGGACGCGACAGAGGAAGTTTCCGAAGAAGATGCGGCAGAAGCGCCCGCCGAAGAGGTCGAAGCCACCGACGAAGTGCAATCGACAGCTGAGGAAAACGCCGAGAACGACGTGATCGCTGAAGATGATGTTGACGGCCAAGCGCATAGCGATCACCCCAACGTAGGTGTCATGGAAGCTGATGATCACGGCGAAGAACACGCTGCCGATGATCACGCCGAAGAAGGCGATCACGGTGACGACGCGCATGATTCGCACGCCACACCGCATATCGACAACATCGACTTCTCTTTCGATGGTCCCTTCGGCGGGTATGACGTAAACCAGCTTCAGCGCGGTCTGCAGATCTACACCGAGGTTTGCGCAGCGTGCCACGGTCTGGAATATGTGGCGATGCGGACATTGGCGGACGAAAGCGGTCCGAACATGCCCGAAGATCAGGTGATCGAATACGCCAAAGGCTATGACGTCTATGACGCCGAGCTGGACGACACCCGCCCCGGCACCCCGGTTGACCACTTCCCCGGCTCCAACCTGCCCAACGCACCTGACCTGTCCCTGATGGCCAAGAAACGCGCCGCGTTCCATGGTCCTTACGGTCTGGGCATCAACCAGTTCCTCAAAGGGATCGGTGGGCCGGAGTATATCACCGCACTGCTGACCGGTTATACCGGTGAGGAAAAGGAACAGGCGGGTACCGTGCTCTATGAAAACACCGTTTTCCCCGGTGGTTGGATCGCCATGGCGCCGCCCTTGTCGGATGAGCTGGTCGAATTTTCGGATGAGCATGCCAACGACGTGCAGCACATGGCCGAGGATGTCTCTGCCTTCCTGATGTGGACCGCCGAACCCAAGCTGGGCGCACGCAAACAGGCTGGATTTGCCGGTGTTGTGTTGCTGGGTCTGCTTTCGGTGCTGCTCTATCTGACCAACAAAAAGCTCTGGGCACCGGTCAAGAACCGCCGCAAGGACGACTGATCGGGCCACGGCTTTTTACAGATGAGAAAGGGCGTCGGGAAACCGGCGCCCTTTTGCTTTAATGGCCTTGCAAAATGTCGGGGGCCATTTGGCTTAAAACCTCAAAACGTGTTCCGCCCGGTCGCGCACCGGGCATCGCCCTCCCTCTCACCAGGGGGCGATTTTGCACCGTTTCATGATACGGAAAAGTCTCTGGTAAGGCAGGCCGTGTGGATACAGCCAAGTTGCATCGCCCTTCAGGGAGGGCGATGCCCCCAGCGTTAGGCAGTCAGCTGCGCGCCTGAAATTCCAGTAATCTCGGCCCGCACGATGTCGCCCTCGACCTGTGGCGCAGCAAAACTCACCTCGGTGAACTGCGCTGTGCGCCCCATGTGCGGGTTCTCCATTAGCACATCATGCGTTTGCCCGATCTGCGCCTCTAGATGCCGCTGCACTTGCCGCTCTCCCACCGCGCGCAGCCGTGCCGCGCGGGTCTTGATCGCAGCACCATTCACCGCAGGCATCCGCGCCGCGGGGGTGCCGGGGCGGGCAGAGTAGGGGAAGACATGCAACCATGTGAGGTCACATTCCTCGACCAGTTTCAGAGAGTTTTCAAACATCGCTTCGGTCTCGGTTGGGAAACCGGCAATAATATCGGCACCAAAGGTCATGTCGGGCCGCAAAGCGCGGGCCTCTTGAGCAAAACGGATCGCGTCGTCGCGTAGATGACGGCGCTTCATGCGCTTGAGGATCATGTCGTCTCCATGCTGCAACGACAGGTGCAGATGCGGCATCAGGCGTGGCTCAGTCGCGATGGCCTGCATCAGGTTTTCATCCACCTCAATCGAATCGATCGAGGAGATCCGCAAGCGCGGCAGATCCGGGACCAGACGCAAGATTCGCATCACCAGATCGCCGAGCTTTGGCGTGGCGGGCAGATCGGCCCCCCATGATGTCAGGTCGACCCCGGTCAGCACCACCTCGTTAAAGCCCTTGTCGACCAACCGCTTGATCTGATCCACCACGACCCCTGCGGGGACCGAGCGTGAATTGCCGCGACCGTAAGGAATGATGCAGAAGGTGCAGCGATGGTCGCAGCCATTCTGGACCTGCACATAGGCGCGGCTGCGGGTGCCAAACCCGTCGATCAAATGGCCCGCGGTTTCGGTCACCGACATGATGTCGTCGACCTGCACCGTCTCGGTCTCACCGATAAAATCAGCGGCCATGCCCTGCCATGTCGCGCCCTGCATTTTTTCGGTGTTGCCGATCACGGCGTCGACCTCTGGCATGGCGTTGAAGGTCTCGGGCTCGGTCTGTGCGGCGCAGCCGGTGACGATCAGCCGCGCATCGGGATGCGCTTTGCGCAGTTTACGGATGTCTTGGCGGGCTTTGCGCACGGCCTCGGCGGTGACGGCGCAGGTGTTGACCACCACGGCGTTTTCCAGCCCGGCCTGTTCGGCGAGTTCCTTCATCGCCTCGGTCTCATAGGCGTTGAGACGGCAGCCCATGGTGCTGAAGATCGGGGCGCTCATGTCAGGCTCTCCAGAAACTCGGGGGTGAAGGTGCCGGAGAAGACATGGGCGGTCGGCCCCGTCATCCATACGCCATCCTCGCGCCAGTCGATGTGGAGCGTACCACCGTCGAGGTCGATACGCACGGCGCGGCCCGTGAGGCCCCGACGGGCGGCGGCGACGGCTGTGGCGCAGGACGACGAGCCCGAGGCCAGCGTGACGCCAACGCCGCGCTCCCAAACGCGCATGCGGATATGGTCCGGCCCGACGATCTGCGCGACCTGCACATTGGTGCGCTCAGGGTAAAGCGGGTCATGCTCGGCGCGGGGGCCGAGATCGGAGAGGTCCACCGCCTCGGCATCATCGACGAAAAAGGTGCAATGCGGATTGCCCATGCCGGTGGCGACGGGGTCGCCGTGAATCGGCAGGTGCAGCGTGTCCAATTCGCGCGCCAGTGGCACCTCCTCCCAATTCAACTGCGGGTGGCCCATGTTGACGGAGGTCAGACCGCCCCCGGCGTTTTTCGCCGCCAGATCACCCCGCGCGGTGGTCAAATGCAGCGAATCGCGGCCCGACTCGTCCATCAGGTAGCGCGCGATGCAGCGGGTGGCATTGCCGCAGGCGGCGGAGAGGGAGCCGTCGCTGTTGTAAAACGTCAGATGCGCGTCGCCTGAACCCTGCGTGATGACCGCAAGCTGATCGAATCCCACGCCAAATTGCCGGTGCCCGATGGCCTGCGCCATCGCCGGAGTCACGTCGATTGCCTCCGCACGTGCATCAAACACGACGAAGTCATTGCCTAGCCCATGCATTTTCATGAAGGGCAATCCGGGGGTCTGATCGCTGTACATTCGGGGCATATAACCCCGGCATGGAAACTAATCCAGCATCTCGCATTATTTTCGTAATTAAGGGCTTGACCCTGCCGCCCGTAATTTCTAGTTACCCGCCTAGTGGGCCGTTAGCTCAGTTGGTAGAGCAACTGACTTTTAATCAGTAGGTCGATGGTTCGAACCCATCACGGCTCACCACTCACCCCCCCCCCGAATATGGTTGTGGATCAGGTGTTTGGTGCCGCCCGCGGGCGGTTTCGCCTATTCCTGACCCCGCAGCCGTGCCGAGCGTCGGCGCAGCGCTTCCAGCACGAAAAGCATCGTCGCCGAGAGCACCACCAGCAGCGTCGCCACCGCCAGAATCGTCGGGTTGATCTGCTCACGCAGACCCGAGAACATCTGCCGCGGAATCGTGCGCTGTTCGGGGCCTGCGAGGAAGAGCACCAGCACCACCTCGTCAAAAGATGTGACAAAGGCAAAGAGCCCGCCCGAGATCACGCCCGGGCGAATGAGCGGTATCACCACGTCCCAGAACACCTTGATCGGAGAGGCCCCAAGGCTCAGCCCCGCCACGAAGAGCGAGCGGTCAAAACCGCTGAGCGTGGCGGTGACGGTGATGATGACAAAGGGCACGCCAAGCGCCGCATGGGCGATGATCAGCCCGGTGAAGGTGCCGACCAGATTGAACTGAGTGTAGAAAAAGAACATGCCCGCCGCGATGATGATCAACGGCACGATCATCGGCGACAGCAACAGTGCGGTAATGATCCGTTTGAACGGCATCCAA
The DNA here is from genome assembly GCF_022788715.1 of Sulfitobacter sp. DSM 110093. NCBI lineage: Bacteria > Pseudomonadati > Pseudomonadota > Alphaproteobacteria > Rhodobacterales > Roseobacteraceae > Sulfitobacter > Sulfitobacter sp. DSM 110093. The sequence continues at coordinate 209,699 of NZ_CP085167.1, forward strand.
GGCGAGGCGAGGCCGACGGCGGCCAGTGTCCCCAGCACCGTAGCGATACTGGCAGCTGCGATGCCGACAAGGAAGCTGTTGCGGATCGCGATGCGCCATTTCTGGTCATCGACAATCTCTTGGTACCAGCGCGTCGAATAGGCGTCGGGGTCGAGTGACAGCATGCCTTGAGTAAAGGTAAAGAACGGCTCGGCATTGAACGACAGCGGCATGATCACGAGGATCGGCAGCATCAGGAATATGAGCACCAAGGCCGCCATGATGCGCAGGCCGTAGTGGCCCGCTTTGTGCCAGATCGTGTAATAGTCGGGCAATGGGCTCATGGCGTCATCCCAGCTTGAGGTTGTCGGTGCCGACGAAACGGTCGAACAGCCAGTAGAGGACGAGGATCAGGATCAAGAGGAGCGAGCCAAGCGCCGCCGCCAGTTCCCAGTTGTTCGAGACCTGCATGTGGAAGGCGATGATGTTGGAGATCATCTGACCATCGGTGCCGCCCACCAGCGCGGGCGTGATGTAATAGCCCACCGAGATGATGAAGACCAACAGCGCCCCAGCCGAGAGGCCCGGCAGGCTCATCGGCAGGTAGATTTTGTACCAAGCGCCGATGGGGTTCGAGCCCATCGAAATCGCGGCGCGCATGAAGCTCGCGTCGATCCCGCGCATCACCGCATAGAGCGGCAGCACCATGAAGGGCAGCAGGATGTGGGTCATGGCGAGGATGGTGGAGAACTCATTGTAGAGCAGTTCAATCGGCTCATTGATCAGCCCCGCCCAAATCAGCGTAGAGTTCACCACGCCGCCCGCTTGCAGCAGGGCGATCCAAGCGGTCGTGCGCACCAGAAGCGAAGTCCAGAACGGCAGCAGCACAAAGACCATCAGGAAGTTCGCCGTCGCCGGAGAGGCTTGGGACATATAGAACGCCAGCGGATAGCCCAGCAACATGGTCAGCCCGGTGATGATCAGCGCCATCTTCAGCGTCTTGGTATAGAGCTGTTTGTAGATCTGCGTATCACGCATGATGATCTCGCCTTCGGCGTCGTACTCCAGATCGACGGCGGTGAGGTAATAGCTTGAGGTATAGGCCTGCCCGGCGCTGCGGATCGCGCGCCATGTGGCTGGTTTGGCCCAGCGGTCATTCTCGGCCAGCAGCATCTCGGCCCCGTTGGCGGCGAGTTCCGCATCATCGGCACGGCGCAGACCGCGGGCGGTGGATTTTACGACGCTCGACATGCCCGGCAGGGCGCGGTTGATCTCATCCGCCAAACGGCCAGAGGTGCGGTCATTGGCCATGCGCTTCATGTCGATGGCAAAGCGGGTGATCGTGGCGTCACCGGGCAGTTCCTCACCGGACCAATCTTCGAGCATGGTCAGCGTTTCAGGCACCAGTTCGGCGACGGTCGGGTTATAGACACTGCGAAACAGCATCGTGGTGATCGGGGCCACAAAGGCAAAGAGGATAAAGACCAGCAGCGGCACCACGAACAAAAACGCCTGCGTGCGGCGTCTGCGCAATTGGCGACGGGCGTTGGCGGCGTCTTCGGAAGTGAGGCTGGACACGCGATTACTCATCTCTAAGGTCTGGGGTCCCCGCGCCCGGAAAGGCGCGGGGCAGGGTGCTTATTGCAGCAGCCATTCGTTGAACTTCTCGCCAAGGCTTTCGCCGTAGTCGGCCCAGAAGATACCATCGGCTTTCACGCCCTCATCAAGGTGCGCGGTCGGCAGGTCTTGCTTGACCTCTTCGGGCAGCAGCGCCTGAGCAGAGGCGCGGGTCGGGCCGTAGGCCACGTCTTGCATCCCCGAGAGCGGCACGGTGCCGGTGGCGAATTTGATGAACTCCATCGCCTCTTCTTTCTTCTCGGTGCCTTTCATGATCGCCCAGACGTCGAGGTCATAGATATGGCTGTCCCAGACGATCTCGAAGGGGGCGCCATCGTCCTTGATCGCGGCAAAGATACGACCGTTGGCGGATTGCACCATGGTGGCACCGCCGTCGTTCAGCAGGACGGGGGCCTGAGACCAGCTGTCGTACCAAGTGATCTCATCCTTGATGGTGTCGAGCTTGGCAAAGGCTTGGGCTTGGCCCTCTTCGGTGGCCAGCACCTCATAGACTTCTTCGGGGGCAACGCCATCGGCCAGCAGCGCCCATTCCATGTTTACTTGGGGGCGTTTGCGCAGACCGCGTTTGCCGGGGAAGGCTTCGGTGTCAAAGAAGTCTTCGATGGTCTTCGGGCCTTCGCCGTTTTCTGTGTTCACCGCAAAGACGACGGACCAAACGATATTGCCGACGCCACATTCATTGGCCAGCGCGTCTTCGATGAAGTCATCCGCCGCTGCGGTGCCATCGTCGCCCTCGGGCAGAACGGATTGGTCGATCACTTCCAGATAGCCCTCAGCGCATGCGCGTTCGAGGTCGATCACTTCGATGTCGACCACATCCCACAGGATGTTGCCGGCTTCGACCTGCGCCTTCATCTCGGCCACGCCGCCGCCGTAGTCTTCGAACAAGACGTTGGTGCCGGATTCCTTCATGTAGGGTTCAATCATGTGCTCCATCTGTGCCGCGCCATATGCGCCGCCGAAGGACGTCACCGTCAAATCTTGGGCCAGAACAGGGCTGGCAAGCAGCGCCGTCGTGGCCAGATACGTCAGATGTTTCTTCATCGGGTCTCTCCTTGTCATGTCCAGGTCTTTTGCGGGGCCCCGGTTTGCCCCCGGTCGCCCTCAATTGGCAAAGGCGATGCAATCTTTCGTCAGGGACAACAGCTGCGCTGTCGCGCCGTCTTCGAACTCCGGCGCGGACAGGTCGTTGAGCACCTTGACGATAATGTCGGTGCCGTCGGGTAGGCGGAAATAATAGCGGATGAAATCGCCCACATAGATGCGCGTGACAAAGGTCGCCGTCAGCGCGTTGTCATGGGCGTGGGTCGTGGGGTGAATGAACAGTTTCTCGGGCCGGATCGACACGCGGCATTGCGCACCTTCGGTCAGCCCTTCGGAGGTTTGCGTGGTGATGGTGCCAGTGTCTGTCTCGACTTTGGCGATCCCACCTGCGATCTGGCTGACCTTGCCCTGCACGAAGTTATTCTCGCCGATGAACTCGGCCACGAAGGCATTCACGGGCCGCTCATACAGCTCTGCCGGGGGCGCACATTGCTGCACGACGCCATCGTTGAAAACCGCGATCCGGTCGGACATCGAAAGTGCTTCGGTCTGGTCGTGGGTGACATAGATCACGGTAAAGCCGATCTGCTTGTGCAGGCGGGTGATCTCAAACTGCATTTGTTCGCGCAGGTTCTTGTCGAGCGCGCCCAAAGGTTCGTCCATCAGAATGAGCGTCGGCTGGAAGATCATCGCGCGGGCCAGTGCCACGCGCTGCCGCTGGCCACCGGAAAGCTGACCGGGGCGGCGGTCGCCAAAGGCCGAAAGTTCGACCAATGCCAGATATTCCGCGACACGCTCTTTGATATCGGCCTTGGACATTTTCCGCACCGCCAGCGGATAGGCGAGGTTTTCGGCCACCGTCATATGCGGGAACAGCGCGTAGTTTTGGAACACCATGCCAATGTTGCGTTTGTTGGGCGCCGTCTTGTTGATCGATTTGCCGTTGATGGCGATATCGCCCGAGGTGACGCTCTCAAACCCCGCGAGCATCATCAAAACGGTGGTTTTGCCCGACCCGGAAGGGCCAAGAAGGGTGATGAACTCCCCCTCCTGCACATCCATGTCGAAGCCTTTGACGACGAGGTTTTCCTGATCGTAGCTCTTCTTGACGTTGTCAAAACGCAGAAAAGCCTCTGCTTTGGTGTCTTTCATTGTGCCGCGGCTCTCCCTGTCGCTGAGGAGAGTTAAGCAGGTGCGATGATTCTAAACAATATGTTGTATCGCTTAAGAGAATCGCCTCGCCTTTGCCGCGCTTATCGGGCGGGCATGTGACTGCTTTTGTGGCAGCGGAAACGGTTTTCAGGGGGGCGAAGCGGGAAATCTCTGAAAGAGTGCCTATCTTAGGTAGCTGACCGCATGGGTAAATGCCCGGAAACCAGACATCATCAGAAGGAGGCAGCACCAATGGGCAAACGTATCGCAATCATAGGTGGCGGATATGTGGGCGCTGAGCTCGCCAAGACGATGGATGACATAGCCGATGTCACGCTGATCGAACAGCGCAGCCATTTTGTGCATGCGCCAGCGATGATCCGTGCCTTGGTTCAGCCCGGTTTGGTCGAAGAGGCGTTGATCCCTTATGATCGTTTGCTAAAGCGCGGCCGGGTGGTTGCGGCGCGGGCAACGGGCGTTGATGGGAATGGGGTCACATTAGATGATGGCGCGCGGATTGACGCGGATTATATCGTTGTCGCCACCGGTTCGGATTATGCGGCCCCGTTCAAGCCTAAAGGCGCTGACATTGATGGGATGCGCATGGCAAACCAAGCGGCGCGTGAAAAGCTGGTGTCGGCTAAGACCATCGGCATTATCGGCGCCGGGGCTGTGGGTGTCGAGCTTGCAGGCGAAATTGCCTATGCCATGCCAGACAAAAAGATCACCCTGATCACGATGGACGACAAGCTTTTTGCGGCGAAGCCCGACAGCCTTGGAACATCGCTCAGCAGAAAATTGAAAGCCAGTGGCGTGGAGATCATCCTTGGCGAAAAGGCCGAAGGGCTTGCATCAAAAACAGAACCGCATGCGGGCAGTGTGACCCTCGGCGATGGGACGCAGCGAGCGTTCGACCTGATCTTTCCTGTCCTTGGTGCGCGGGCCTGCTCTGACCTGCTTAAAAACCTGCCCGGCGCAGAGGTGACTGCCGCTGAGCGGATCAAAACCGATGACTATATGCGCCCCTCCTCCCTGCCCAATGTCTTTGCCGCCGGGGACGTTGCGAACCCCGGTGACAATATGACCATCGTTGCGGTTAGCCGTCAGTTGCCGTGGTTGAAAAAGACGCTGACCGGGCTGATCACGGGCCGCAAGCTGACAGATATGAAGACCTACCGCCCTTGGGGCCCCGAAGCGCCGATCCTGCTGCCCTTGGGGCCCAAGCGCGGCAACAGCTTTTTGATGCTGTTCACCGTCGGCGACTGGGTCACGCAGAAGATGAAAGGCGCGCATCTTTTTGTGTCGAAGTATGAAAAACTGCTGAACCGTCCCTGACTGATTGGGTCAGTGCTCTGCGCAAATGCACGGGGGTGCTGACCTGACACAGTCCTATCAGGGGCCGCTCATATACCAATTAGTAGAGCGGTTATACCAACGCCAGCAGGCATCAGGCGGCACCTTGTGCGAAGGTTGAGGTAATTCAACATAGGAGCACAAACCATGACTATCCAGTTCGAGAGCACCCGCGAAGCTATTCAAAGCGCCGCAAAGATTGTGCCCATCATGGCCTGTGTCAGCATGGGGAAATATGCCACGGCTCAGGGTGAGCTTGTCTGGCAGAAGGGCGATATTGCTTGCGTGCGTGCTTCGTCAGCAATGTTTGTTGGCAAACGCATCTGAAAGTTCACTCCAAATTAGCTCTTTGCATATACTGGGAGTCTTGGGGTGTGATCATATAAGTTGAGGGCGGATTGAAATGAACTTGAATGCTGTCGTAGTCGATGATTGTGACATAGCGCGGCAGCTGATTCAGGCGTCCCTTGCCGAAGTCGGGTTTACATGCGTCGCGGAATACGAATGTCCGGCCCGTGCTTTGGATGATCTAACAAACCAGTGCATTGCGACGGATATCATCATCACTGATTTCATGATGCCGGCGATGGACGGGCTTGAGTTCTGTAGCAGTGTTCGAAGGTTGCCGTTCTATCAGGGGGTCCCTGTTGTAATGATCTCTACTCGGAAAAATGATGATTTGTTGCGACGCGCCTTGGCGGCAGGGGCAAGCGATTGTTTGAAAAAACCTTTTAGTTTGGAAGAGCTCGAAACACGGTTGCAGCTATGTATGCAAAACGCGAGGCAGCCGGATCAATAGCGCGCTGTCGGGGGATGCGCGATAGCTGAACCGCGGAGCGTTTTGCCTTTTCGGGCAGGGACATCATCGGTTTTCAACTACTTGACGTGCTTTGCCGAAGGTCGCGGGTAGGTTAAAATCGGAACCAAATACCTCGACGGTATAAGCGTCGGGCACATCGAACACATACGCTCGACCTGCCCGCTAACGCGTTCGCTATTTCTGATCAGTCTTGCTCAGGCCGGGGTTCAAAACTTGGCGCAACTCTTCCTCGTTTCGATACCCGATAAGGATACCCGCTTTGGCCTCTCCCATAGAGGCGTCGCGTGCCGCGATCTGTGCATCTGAAATTGTCGTGCGCTGTGACGTCCGCCGCGCCCAATTAAAGAACAGCCGCTCAAGCCGGGCGGCCTCTGGCAGATACCCCGGATCGGCACCGAGGTCGGTTAATTCATCGGGGTCAGCTTCAACGTCGAACAGCATCGGGCGAAACCCTTCGGCAAAGACGAATTTCCATCGTCCATCGAACAGCATCGTCAGTTTGGAATCTTTCACCTCGACCCCAAGCCGCTTTCGCACGTCGCGCAAAGAGTAATCGTATTCAGACACGGCAAAGTCGCGCAGCCTGTCCGCCTTGCCATGCAGCACGGGCAACAAAGATTTGCCCTCAATGATATGCGGCACAGACGCGCCACCGAAAAAGTCGAGGATGGTGGGCACCACATCGATTGCCTCAACCAGAGCAGATGACTTTACCCCCCGCGTCGCGTCGGCTTCTGGTCTGGGGTCAACGACAATCAGCGGAATGCGGGCCGAAGCATCGTGGAAAAGTTCCTTTTCGCCCATCCAGTGATCGCCAAGATAATCCCCATGATCCGAGGTAAAAACGATCATCGTGTCATCTGCGATCCCCTGTTCGGCGACAAAGCTCATGAGGCGACCAATCTGATCATCAAGCTGTTTAATCAGCCCCATATAGGCGGTCAGAACGCGCGTCCGCGCGGTGTCATCGCTGAAGGCACGCGAAACGCGTTCTTGCATAAAGGCGCCGTAAACAGGATGCGGATCACGCTGTTCCTCAGGGCTTCGTACCGGGTCCAGATGCGTCTCGGGGCCATACATATCGTGGTAGGGTGCGGGCACGATATAGGGCCAGTGGGGTTTGATATAGCTTAGATGAAGACACCAAGGTTTGTCCCCGGCTTCGCGGATGAAATCCATTGCGCGCCCGGTGATATAGGGCGTTTCGCTTTCCTCATCCGCAGCGCGGGCCGGTTTGTCGGCGTGGTCTAGAAACCAACCGCTTAGGATATTTCCGTCATCGTCTTCGGCGCTGTTGGCCACAGACTGCCAAGGGTTCTCGTCCTTCCAGCCGCGATCTTTCATATGGTCGTCATAGGCTGCGTTGCGGGCATATCGTGCGCCATCGGGGTGCAGCCCGTCGTCTCTTTCATAGGGTTCAAAACCGCATTCAGACACCAGCACGCCAATCTCGCTGTCGGGCGACAGCCCTAGGCGGCGCAGCCCTTCGATATCGGCAGCCATATGGGTTTTGCCGCACAGCGCCGTACGCACGCCCAAGGGGCGCAGATGATCTCCCAGCGTCATCTCTCCCACTTTCAGGGGGATGTTGTTCCACGTTGAGCCATGCGAGCTGACATAGCGCCCCGTATAGAACGACATGCGCGACGGGCCGCAGATCGGCGATTGCACATAGGCACGGTCAAACAGAACGCCGCGTGCCGCCAGCGCGTCAATGTTCGGGGTGTGCAGATGCGGGTGCCCGGTGCACGAAAGGTAATCCCAGCGAAGCTGGTCGCACATGATAAAGAGAACGTTTTTGGGCATAGGACCGTATCACCAGAGGTTGTTGTCCGGGGTGATCGGACCCCGGACCGTTTCGTTTAGCCGCGACCTACATCAGGGATCGAAACGCCAAGTTCTTCAAGGGCGCGCAAGGCACCCGGGTGCAGCGGCAAGTTTAGATCGGCCACGGCACCCTCGGGCGTGACGGCCCTCAGCCATGGCGCGCTTTCTCCCATTTCTTTGATGCCAGCAAAGAATGCTTTGGTCATCTCATAGACCATCTCTTCGTCTGCGGTGTCATTGGTCACGATGCCAACCGTGACGCGAAGCGTTGTCGTGTCGCCATCGTTCATCTGGTTTTCGCCGTAAGCGCCGGCGGGAAGTGTGCCAAGGCCAAAGCCGGGGCGTTTGACCAGCGCCTGAACGCCTTCGACATCAAGCTTGTCTTCGGGAATGCCCAGAAAACGGATCGCATTCGTCACCGCAATTTGAGTCAGCACCGGGCTGGGGGCATTGGTGGGATTGCAATAGATATCCAGATTCCCGTCTTGGAACGAGGCCGCAGCCGCATCCCATCCCAGTTTTACAGCCTCATAATTCTTGCCCGCCTCAAGGCCTGCCACGGCTTTGAATAGCTGCTCCATCGTCGCATAAGCGGCTCCTCCCGGAGGGCCGAGGAATACGCGCTTGCCGCGCGCATCCTCAAGCGACGTAATGCCAGAGGCTTCATAAGCCGCAATGTGATAGACCCCCATGGGGAAATTTGCCACGGCGCGTAGTTTCTTTGCCAGCTCTGGGGCTTGATCCATCTTTGCATACATGGCTTTTTGATTGGCCATCAGCGCATTCACCGAAGGTGACGACATGCAAAATGCCGTCTTGCCCGCAGCAACTTCTAGCACGTGCCGCGTGGCCGCTCCGGTTGCGTTGACCTGAATTTCATAGTCATTCAGCTCACGATTGATGATATTGGCAAAGGTTGTCATCACAAGGTTGGGGCTGGTGCCGGGGCCAAGCGTTGACATGCGCAACAGTTCTTTCGCCATGGCTGCGCGGGGCAGAACGGCAAGCGCAGAGGCCGCAGCGGCGCTGGCCAGTACCGAGCGGCGGGTGAGTTTCGTCCTAGTCATGGTGGGGTCCTCCTCAAGATTGCGAAATTTTGGGTTTTGTTCTCAGTTCCAGACGGTCAATCACCATGAGCCCCAAGGTGGCTGCCGCAGCAGCCCATGAAACAACCGTTCCGAAGAATATCAGCGCAATTGCGAGGGCGAGACCGACAGGCACCATGTAAGCTTTGCCTCTGCGCGGGTAGCAGGCCCGCGAGATCAGGATGGTCGCGAGCAATACGAAAAAGATCGCCTGTGCCGATTCGATCAACGGGAACCCCGTGCCCAGCAAGAGGGCGGGTTTGTAGATGAAAGCGAACGGTATGACGAAACCCGGTAAGGCAAGGCGCGAGGCTTCCAAAGCGGTGCTCATCGGTGGGGAGCCCGCAATAGGGGCGGCTGCAAAGGCAGCCAGCGCCACGGGTGGGGTGATGGCGGACAGCACGCCGAAATAGAGCACGAACATATGCGTGTGGACGATAGGCACGCCGAGTTTTTGCAGCGACGGCCCCATGACCAAGATGATGATAAGATAGGCGGGCACGGTTGGCATCCCCATGCCCAAAAGCAGGCAGGCGACAGCCATCAAGATCAGCGACAGGAACAATTGATCGTCAGCAAGGCTGGAAAGCAGAGAGGCAAAGCGCAGCCCGACGCCTGTCATGTTTAGAACGCCAATGACGATACCAACCGCCCCGACGATCACCACCAACTGTGCGGATATCAGACCAGCCGTGCCAATGAACTTGACCCACGCAGTGCGATTGAAAAGAAGATCAGGCCGGATCGCGAAACCCAAAATGGCGGCAATTGCCACACCGATGAACCCTGCATAGGCAGCTGACGCCCCGCCGACCATTGTCACCACAATCCCCGTCAACGCGATGACGAATACCGCCATTTGCACAAGCTCGCGCCAGTTGAATGAAATCGTAGGCCGCGTTTCTTCTACGAGGTCCATGTTACGCGCAGCGCTAGAGATCGCGACGAACAGCCCGCCGTAATACAAAATGGCAGGCACCGCCGCAGCGGCGCAGATTGTCAGGTAAGGCACGCCAGTCACGTCCGCCATGATAAAGGCGACGGCCCCCATGATTGGCGGCGTGATTTGCCCGCCGCTTGACGCGGCAGATTCCACAGCGGCGGCGAAACGAGCAGAAAACCCCCGTTTTTTAATGAGCGGGATCGTGATGACACCTGTTCCCACTACGTTCGCGACGGCAGAGCCTGAGATCGTGCCGAACAGCCCGCTTGCAACCGTTGCAGCGGCAGCGGGGCCAGAACGCAACCGACCAGTGGCCGCCAGTGCAAGGCGCACAAGAACCAGATCAATGGCCAATAGCTCCAGCAGAGAGCCGAAAAGGATAAAGATTAGAATGGTTGAAACGACGGTTGCCATGGGCCGACCAAAGACACCATCGAAGGAAAACCACAGCACCGTCATCAGTTCGTCAGCCGAGACCCCCGCATGCCTGAGAAAGCCGGGCGCCAGATGCCCGAAAATCCCGTAGGCCAGCACGGTTCCGGCGACCAAAGCCATGACCAGCCCAACAGACCTACGGGTCAGTTCAATAACGGCGATCAGGCCAAACACACCCATCCAGATGTCAGTGCGCGTTAGAAAATAGAGCCCTGTCTCGATCTCTTCGGCGGCGCTGAAATATTGGTAAACGCCCAGTGCTAGCGCGACAGAAGTGAGCGCCAGAAGCACGCGATCTTTCGGGCTTTGGGCGCGCTGAAGACCGGTAAGGATGATAATCAGCCCACCCAAAAGCAGCATACCAACACGCAGGTATGAGTCCGAAAACACGCCGAAAACCGATACGTAAAGTACGACGCCGATCACGATCAGCGATAGCACAAACGCGGCATAGTCCGCCCATGCGGATCTGTTCAATATGGTCACGGCATCCTCCCAATCACGCCCTTTTACGGCACAGTCCGATCTCCCTTCGAACTGTAAGGCGCGTGTCAGAACGCTATTGAACGCCGATGGTCTTGTCGAATATGCATTTCACTAGGTGGAATTATATGACGAAGTTGAACAGATCGGTAGACCGGGGGATGTCCATCCTTGAGGCGGTTCACAGCAGCGGCAAAATTTCCCTTGCCGCGCTTGCGACAGGCACCGGCCTGCCCAAACCAACAGTCTTGCGCATATGCGCAACGTTAGAAGAGCGCCGATGGCTGTTTCGCAGAAACGACGGCAGCTATCAGCTTGGTTCCGGTTTCCCGCAAGGCAGCGGAATGCCACATCGCGTTGACCGTCTTGTCGCCGTTGGCAAAAGCGTCATCCTGCAACTTAGCGAAGAAACGGGTCTGGCCTGCGATCTGGCTGCTGGTATCGGCGGGGGCCGGGTTGAGATCGTAGATACAACGCGCGTTTATAAGGTTCATTCAATCTATCCGGATGCCGTAGGCTTTCGACCCTCGCCAACTCTGTCGGCTTTGGGAGCCGCCTACCTATATGCGATGCCTAAGCCAGAGCGGACAAGCGTGCTGCAAACTTTCGCAACCCACCTGCCGCGCGAGGAAGTACAGGCGCTGCTACAATTGCCGAAAATTCTGCGTGCGATAGGCGATCAAGGATATGCTGTGCGCTCTCCGGGGCATTGGGGCCGGGCCGTCGATTATGGTGCCTTGCCGTCGGCGATTGCGGTTCCGATCATCGCGGAGGGGAAACCGATCGGGGCGGTGAACCTCATTTGGAATTCGGGTGATCGAAGTTTGGATGCGGTGGTGGCCAATCACCTTTCTAGACTTCGGACGGCAGCTGAACTGATTGGCAATGCATACGCGCCCGAGCGAAGCGAATCCGCTTAGAGGGGCTTCATAGTCGCGGCCTCTATAGAGAGTGAGTTTGTGTGATAGCTGTTGGTTATGGAAACAAAAAACCCTCGAAAACCGAAGTTTGCGAGGGTTTTTTCTGTTGATATTGGTGCCCAGGAGAGGAGCGAAGGGGGTCAGTAATGCTTTTTAAAACAATAGTTTGGCTTGGTGTGTTTTGCGAGCGTGGACCCATTTGTGGACCTATTTTTCTGATTCCGGGCTGAGAATCCCACCTCCTCCGCCAGCAAGCATTCAGTAGTGATTTTGACTTAAAATCAATAGGTTGCTTTGGCTCCCTGATGGTCGACCACACACATTTATTACACACGTTTGGGGTGCGGCCTTCGATGCGTGTATCGCTACAACACCCACCCCAAGACTGACCCAAATAGAAAATCACTGCGGCCCAGTACCGGCTTTTGCCTACCTAGCCCAGCTTAAAGAGGCCAATTGCTGCCTGATGATAATTATAGGTAGTGTCCGGGCAGATGGCATCCAATAGGCTCGACACATCACATCCCTAAAGGAGAAACGGATTACCTCCTTTTTTCGTTTGTGGGTATGGCGCGTATATCAGGCTTGCCAACCCCATAAGTTGGACCATAATTGGTCTTATTTTGGAGGTTTCGATGCCAAATGATAATTCTTCTTATTCCTGGCTTGATCTTTTTTCAGATGGGGGTCTCCCTCAGATACTTTTAGGGCCTGCTGGAAAGGCTCTCAGTCGACTGGTGGGGGCTTCTGTGGAGTATCCTGCGACATATATCGAAGGTTTTTCTCAAAGGAACAAAGACAAGTTTGATGCGAGAAGCAAGATATCACAAGCTATGGCGGACAAAGCCGCTGAGCTGGCAGTGAGTGATCCAGAAATCATGGATCGTGCAATGGATAGCTTTTTAGGTCGGCAGTATAGAGGCCAGAGAAACAAAGAAGCTATAGCTAAGATCACTATCGAAAACTTGCAATCTGATCTCCCTAGCAGTGACGAAAACGGCCCTTCCGAAGATTGGATAAACAAGTTTGAGCGCTATGCAGAAGATGCTTCTAGTGATGATTTGAGGCTAATATATTCAAAGCTGCTAGAGGGGGAGGTCCGGAACGCTGGCAGCGTATCTCCTGCTACACTGCATTTTGTGTCGTTGCTCGATGGAGAAGTTTCAAAATTAATTGATCGAGTTTTGCCATATACTATAGACGATGGCATTACCTATATCGATGCTATGAGTCCCGGTCTTCCATATTCAGATAAGACAATTCTAGAGCAGTCAGGTTTCTGGACGATGAACCGAACATATAACATGGTTCTCGAGAATAGTGTTCAGATGCAGCTTTTGCGTGAAAATGTTGCTGCCATAATCGAAGGCCCCGAGAAGCATAGACTGAGTCTTGAAGTAGCTATGCTATCCAAGGCGGGTAGGGATTTAGCTAAGATCATTAATCGAGAGTTTGACCATAAAGCTTTCGCTGATTTGATTTTAAGGAATGGTGCTACTAAATGCTCAATTGGTGTACCTATTAAGGTTGGTGACGGAAAGTATCGGTTGGATAAGGCGGGGGAGTGATTGGGCCAAGCAGTGGGGCAGCAAACTCTACTGTGAGCCTTGCTTTAGCGCCCCAAGAACTTAGGACACAATTTGGGGCACAATTTAGGTCACAGTCCTTCGGATGCCCAGCGCAGTAATTGTTTAAAATTATGGACGTACGCGCTAGGCGCATAAATGTACGGCGGACACATCCTCCGCAGAAAATTTTCAGTTAAATTAATTCATATTTAACAATGGTTTGGTCGATTCTTGAGGCGCTCGACCCCACACACTTCCCACACACACTGGCCCTTTTTTTTTGACCTGCCTCGTGTCACACACCTTCCTGCCAGAATCGATAAATGCCGACTACAGCTTCCGGAATAGCTTCTGCTGCCTCGTCTAGGGCTTGGTTGAGGTCTTCTTGAGGGATGCCCATTAGAGAGCTTCCAGCGTCATCCAGCATGTGGAGCATAAGCGGGGTCATAAGATGGCCCTGCGTACCGCTCTCGGTAAGCCTAAGCCACTTCCTTGGCCTGAGAGAGACTGCGTCTATAAAACCAGCGCACCAATCCATTGCGATCACCTCTCCTTCTGGCGCTAACCAGAAGCTGGGTTCCACGAATGGTGGATCGTTCAGCAGTTTTTGAAGTATGTTCCCGAACAATGCGACTATGGTTTGTTTGACCCATTCAGGCACCTCTAGCGTTCCACCGAGAGCCAGAGCGATCCATTCTGTCTCTGGAATCATCTCAGGCGAGCATGCAATCCCGGTCAGAAAACCGTCCAAGTCAGAGAGCATCAAGCAACCGTCTGGGCTATCATTTGAGCAGAGAAAGACGTCTAAGTTCGCAAGTTCTTGCATGCTAAGTAGCCCCGAGTGCTTACAATCAGACTATAACCTCGCAAGTGAAAATAAATACTGTGGCGCAATGGCCTTGCTGGCCTCCGCAAAATCACCCGAGCGCTTGCAAGAAAACCGAATCCCGTGAGTTTGGTCGGCTTCGGAGTTTCATATCTCCCTCAAGTTTGTCGGCTATTTTGCTGATCAGGATATCTCCTTGAGCCGAATCGATTGAGGGAGGAGTGCCGGGCAACAGCCGAGGCGCTGGCTAAATAAATAACAGGCATCAGGATAGCACGCGATGATCAAGATCAAGCACACCTTGCACTTGGTGAACAGCTCATGCGTCGCTTGCTGAGATATTAGGTGAGGGGTTGGCGTCTTCAAGCTATCCTGCTTGAATTCATCGGCATCAATGGTACTGATCATAGAGATATTTTTTAAGGAGTTTATTTCATGGCCGCAGAAGCTGGTATCTTAGCGCAAATCGGTATTCAGGGGTTCGCTGGCCTTCTGTCAAATATGGCGACAGCATATACCAATAAGAAAATCCGTAAGATAACGGAAAGTTCTGAGGTCATCAAAAGAGATTTGCGCGATCATCTTCAGATCAGCTTCAATAAATGCATGACCGTCAAAACCATCCTAAAAAGTGATACCGCAGCGAAGACGTTAGAAATTTACGTCGATCAATACTTTAAGCTAGGCGATGAGGAAGTTGATCAGTACTCAATGATAGAATTTATACGCTCGGGCCAGTCATCAGTCATCATTGGTGAAGGCGGTGGTGGCAAGTCTATGTTTATGAGGTACTTATGGCTTTCTTATTTTGAGAAATCAGATGGGAAGATCCCCTTCTTCTTGGAGTTGCGTAATCTGAATAGCTTAACCCATAAAGACATTTCTGATTTTATATTTCACTCAATCGTAAAGTCGGGATCAACCATTCCGCAGGCTGATTTTAAATCCGCATTGCGGGCGGGGGAGTTCGTACTATTTCTTGATGGTTTTGATGAAGTTAGTTTCGACAGACGCGATCATGTTCAGTCAATGATATTGGAGCTTCAGGAAAATAATCCTGAGTTAACAATAGTTGTGACTAGCAGATCAGATGAGCGATTTATGGGGTGGGAAAACTTTCGGCAGGCCCATGTCTGCCCCCTCACTGAAGAGGCATCAAAGCTCTTGATTCAGCGAGCTAATTGTGACGAGGACTTGAAGCGAAAATTTCTCTCAAAATTCGATAATCTTTATTCCGATCACTCAGATTTTCTATCGAATCCCCTCTTAGCGTATATGATGCTAGTCACATTTTCGTACAACCCTGACATTCCAAACAAGATGTTTCAATTCTATGAACAGGCATTCGAAGCTCTTTATCATCGGCATGATCTTACCAAAGGATACAAGAGGAAGTTTCATGTTGAGCTAGATAAGTTCGATTTTATTCGTTTGACGTCATATCTGTGTTTAAAAACATATTACGACCAGACTGTTGAATTTTCGAGGGGTGACCTGCTTTCTGCGGTAGAAGCAGTAAAGGGAATTGAATCGGTTTCTATCGATGCGGATGCGTTTGTTGACGATCTAGTTCAAAGTGTCTGTATCCTGAAGATGGAAGGGCTGACATACACATTTACTCATCGATCATTCCAGGAGTACTTTGCTGCTCACTGTATCGCCCGAATTGCCTCAAGAAACTTGGATACCCTCTTCTCTGTTTTTTCCAAGCGCCATAGTGATAAAGTGCTATCTATGGTTGCGGATATAAACCCTGATCTGTTCAGAGAAAAATTTCTGATCCCAAACCACAAGAAATTTAGTTCCTTCATAGACCGGAAAAGCGAGCGTAACTTGGCTGTTGGCTTTGGCTGTAGGATCGGCGCTACATTTCGAGTGTTGGATTTTCAACAGCACACCAAGAGTCGCAGTGATCGGCGTGCGTACAATATCAGTATCGAGACCACCGGCGATATGGCTGACTTCTATCATGCAGTCATGGCCGTAGTCGACCGAAAGACTACCACTGTTAGTGAAGTCTTCGACAAGAACGATGCCGAATTTGTTGAGATTTCGAGAGCCTACTCCCCGTTTGGGGTCGCCGATATTAGGATTGATTTTGGGGCCAATGCGCTCGAGTTTACCTATCTAAGTAAGACTGGAGGACTAGCAGGGGGGGCCAAAGAAGAGGCTGAGGTACCAGAAGAGAGCAAAGAAATCCTAATTAGAGCATTTCGCAACTCAGGAATGAATGAGTATCTCGAACGCCGAGCTCGCTCGATGATCGACTTTGTGAAAGGCGAGGCGCTCAAGCATCAGAATGTAACCGGTGCATTCTCCGATCTCTTCTGATGCTAGGGGTTGCCTTCTTGTAAATGCTCTTGGCAGTAAAGAAGGCAACCCTTTCGTAGGTTGATTAACTGGCGCTAGCAAATTGAATTGGCTATCCGATAGACCGATCTTTCAGAAATTCCTACTGCAAGCGCTATTTTCCGCTTAGATCGTCCTTGGTTGAGTAGGCTTTCAACCTGAGTTGCTTTTGCCATCGCAGTTGGTTTCCTTCCTTTATACTTTCGCTCCGCTTTAGCTTTAGCGATACCTTCAAGCTGGCGCTCCAACATCATTTCGCGTTCGAACTGAGCAACTGACCCGAAAACATTTAGCATCAGCTTTCCCGTTGCGGTGGCTGTATCTAAGCCAAGGTCGATAACCCTCAGGCCGACACTTTTACTTTCAAGTTCTTCAACAATCTCCCCAAGGTGCCTTACGGATCTTGCCAAACGGTCCAGCTTAGTAACCACGAACACATCGCCTTCCCGACAGAACCCGATGGCCTCTGAGAGCGCCTCACGAGGCCCTACAGAGCTCCTTTGCTCTTCCCATACCCTGTCACACCCGACAGCTTCCAGCGCGTCTCTCTGAGAGTCAAATCCTGCTTTTTGTTCGAGTGTCGATGTTCTTGCATATCCTATGAGCATTGCGTGCCTTTCTTGTCTGCCAATGATGTCTAAGAAGTTGCGGCAGGGTGTCTGCCAAAAGTCTAAACCGACTTCATTGTCTGCCTATTCCGATACATCGTTGGTCTGACACATGGGCAAGGTCTATTGGCAGGCTCGGAATGGGCTCAGATAGGCATTGAGCCTTGTGAATCTAAGGCACTTAAGGGGGGGTAGGGGGTTGAAAGAGATCACTTCAAAAAAGGGGTTGGCTTTACTGTTGTTATTGTTGTTGGAATTTGCCGCCCGTCTGCCCAGCGCTTACTGTACAAAGTAACGCTCATAGTAAGTCATAAGTAGTCGACAAGGATGACTCATTCTCTGAGTCTCTCAGTGCCTACTCACAGAAAGGGTGTAGGGAGGTTAGCGAAACAATAATATGAAACTTGATACTCTTGGTAACCACTCGATTGGGACCACCTGCCTGATCTGCTGATGATTTGCTAAGAGACGTGCTTAACGACGTCGTTAGCGACGTGTCTTAGGTGGGGGTCGGCTATGCGTGGTGAGATACTGGGGTTTGAACGTCGGCGGCGCTGGAGCGACGAAGAGAAGCTTGGAATTGTCATGTCGGTGGACACGGATGGTGCGACGGTCACGCAGGTGGCGCAGCGCCACGAGATCACGCGGCAACAGATCTATGCGTGGCGGCATGATCTGAAGAACAAAGGACTTTGGTCGCCTGACGCAGGTGCGCTCTTCCTTCCTTTCGATATTCCTGAACACGGCGTTCCCGCCATCGCTGACACACCCACCGTCGCGGCCCCGATGGCTGTCGAACTGCGCTTGCGCAACGGCCGCAGCCTGCACTTCGACAGCAACATGGCTGCCTTGGCGCTGACGCAGCTAATCCGTGCTGTGGAAGCAGTATGATTGGTCCGGGCACTGGCGTTCGCGTCTACGTGGCTTGCGGTGTCACGGACATGCGCAAGGGCATTGCTGGTCTTGCTGCGCTGACCCAGGATGTCCTGCGCCAGAAGCCGACGGGCGGTGCGGTCTTCGCCTTTCGCGGCCGCAGGGGAGATCGGCTCAAGCTTCTGTATTGGGACGGTCAGGGCTTTTGCCTCTATTATAAAGTCCTGGAACGCGGCCGCTTCCCTTGGCCTGCAATGACCGAGGGGGCCGCCCGTCTGACGTCCGCGCAGCTTGCAATGTTGTGGGAAGGCATTGACTGGCGCAGGCCGGATTGGGGCGCGCCGCCCGCTCGCGTGGGCTGAATATATAGGCTAAAACGCTTTGTTTTTATGGCGCTATCACGTGCATTGTGGTAGCCATGTGCATGTCGAATGTAACGCAAAACCTCCCCGATGATCCCGCCATATTGAAGGCGATGATTGCGGCTTTGCAGGCGGAAAATGCCAAGATCTCGGCGACATTGCGGGTCCACGACCAGCTGGTTCAGGCCCTCCGCCTGCGGATCGCAAAGTTGCAGAAGCTGGCCTTCGGCAAGTCATCGGAAAAGATCGAGCGCGAGATCGAGCAGCTGGAACTGGCCCTTGAAGACTTGCTACTGGCCGTGGCCGAGGGCGATGAAGCGCCCATCGACGAAGGTCAGGACGAGCCGGCACCGGATGATCCCTCTGCGCCCGCGCTGCGTCGACGTCCACGTGTCTCGGATGCGACACCGCGCGAGCGTCGTGAACTTGATCCCGGCACATGCTGCGCTGACTGTGGCGGCGATCTGCGCGTGGTGGGTGAGGATGTCAGCGAACTGCTGGACATGATTGCAGCCCAGATGAAGGTGGTTCAGATCGCCCGGATCAAGAAGTCCTGTCGCCGCTGCGAGCGGATGGTGCAGGAGCCTGCACCCAGCCGTCCGATCCCGGGCAGCATGGCAGGCCCGAACCTGCTGGCTCATATTTTAGTCGCGAAGTTTGACGATCATCTTCCCTTATATCGCCAGCACGAGATCTTCGCCCGCATGGGCGCAGACATCCCCGAGACCACCCTTGTGGGCTGGTGCGGGCGGGCCATGAAGGCCTTGTCGCCACTGATCGAACGGATCGAGGCTGACATCATGGGCAGCGACCTGCTGCATGCGGATGACACGCCGATCCGGGTGCTGGACCGATCTTTGCGCGACAAAGGGCTTGGTAAAGGCGTCAGGCAGGGACGGATCTGGGCCTATGTGCGTGACCAGCGCCCATGGGCGGGGGATGCGCCACCTGGAGCCGTCTATCGGTTTGCGCCGGATTGGAAGGAGGAGCATGTCTTGGACCACCTGGCTAATGCCAGCGGTATCCTTCAGGCAGACGGTTACAAGGGTTATGCCAAGCTTTACGCGCCTGGACCTGATGGTTTGCCTCGTTTACGCGAGGCTTCCTGTTGGGCGCACCTGCGCCGTGACTTCCACGACTTCTGGGCATCGACCAAATCCGAGATCGCCCGCGAGGCGCTCGACCAGGTCGGCAAACTCTATGACGTTGAGCGCGATATCAGTGGCCAGCCTGCTGACGTCCGTTACGCGGCACGTCAAAAGTTCAGCCTGCCGAAGGTTGAGGCGTTCTTTACTTGGTCCGAGCAACAGCTCTTGGGCATCCCGGGAAAGAGCAATTTGGCCAAGGCCTTCCGCTATGGCCTCAACCGTCGGGAAGCCTTCAGCTTGTTCCTGGAAGACGGTCGCGTGGCCATCGACAATAATCCAGCTGAACGCGCCCTGCGACCGATTGGAATCGGAAGAAAGAACTGGCTGTTTGCCGGGGCCGACACCGGTGCAGAAACACTCGCCCGCGCCATGACGATCATTGAAACCGCAAAGCTAAACGGCCTCAACCCACAGGCCTATCTCGCTGACATCCTCGACCGCATCCATGATCACAAGATCAACCGCTTAGATGACCTGCTGCCGTGGAACTGGGTGCCGATGGCTGCGCAAAACAATCAAGCTGCATAAGCGCGGTATCAATGGAGCGGTTACTACTCTTGCTTCAGGTTGTACAGACAAGCTAATTAGTACGTCATGGCGGGCAATACATTGCATTGGGTGACATAGGCCTGCTGAAGTAAGGACCTAGTCAATTCCTTTTTTGACTGGGGCACGATCAGGCTGTCATGAACGGGAAGGCTTGGCACTGTGTGTTCATTCATCAGGCAAAGCATCACTGACAGGAAAGCTTCGGATTCATGGTATTGCAGAACAGACCAATCCAAATCCGTTTCCTCTAGTTGGGAGAGAGCTGGGTACTTGGCTAGAATGGCATTAACAACTTCGCCGATTTTCGGCACTTCACTGACATCTATGCCGTCTACTTCGGCAATGCCTTTCTTAGCACCGCGAGGCCATCTGGTTGGCATTTCCCCTTTCCCAAAGGCAGCAGTTATCACTTGCTTCACTGCAGCTCGGGAGTAACCGTCCAACGAGTATAGGTCGCTGGAAACTTCGTTCAGTTCGCCATTAAGACCCAAGAATATCGTAAGGTGGCTTGCACTGATGTCCAGCTCAGCCGTTTCTTCACCGTTGACAGTGATTAGGTTTCTTTCGCTCGAGGGAAGGGTCTGAAAGTTGTCTGGGCCCACAGCGTAAATGCGCCCCCCCTTGTTCCAGCTGAAGGCGGGGTCGTCGGCCATGTGAAACAGACGCCTTAGCCGGGGCTTGGTTGGGAAGCTGTAGGTTTGTTGGTCCAAGAACTCGTTCAGTAGCCATATCGGCTCAGCTTGATCGCTTAGTGCTTTCGGCTTGAAAGTTGCCTTTTTCCCATCGCAAGTTTTAGCCTCTATTGGGAAGCTGGCCCGATGAGCGTATTCGATATGGTCCTGAATATAAGCAGGCTCAACTCCTGATCGTTTGGTCAGATTGACCAGTCTTTCCGTAGCTCTCACCCGTCGGGCAAAGCCTCTACGTCGATAAGCTTCACCGTCAAAGTCGTCGAGCGGGCTAAAGCCTACAAAGAATTCGACAAGGCCATGATCCTCCCACACCTCTATCACTGCCTCTAACTGTCGTCGGGCAGCCAAATTGTTAGCGTAGTCATCCTGATTAGTGGGATGATAACAACATCCCAAAGCGGCTTCGTTGTTAGAGTGGATCATCAGATCGGACCAAAATGCAGAAAGGCTAGCTAGCAGACGTTTCTCCTCTTCAATGGTTCGCCTACGAGACCTTTTGCCTGTTTTCAGCTCGATTTGCATGAGCTCGTCGGTGAGTGTCCTAGTGAGAGCAATAGCCTCTCGTGATTTTGGCCTATAAAGTAACTCTGCCATTTGGGCTGCTCGCAAGATTTCGCCCTTCTGATCTGGGTTATCAGGAATAGGGGCGAGAGCTGGTCGTAGGGGAAGTGCTGATCCGTCCTGTGTGGTCATGAATGCTTTGCTTCCTTTCGTGGTTGCTTAGACTCAGTCCAAGGGAGAATTTCGGTCCAAGGGAGGATGCCAACCTTTTAGGCTCGCCCGAAGTGCTGCTTGTTTCTTCTGGAGCGTGAAGCCTGACCCATAGTTTGCTTGAGCCCCTGACCCTAAGCTGTGTCCAAGAATTGCATCCTGAAGCCGTGAGGAGACATCGGCAGCTCGAAGTGAGTCCTTCATGTTATGGCGTAGTGAGTAGATTCCGTGTTTTCGGTCCGGCGTGAAGCGTCGAAGTATTCTCATGAGTTGGTTGCTGAAGTTATCATGGCCCCGAGGTTTGGCGAACTTCGGGAACGCCTCACCCGATTCAGTTTCGCGTGCCTTAATATCTTTCGCTACCTTTAACGCACGACTGCCGGCGAGGGGTACCTTCCTTCTTCGGGCTGAATCCTTAAGGCCCCGGGAAGAATTCGGCTTAATCTCGATATGAGGGACATCATCTCCTAAGCTGATCTCATCTATGTGAAGACCGAGTATCTCTGCATTCTGTGCCCCGGTATGATGCATCAACGTCCAAATTTCCAAGAGCGTAGGATGAGGTTGCAAAGCTTCATACATGCTGTCGATGATATCGGTTGGAAGCGGTTCACGAAGGTCACTAGGAGCAGTTGACGCTTCAGGGTACTCAAGGTTTCTGAAGCAAGTACACTCGGCAAGATCGTATTCACGGGCGGCAAAATTTATGACCGCTTTGATGTTATTGATCTGCCGTCGTGCGGAAGCTGGCTTCATCCTCTTGAGCAGCCTGTCTCGGAGGGCTCTTGCGTGGGAACGTTTGATCTTCGTAATCGGTAGATTGGACCCGAAGGCAGCTAGCGCATGTTCTTCGATGCGTCTGAAGTTGTTCACGTTTTTCCGCTGCTTGAAAGGGTCAGGGTTCATTTTCTCTTTTAGGTATAGGTGAAAGGCGTCGGTGACAGTGGGTTCGCTTTGAACTGTATCAGCACCAAGCCTGAGGGCGACGACCAACTTGCTGTCTGCTTCTGAAACGCCTTCATAGGCCCCGGTTTCTTCAATAAGGGGATACTTATTGAGTATCTCTTCTGAATATTCGCGTCTTGCAGTTTTCTCATCCGTGGTAGCACCGGGGCCATGTGGGGTGAGGCCGTTGAGCCTGAAGAAAGATTTTATGTGCTCATGATGTTCCAGGGGGGTGGCGATCTCCCCTGTTGAGTTCACCAGTGCAATCTGTCGCTCAACATCACGATGATACTCACCGTAGGCTAAGGTGGCCTCTCGTTCTGAGATACCCAGCACCTTTGAAAACTCTGCCTTACCCAGTGCCCTGTGAAGTGACTTGGGGACTCTTCGCCTGTAACGGAAACGCCCGTTCTCATCGAGTTTAACGTATTTAAGCTTTAGCGCTGGGCGGGCCATAGATGTGTACCTAACGTGGACCTGAAAGTGGACCTATGTAGGGTAACAAACCTGATAAGGTGAATAAACCCAAAGCCTTAGCTGAGTTTATATGGTGCCCAGGAGAGGACTCGAACCTCCACACCGTTGCCAGTACTAGCACCTGAAGCTAGCGCGTCTACCATTCCGCCACCTGGGCACGTATCGTGTGGGGTGCTCTAAGGCTCGGCTGGGTGACTGTCAATCGCAATTTGGGCGAAAACCTGAAAATCCTCCGCGATGGCTGCTGTGCATTGGGGTTTGGTCTTGTGACAGGGGCGGCGCGCAGGTACATCCTGTGAAAGAATTTGATCTACAGGAGCGGCAAAATGTCTAAGCTGGTCACGATTTATGGCGGTTCGGGGTTTGTCGGACGCTATATCGCGTATCGCATGGCCAGAGCTGGCTGGCGGGTGCGGGTGGCGGTGCGTCATCCCAACGAGGCGCTCTTTGTGCGCACTTATGGTGTGGTCGGCCAAGTCGAGCCGATTTTGTGCAACATCCGCGACGATGGCTCTGTGCGCGATGCGCTGCGCGGGGCCGATGCGGTAGTGAACTGCGTGGGAATTCTGGTTGAGACCGGCAAAAACGGTTTTGACGCCGTGCAGTCCGAAGGGGCAGAGCGCATCGCGCGTATGGCCGCGGGTGAGGGCGTTGATCGCTTTGTTCAAGTCTCTGCCATTGGCGCGGATATGGAAGCCGACAGTGACTATGCCCGCACAAAGGGCGAAGGCGAGGCGGCGGTGCTCAAGCATATGCCCCATGCTGTGATCCTGCGCCCATCAATCATGTTTGGGCCAGAGGATGAGTTCTTTAACCGCTTTGCAGGTATGACCCGCACCGGGCCAATCCTGCCTGTTGCTGGTGCTTCGACCCGCTTTCAGCCTGTCTTTGTCGATGATGTTGCCAAGGCTGCTGAAAAGGCGCTTGAGGGGCAAGTCGCATCGGGCATCTATGAATTGGGCGGGCCGGACGTGGATACGTTCCGTGGCTTGATGCAGCGGATGCTCGAAGTGATCCACCGTCGACGCTTGGTGCTGAACATGCCGTGGTTCGTCGCCAAGATGGTGGCCTTTGGTTTCGACATGCTGCAATCGGTCACCTTTGGGCTGTTTACCAATAAGATGTTGACGCGCGATCAGGTCAAAAACCTGCGCAATGATAACGTCGTGGCCGAGGATGCGCGCGGCTTTACCGAGCTTGGCATCACCCCGATGGCGATGGATGCGGTGCTGCCTGACTATCTGTGGCGCTTCCGGCCCTCAGGGCAATATGACGCAATCAAAGCTTCGGCGCGTAATCTGCGGCAGGGATAATGGAAAACTCGACTACTCTGATCGCCGCCTTTCTGGGTTTGCTAGAGGGGCTGACAGAGTTCATCCCCGTATCTTCGACTGGGCATCTTTTGTTGGCCGGGCATTTCTTGGGTTTCCACAGCGCCGGGCGGTCCTTTGAGGTTGTCATTCAACTGGGCGCGGTTCTGGCGATCCTAACGGTGTACTCAGCACGGCTTTGGGCCGTGTTTTCGGCGGCACCGCATGATCCGCAAGCGCGGCGCTTTGTGTGGTCCGTTCTTTTGGCCTTTCTGCCTGCGGTCGTGATTGGCGTCATGGCGCATGAGTTTATCAAAACGGTCCTTTTTGAAACGCCGCTGCTGATTGCCATCATGCTGGTGCTGGGCGGGGTGGTCCTTTTGGTTGTTGACCGTATTGCGCCCGCGCCGACCTATTCTGACGCGACAAAATTTCCGCTTTCGATGGCCTTTAAAATTGGGGTGATCCAATGCCTCGCTATGATCCCCGGCACGTCACGCTCGGGCGCGACGATCGTCGGGGCGTTGTTGCTGGGGTCGAGCAAGCGCGCGGCGGCGGAATTTTCGTTCTTCTTGTCGATGCCGACCATGGCGGGTGCCTTTGCCTATGACATCTATAAGAACCGCGATGTGCTGGATGCCTCGGCCATGGGTGAGATCGCAGTTGGTTTTGCGATGGCTTTCATCTCTGCCGTGATCGTGGTGCGTTGGGTGCTCGATTACGTGAGCCGCTATGGCTACGCGCTGTTCGGTTGGTGGCGAATCTTTGTGGGCGTGATCGCGATTATTGCGCTCTACACGGGTTTATAAGCATATAGGTCCGAATCGGACTTTAATTTATGCATAAAAATGATGTCCGGGCGGTTCATTTGGCCGGAAAGAGGTAAATAGGTCAGCACTGCTGTCTTTTATTTACTTTTGCGCTCTTGTATTTGGGCCTTCTGACGGAATTTGTCGAAGGAACGGGTATATGGCGAAGCAGGTTATGCTGAAATTTACGGATGTGGCGCGGGACATGCCTGAGAAGCGTCCGCCCAACCTGCGCCGAACAGATTTCGACGAGATCTATGCCGAATACGCTGACCGCAAAGCCGCCGAGCAATCAAGCCGGTGCAGCCAGTGCGGTGTGCCTTATTGCCAGACCCATTGCCCGCTGCATAACAACATCCCCGACTGGCTGCGCCTCACCGCCGAAGGCCGGTTGGAAGAAGCCTATGAGATCAGTCAGGCGACAAACACCTTCCCCGAGATCTGTGGCCGTATCTGTCCCCAAGACCGTCTGTGCGAAGGCAACTGTGTGATTGAGCAATCAGGCCACGGCACCGTGACCATCGGCTCGATCGAGAAATACATCACTGACACCGCTTGGGAGAAAGGCTGGGTCAAACCCGCCGCCCCGCGTGAGGAACGTCAGGAAAGTGTCGGCATCATCGGGGCTGGCCCCGGTGGTTTGGCCGCAGCTGATATGCTGCGCCGTGCCGGTGTGCAGGTTACGATCTATGACCGCTATGACCGCGCGGGCGGGTTGCTGACCTACGGTATCCCCGGCTTCAAGCTTGAAAAAGATGTGGTAGAGCGCCGCAATGCGCAACTGGTCGATGGCGGTGTGACCTTTGAATTGAACTGCGACGTAGGCCGCGACATCAGCTTTGGCGCGATCCGTGGCAAACATGATGCAGTGATCATCGCCACAGGCGTCTACAAAACCCGCGAGATTGAAGCCCCCGGCGTGGGTGGCTTTGGCGTAGAGCGAGCGATTGATTTTCTGACCGCTTCCAACCGCAAAAGCTTTGGCGACACGGTTGAAGAATTCGAGAATGGACGCCTGAATGCCGCTGGCAAAAAGGTTGTCGTGATCGGCGGCGGCGACACGGCGATGGACTGCGTGCGGACCTCAATCCGGCAGGGCGCGGAAAGCGTGAAATGCCTTTACCGTCGTGACCGGGCCAATATGCCGGGCAGCCAGCGCGAAGTGCAGAACGCCGAGGAAGAAGGCGTGATTTTCGAATGGCTTAGCGCGCCAAAAGGCTTTGTCGGTGATCCGGTGACCGGGGTCATGGTGCAAAAAATGCGACTTGGTGCGCCCGATGTGACGGGTCGTCAGGCACCCGAAGTCATCGAAGGGGCCGACTACGTCGAAGACGCCGATCTGGTGATCATGGCTCTGGGCTTTGAGCCCGAAGACCTGCCGGTGCTGTGGGATGAGCCGGACCTGCCGGTCAACCGCTGGGGGACAATCAAGGCGGATTACGTCACCGGGGCCACCGCGCTGGAAGGCGTTTATGCCGTGGGTGACATTGTGCGCGGCGCAAGCTTGGTGGTGTGGGCGATCAAAGACGGTCGCGATTGCGCCGAAGCGATCCTGAATGATTTCAATGGGGTGCAGCGCATCGCCGCAGAATAAGCGACGGCGCGGGCTGCTGCCCAAACCCGAGATTTACATAGATGCGAAACCCGCAGGTCATGACTTTGCCGGGACGCAAGAAACCAAAACCAAGGCCGAAGTCACAGCAAGATTTGCGGCATTTGTGGAAGGAACCAAGCCATGACCAAATATGATGACGCCTGGGTAGCCCGCGAAGAAGCCAAACGCGCGATGATGGCCGAAAAGGGTATGTATAGCTTCGAAGAGGAACATTCCTCTTGCGGTGTTGGACTGGTGGTTAACATCAACGGCGAAAAGACCCGCGAAGTTGTCTCGAACGGGATTAACGCGTTAAAGGCGATCTGGCACCGTGGCGCGGTAGATGCTGATGGGATGACCGGCGATGGTGCGGGCATTCACCTGCAGATCCCCGTGCCGTTCTTTTACGATCAGGTGCGCCGTACCGGCCATACCCCCCGTGAAAATGAGCTGATTGCTGTGGGGCAAGTGTTCCTGCCGCGCACCAACTTTGCCGCACAAGAGACATGCCGGACCATCGTGGAAACCGAAGTGCTGCGCATGGGCTATTATATCTACGGCTGGCGCCATGTGCCGGTTGATATCTCAGTGCTGGGCGATAAGGCCAATGCGACACGGCCCGAGATTGAGCAAATCCTGATCTCTAACGCCAAGGGCGTGGATGAAGAGACATTCGAGCGTGAGCTATACGTGATCCGCCGCCGGATTGAGAAAGCCGCGATCGCCGCGCAGGTGCCACAGATGTATATCGCGTCGATGTCCTGCCGCAGCATCATCTACAAGGGCATGATGCTGGCCGAACAGGTGGCCGAATTCTATCCCGACCTGAAAGATGATAAGTTCATCAGCGCCTTTGCGATCTATCACCAGCGCTATTCGACGAACACCTTCCCGCAGTGGTGGCTGGCGCAGCCCTTCCGCATGTTGGCGCATAACGGCGAAATTAACACGCTGAAAGGCAACACCAACTGGATGAAGAGTCACGAAATCCGCATGGCATCTTCGACCTTTGGTGACATGGCTGAAGATATCAAACCGATCGTCGCAGCCGGGTCGAGCGACTCTGCTGCCTTGGATTCGGTGTTTGAGGTGTTGGTGCGCGCAGGCCGCTCAGCGCCGATGGCCAAGACGATGCTGGTGCCCGAGTCGTGGTCCAAACTGGCCGTGGAGCTGCCCCAAGCGTGGCGCGACATGTATTCCTACTGCAACTCGGTGATGGAACCATGGGACGGCCCAGCCGCGCTGGCGATGACCGATGGGCGTTGGGTTTGCGCCGGGCTTGACCGGAACGGTCTGCGTCCAATGCGCTATGTGGTGACTTCTGATGGTATGCTGATCGCGGGTTCCGAAGCCGGTATGGTGCCGCTGGACGAAGCACGTGTTGTGGCCAAAGGCGCGCTTGGGCCGGGGCAGATGATTGCCGTCGATATGACTGAGGGCAAGCTGTTCCACGATACTGAAATCAAAGACAAGCTTTCAGGCAACCAGCCCTTTGGCGATTGGGTTGGCAAGATCCATGAGTTGGATGACGCGCTAAGCGCGGTCACTGAAAAGCCGCTCTTTGAGGGCAATGACCTGCGCCGTCGTCAGGTTGCGGCGGGTTATACCATCGAAGAGTTGGAGCAGATCCTCGCGCCGATGGCCGAGGACGGTAAAGAGACGCTGGCGTCGATGGGTGATGACACGCCCTCGGCTGTTTTGAGCGGGCAGTACCGCCCCCTCAGTCACTTCTTCCGCCAGAACTTTAGCCAAGTTACCAACCCGCCGATTGACAGCTTGCGTGAATTCCGGGTGATGAGCCTTAAGACCCGGTTCGGGAACCTAAAGAACGTGCTGGACGAAGACAGCAGCCAGACCGAGATTCTGGTGCTCGACAGCCCCTTTGTCGGCAACGCTCAGTTCGAAGAACTGATGTCGCAGTTCAAGGTGCATACCGTCACCATTGATTGTACCTTTGAAGCAGGCAGCAGTAACCTAAGTGCCGGGCTGGCGCGCATTCGGGCCGAGGCCGAGGATGCAGTGCGCTCTGGCGCGGGGCATCTGGTGCTGACCGATCAGTACAGCGACGCAGACAAAGTCGCGATGCCGATGATCCTTGCCACCAGTGCGGTGCACAGCCATTTGGTGCGCAAAGGCTTGCGGACCTTTACGTCGCTGAACGTGCGCTCGGCGGAATGTGTTGATCCGCATTACTTTGCCGTGTTGGTGGGTTGCGGTGCGACCGTAGTGAACGCCTATCTGGCCGAGGATTCCTTGGCCGACCGGATCGGGCGCGGCCTGCTGGATATGACGTTGACGCAAGCGGTACAAAAATACCGTGAGGCGATCGACCAAGGCCTGCTCAAGATCATGGCAAAGATGGGGATCAGCGTGATCTCCTCCTACCGTGGTGGTTTGAACTTTGAAGCCGTAGGCCTGAGCCGCGCCATGTGCGCGGAGTATTTCCCCGGCATGACCAGCCGCATCAGCGGCATCGGCGTGGTAGGCATTCAACGCAAAGCCGAAGAAGTCCACGCGCGTGGCTGGCAGGGTGATGGCGTCGTCATGCCCATCGGCGGTTTTTACAAGCAGCGCAAAACTGGCGAGAAACATGCGTGGGAAGCCAGCAGCATGCATATGCTGCAAATGGCCTGTAACCGCGCCTCTTTTCAGATGTGGCAGCAGTATTCGAAGAAGATGCAGAGCAACCCGCCGATCCATCTGCGCGATCTGCTCGACATCAAGCCGCGCGGCAATCCTGTGCCATTGGAGGAGGTGGAAAGCATCACCTCGATCCGTAAGCGGTTCGTAACGCCGGGCATGTCGTTGGGCGCGCTGTCGCCCGAAGCGCATAAAACGCTGAACGTGGCGATGAACCGCATCGGTGCGAAGTCTGACAGCGGCGAAGGCGGCGAAGATCCCGCGCATTTCGTGCCTGAGGCCAATGGTGACAACCCGTCGGCCAAGATCAAACAGGTGGCCTCCGGGCGCTTTGGTGTGACGGCGGAGTATCTGAACCAGTGCGAAGAACTGGAGATCAAGGTCGCGCAGGGCGCGAAGCCCGGTGAGGGTGGACAGCTTCCGGGGATGAAGGTTACTGATCTGATCGCGCGGCTGCGGCATTCGACCAAGGGCGTGACGCTGATCTCGCCCCCGCCGCACCACGATATCTACTCAATCGAAGACCTTGCGCAGCTGATCTATGATCTCAAGCAGATCAACCCGCGCTGCAAGGTGACGGTCAAGCTGGTGGCGTCGAGCGGTGTCGGCACGATTGCTGCGGGCGTGGCCAAGGCCAAGGCCGACATCATCCTGATTTCGGGCCATAACGGCGGCACCGGGGCCTCGCCTGCGACTTCGATCAAATATGCGGGTCTGCCGTGGGAGATGGGCCTGACCGAGGCGCATCAGGTTCTGTCGATGAACAACCTGCGCGACCGGGTGACATTGCGCACCGATGGCGGCCTGCGCACCGGGCGCGACATCGTCATGGCGGCGATGATGGGGGCCGAGGAATATGGCATCGGCACCGCCGCGTTGATCGCCATGGGCTGTATCATGGTGCGTCAGTGCCAGTCGAACACCTGCCCTGTGGGCGTCTGCACCCAAGACGAAGCCCTGCGTGGCAAGTTCACCGGCAATGCTGACAAAGTGGTGAACCTCATCACCTTCTACGCGACCGAAGTGCGCGAGATTCTGGCCAGCATCGGGGCACGCAGCCTTGATGAAGTCATCGGCCGTGCGGACCTGTTGACGCAGGTCAGCCGAGGCTCTGCGCATTTGGATGATCTGGACCTGAACCCGCTGTTGATTACCGTCGATGGCGCGCATGAGAACGTCTATGACCGCGACAAGCCGCGTCAGGTGGTGCTTGATACGCTGGATTCTCAGATCGTGCGCGATGCGGCGCGGTTCTTGGAAGACGGTGAGAAGATGCAGCTGTCCTATGCGGTGCAGAATACGCACCGCACCGTGGGCACGCGGGTCAGCAGCCATATCGTCAAGCGGTTCGGGATGCGCAATTCCTTGCAGCCGGATCACCTGACGGTGAAGCTGACCGGCAGCGCCGGGCAATCTTTGGGCGCTTTTGCGGCGCCAGGGTTAAAGCTGGAAGTCTCGGGCGATGCCAACGACTATGTCGGCAAAGGCCTGTCGGGCGGTACGATTGTGGTACGGCCAACGATGGCGAGCCCGATTGTGGCGTCGGAGAATACGATCATCGGCAACACGGTGCTTTATGGTGCGACGGCGGGCTATCTCTTTGCCGCGGGCCGCGCGGGCGAGCGTTTTGCCGTGCGCAACTCGGGCGCGCATGTGGTGATCGAAGGCTGTGGCAGCAACGGTTGTGAATATATGACCGGCGGTGTGGCGGTGATCCTTGGTGAGATCGGCGCGAACTTTGCCGCCGGGATGACCGGGGGGATGGCCTATTTGTATGATCCCGAAGGGCTGGCGCCGAAGCTGATGAATGCCGAAACCATTGTGACCTGTGCGGTCACTGTAGAGCATTGGCTGAATCAGTTGCATGGGTTGATTGAGCGTCATGTAGCGGAGACCAACAGCCGCAAGGGCGCGGATATCCTCCAGCATTGGGACACGGAGAAGCACAACTTCTTGCAGGTCTGCCCGAAAGAGATGCTGGTGCATCTGCCTGCGCCACTGAGCGTGGAAGAGGCGGCAGTTCCGGCAGAGTAACAAGGGCCATCGGCTGCCCGTGGGGTGGTGATTGCGACGGTCCTTCGTGCCGCTTAATAGATCAGCTTTGGCGTGACTCTGCAGAGTTGCGCCAAGGTTCCCCAAATCGCCAGCCCGCGGGTACGGGCAGGCGATGGCCCGGCGCCTGCGGCTTGATTCCGGGCGGGGGTGGTATTCAAAATTGTCTGCGCTACCTCTGCCTCTCCACGGGAGGCAGATCATGCGAAGAATTCTAGCGGTATTGCTGATAATCACAGGCCTCAGCGCCTGCACCGACACCGCACCGCGTGGCGGGGGCGACATCCTTGTGTTGGGCGATTCCATTATGGCGTGGAACGGCAACGCGGCGATCCCCGATGTCATTTCCAACCAAACGGGCCGCAGCGTCACCAGCCGCGCGGTTCCCGGCGCACAGTTCGACAATGGCTCGACCATCGCCTCTGCCGTCGGCTTTGACATTCAAAGGCAGTTCCCCGGCGGGCGCTGGAATTGGGTGGTGGTTAACGGCGGGGCTAATGATCTAAGCGCCGATTGCGGCTGTGGTGCCTGCGGCGCATCCGTGAATGCGCTGATCGGCCCGGACGGTCAAAGCGGCAGCATTCCGGCTTTTCTGCAAAGGCTTAGCGCCGAAACAGGCGCGCAAGTCATGTGGATGGGGTATTACGCCGGTTCTGGCTCCGGTTCCTTCGCGGGCTGCCGCGATGATCTGGTCGAAATCGAATCCCGCATCGCCACTTTTGCCGCAGGTCGCCCGGGAATCTATTTCGTCGATTCCGAGAACGTGATCGACCGGGGGGATCGTGGGCTTTTCGCAGGGGACAACGTTCATCCCTCCGCTCGTGGATCGGCCCGGATCGGTGCCTATCTCGCGCAAGAGATCACCGCGCGTGAGAAAAGTTCACAAATCCCTGCGAGCAGCCTATAGCTAATTCATGACCACGCGCAAAAAGACCGCCTCAAAAGGCCAAACCCGCCGCAAAGCCGCGCCAAGAATCACGTTGAAAGAACGGGTCACCCGCTGGCTGTTTGGTGCAGCCCTTTTGTCTGGCGCATTGGTGGTTTTGCTGGTGCTGCTTTTTCGGTTCGTTAACCCGCCCACCGGCGTCTACATGTTTTCCGAAAGCCGCCGTTTGGGTGGGGTTCAGCGCGATTGGGTGCCGCTGAACCAGATTGCCCCGGTCATGGCCCGCTCTGCCGTGGCAGCGGAGGATGCGAATTTCTGCAACCATTGGGGCTTTGACATGGAGGCGATCCGCACCGCGATCGAAAACGGCTCTGAACGCGGGGCATCGACGATCAGCCAGCAGACGGTCAAGAATGTCTATCTCTGGCATGGCCGGTCGTGGATACGCAAAGCGATGGAGGCGGGGATGACGCCGTTGGTCGAAGCGCTTTGGCCCAAGCGGCGGATTATTGAGGTTTACCTGAACGTGGCAGAGTTTGACGAAGGCGTGTTTGGTGTCGGCGCGGCGGCCCCGCATTACTTTGGGGTCAGCGCCGCAGAGCTTAGTGCGACACAGGCGGCGCGGCTCGCCGCTATTCTACCCGCGCCCAAAGACCGCTCTGCCTCGCGCCCTAGTGACTTTACCCGCAAGCGCACGGCGCAGATTATGGACGGGGCGGCGACCATCCGCGCGGACGGTCGTGCCGCCTGTTTCGACAGTTGAAAATCCCTGCGCCAGCAGGCATGGAAGAGTGCAATCCCTTTAATCACACGGACTTCTTATGACGGCTCGCTTGTTTCACGTTCCCTTGTCCCCCTTTTGTCGCAAGGTGCGGCTCAGCCTTGGGGAGAAGAAGATCGAGGTGGAACTGGTTGAGGAACGTTACTGGGAGCAAGACCCGGATTTTCTGCGCCGTAACCCGGCGGGCAAGGTGCCCGTTCTGCGGCTCGACGGGATCATGATGTCCGAAAGCGCCGCGATCTGCGAATATATCGAAGAGACCCGCCCCGAAGCGTCTCTGCTGCCCAGCGACCCGGTGCAGCGGCTTGAGGTGCGCCGATTGGTCAGTTGGTTCGATGATAAGTTCCACCATGAGGTGACATCCAAACTGCTTTATGAGCGGGTAAATAAGAAAGTCACCAAACAGGGCTATCCGGACAGTAAGAACGTCAAAGCCGGGGCCAAGGCGATCAAGTACCATCTGGACTATATGACGTGGCTGCTGGATCACCGCCGGTGGTTGGCGGGCGACGTGATGACACTGGCCGATTTTGCGGCTGCGGCACATCTGTCCTCGCTCGACTATATTTCCGATGTCGATTGGAACCGGTCGGATGTGGTCAAAGACTGGTACGCCAAGATCAAATCCCGCCCGGCTTTCCGCTCGATCCTTGCGGATCAAGTTCCGGGTTTCCCGCCGCCAAGGCAATACAACAACTTGGATTTCTGATGGCGTTCGGGGCGCCAAGAAGGTGACCGTGGACAGCGAAGACCTGAAGACACGACTGGTCGCGCGAGCGCTTGAAGAAGGCTTTGTTGCCTGCCGTATTTGCCGCCCTGCCGATGTCCCCGAAGTGCCCGAACGCCTCGCTCGTTTTGTTGAGGCCGGGTATCATGGGCAGATGGGCTGGATGGAAGACCGGATGCACTGGCGCGGCAATCCTGCCGCCCTCTGGCCCGAGGCGCGGTCGGTCATCATGCTGGCCGAAAGCTATACCCCCGAACATGACCCCCGCGCGGTGTTGGAGCATCCCGACAAGGGTGCCATCTCGGTCTATGCGCAGGGGCGTGACTACCACGATATCGTCAAGAAACGGCTGAAGCGGCTGGCGCGTTGGCTGATGGAAGAGGCGCGCGCGGCTGACCCTGAGGTGAAGGTTTTTGTCGATACTGCCCCGGTGCCCGAAAAAGCCTTGGCGCAGGCGGCGGGGCTGGGCTGGCAGGGGAAGCATACCAATCTGCTAAGCCGTAAGTTCGGCAACTGGGCCTTTTTAGGCTCTGTTTTCACCACGCTGGACCTTGCCCCAGACGCGCAAGAGGTCGATCACTGTGGTTCCTGTCGCGCTTGCCTTGATGTCTGTCCGACAGATGCTTTTCCCGGCCCCTATCAACTCGACGCGCGGCGCTGCATTTCCTATCTGACGATTGAGCATAAAGGCCCCGTTGATCTGGAACTCCGCGAAAAGCTGGGCAACCGGATCTATGGTTGCGACGATTGCCTTGCCGCATGCCCATGGAACAAGTTCGCCGTGACGGCGAGCGATATGCGCTATCACGGGCCAGTAGTGCAGCCTGCCGATCTGGCCGAGCTTGCCGCACTGGACGATACCGCCTTTCGCGCGCGTTACTCGGGCTCTCCGATCAAGCGGATCGGGCGGGATCGGTTTGTGCGCAACGTGCTCTATGCGATAGGGAATTCGGGGCTGGCACCGCTGCGCAGTGCGGCGCAATCTTTGACCGAAGATGCTGATCCGACTGTTGCTGATGCAGCGCGTTGGGCGGTAGAGCGATTGGCATAGGGGGCGCGCCATTGGCGGTTTTACTGGGCGTGGACACGGGCGGCACCTATACGGATGCGGTGCTGATCCGCGATGAAGTCGACGTGATCGCGTCGGCCAAGGCCCTGACAACCCGTCAAGATTTGGCAATTGGCGTTGGCAAAGCTGTTAGCGCTGTGCTGGCGCAATCCGGTGTGGCAGCGGCCGAGATCGCAATGGCGTCGCTGTCGACGACCCTTGCCACCAACGCGCTGGTCGAAGGACAGGGCGGCCGCGTGGCGCTGATTTATGTTGGGTTTCCCGCGCGCGATCTGGAGGCACATAGCCTAGCTGACGCGCTGCGCGGCGATCCGTTCCTCTTGCTGGCCGGGGGCCATGACCACGCCGGGGCAGAGGCTGCGGCGCTGGACGAAACCGCGCTAATCGCCTTTTTAGAGACACACAAGCATGAGGTAAGCGGTTTCGCCGTGGCCAGCCAATTCGCCACCCGCAATCCTGCGCATGAGTTGCGGGTGATGGAACTGGTGGCGCAGAGGGCGGGCCGCCCGATTTCTGCCTCCCACACTCTTTCCGCCAAGCTTAATGGCCCGAAACGTGCCTTAACTGCCTTATTAAACGCGCGGTTGATCGGCATGATTGACCAGCTGATCGGGCGCACCGAAGACCAATTGCGTGCCTTGGGCATCGACGCCCCGATGATGGTGGTGCGCGGCGATGGGGCCCTGATGTCGAGCGCGCAGGCCCGCCAAAGACCGATAGAGACGATCCTCAGTGGCCCGGCGGCGTCACTGGTCGGCGCGCGCTGGTTGACGGGGGCCGAAACGGCGATGGTTTCTGACATTGGCGGCACAACGACGGATGTGGCGTTGCTGCGTGATGGGCGTCCGGCGATTGATCCAGCAGGTGCGCAAGTGGGGCCATACCGCACCATGGTCGAGGCCGTGGCGATGCGCACCCATGGTCTGGGCGGTGACAGCGAAGTGCATTTCATAGCCGAAGGGCTGACGGCGGGGGTGACGCTTGGGCCAAAACGTTTGCTGCCCGTCTCTCTGATCGCTGTCGACGCGCCAGAGGTGGTGCATACCGCGCTAGACGCACAGTTGCGCCGCAACGTCCCAGGGGAGCATGATGGCCGCTTTGTTCGCGCCGTACCGGGGCAGGCGACCGAAGGGCTGGCGCCACGGGACCTGTCCCTGCTGGATCGGATCGGTGACGCGGTGCGCCCCTTGGGAGATGTGCTGCGCAATCGGATGGAACAAGGCGCACTGGCGCGGCTGGTGGCGCGTGGGCTGGTTCAGGTCGCAGGGGTCACCCCATCGGACGCGAGCCATGTGACCGGGCAGCTTTCGGCATGGGATCGCGGTGCCGCCCGTAAGGCGCTTGAGCTTTTCGGGCGCAAGCGCGGTGGGTCTGGACTACAGTTCTGCCCTAAGCCGGAAGCGCTGGCGCAGATCATTATTGGCCGTCTTACCTATCAGACCAATCAGGCGTTGTTAGAGACTGCTTTTGCCGAGGAAGGCACCGATTTTGGCCTTCCCCCAGAAACCTTGGCGCGCCATGTGTTATTGCAACGCGGGCTGGCGGGGCACCGGGGGGTGTTGCGGATCGATGCGGGTCTGAACATGCCGATTGTCGGGCTTGGCGCTTCGGCATCGACCTATTACCCGGCAGTCGGAGAAGCCTTGGGTACCCAGATGATCCTGCCTGAACATGCCGCCGTCGCCAACGCCATTGGTGCGGTGGTGGGGCGGGTCATCACGCGCGAAAGCGGCAGTGTGACATCGCCGGGCGAAGGGAAGTTCCGGGTGCATCTAGTTGAAGGGCCAAAGGATTTCCCAGATGCGGAGAGCGCTTTGGCCCAATTAGAGACTGTTCTGACCAAGGCCGCCCGCGCCCGCGCCGAATCCGCAGGGGCGGTTGAGATTGAATGCCAAGTGACGCGCGACATCCGCACGGCGGGAGTCGAAGGGCGGGAGGTTTTCGTTGAGGCAGAGCTTACCGTCGAAGCCTCGGGACGGCCACGCGTGGCCGTGGGCTAACCCCCGGCGCGGGGCCGGGGGCTGCGGTGTTACTCGGCTGCTTCGCGTTTTGGTAGCACCCAATCCGCACGGGGGAAGTGGCAGGTATAGCCGTTGGGCAGACGCTCAAGGTAATCCTGATGCTCAGTCTCGGCTTCCCAGAAATCACCGACCGGCTCAACTTCGGTGACCACTTTACCAGGCCAAAGGCCGGATGCTTCCACATCGGCAATTGTATCTTCGGCCACGGCTTTTTGTTCGTCGTTCACATAGTAGATCGCAGAGCGGTAGCTCATGCCGCGATCATTGCCTTGGCGGTTGATCGTGGTGGGGTCGTGGATCTGGAAAAAGAACTCCAGCAATTCGCGGTAAGAGGTCTTTTCTGGGTCAAAAGTGATCTCAATCCCTTCGGCATGGGTGCCGTGGTCGCGATAGGTCGCATTGGGCACATCGCCACCGGTATAGCCAACGCGGGTCGA
Source organism: Sulfitobacter sp. DSM 110093 (assembly GCF_022788715.1). Lineage (NCBI taxonomy): Bacteria > Pseudomonadati > Pseudomonadota > Alphaproteobacteria > Rhodobacterales > Roseobacteraceae > Sulfitobacter > Sulfitobacter sp. DSM 110093. The sequence continues at coordinate 246,812 of NZ_CP085167.1, forward strand.
GACCACGCCGAGGCGGCGGCGGATCAGGTCTTGCATGCCCCAGAAACAGCCACCGGCCAGTACTGCGCGTTCGGTCGTCATGTCACATTCTCCACTTGGTTAAGGTACTCGCCATAGCCTTCGGCTTCCATGTCGTCGCGGTGGACAAACCGCAGGGAGGCGGAGTTGATGCAGTAGCGCAGGCCGCCACGGTCGGGGGGGCCGTCGGGAAAGACGTGGCCAAGGTGGCTGTCGCCATGCTTGCTGCGGACCTCGGTGCGGACCATGCCGAGGGTGGCATCCTCAAGCTCTTCGACATAGGCGGGCTCGATCGGTTTGGTAAAGCTGGGCCAGCCGCAACCGCTCTCGTATTTGTCACTGCTGGCGAACAAGGGCTCGCCCGAAACGATATCGACATAGATGCCCGGCTCTTTGTTGCTCAGGTATTTACCTGTGCCGGGACGTTCGGTGCCGCTGCGTTGGGTGACGTGGAACTCCTCAGGGCTGAGTGCATCAAGGGCTTCGTTCGTTTTCTCGTAATGGGGCATGGCGTCCTCCAGTTATGGGCTTGGCCTATTAGATGGGGTGTGGCCGCGAAATTCAAAGGGTTTGCGGCTCACACTGGCGTTATGCCTTGCGCTGGCGCGAGACTTGCACGGCAAGGATGCCGCCCGCGATGATCGCCACACCAAGGATGTCGCGGGGTCCGAGCATTTCACCCAGCAACAGTGCCGCAATGGCCACGCCGAAGAACGGATTGAGGAAGTGAAACGTCGCAGCCCGCGTGGCGCCGATGCGGTTTACGAGCCAGAACCAGACCACGGTAGCAGCAAGGCCGGGCACAAGGCAGGTATAGGCGAAGGCCAGCGTTAGGCGCAGGCTGGGGTCGATGCGCGGTGTCTCGAACAAGAGGGTAGCGATAGAGAGGGCCACGCAGCCCACCAGCATTTGCAAGCCGACGACCATGAGGAAATTACCGCCAGAGGTCGCCCCGCGTACCAGCAGGGTGGCTGCGGTAAGGGCGACAACGCCGATTGCGCAGAGTATGAGACCGTAGAGGTCAACTTGGCCGCCAAGGCGCGCGCCCATGATGATGGCAACACCCAGCACGCCGGCAAAAAGACCCGCGATGCCGAGCGGGCGGAGTTTTTCACCCATGAAGGCCCAAACAGCGAAGCCGACAAGCAATGGCATCGTAGAGGCAATGATCGCGGCGAGGGAGGCTTCGATCGTTTGCATGGCGATGAAGTTTAGGCCGAGGTAGACTGCGTTTTGCAAAACGCCAAAAACGATCGTGGCACGCCATTGCGCGGGGGTAAGGCGCCAGCTTTGGCCCAAGGCCAGGGCGATGCCGACACCGATGAGGCCAGAGATTAGGTAGCGGAGGGAAAGGGCCAGTAGCGGCGAGGCGTCCATGACGATGATACGCGCCGAGGTGAAGGCCGAAGACCACATCACGGCAAAGGCCAAGCCCATGAGAATTGCGCGTATGTCCACGAAAATGCCCCCTGTTCTGAACTTGCTAAGCAATGGCGGGTTTGAAGAAGGAGAACAAGGTGGGAAGAAGGTAGAAAATACCACCAAGCCAGGAAACAAGGCGCAGGCGCCTTCACTCATCATCTTCCAACGAAAAAGGGCCGCCCGAAGGCGACCCTTTCGCGAACATTCAGCCCAAGGCTTACTCGTTCACGCTGTCCTTCAGTGCCTTCGCGATGGTCATCTTGACCACTTTGTCGGCGTCTTTTTTGAACTGCTCGCCAGTGGCGGGGTTGCGGACCATCCGCTCGGGGCGCTCACGGCAATAGATTTTGCCAACGCCCGGCAGGGTCACGGCACCGCCGGCGGACACTTCACGGGTGATCAGGTTGCAAACGGCGTCGAGCGCTGCGCCTGCGGATTTCTTGTCGGTGTCCATCTCTTCTGCCAGAGCAGCAACGAGCTGGGTCTTGGTCATCGGTTTTGCCATTTTATTCTCCTTAGACTGCCCGCGTTTTAGGGCCTCATGGCCGGAATGTAACGGTATGTTGTGGGATAACACAACGAATTGTGGCGCTCTAAACGCGAAAACATGCGATTTTCCGCTGTTTTTAGCCTTACAGGAACGCAGTTTCGTCGAAGGAACGCAATTTTCGGCTGTGAATTCTCTCTAGCGGCATGCGGCGCAACAGTTCCATCGCGCGAATGCCGATCATCAAATGCCGTGCAACCTGCGATTTATAGAAATCCGAGGCCATTCCGGGCAGTTTCAACTCGCCATGAAGCGGCTTGTCAGAAACGCAGAGCAGCGTGCCGTAGGGAACGCGGAAACGGTAGCCATTGGCGGCGATGGTCGCACTTTCCATATCCAGCGCGACGGCGCGGGACTGGCTAAGGCGTTGCACCGGGCCGGATTGATCGCGCAATTCCCAGTTGCGGTTGTCGATCGTGGCGACCGTGCCGGTGCGCATGATGCGTTTCAGCTCATAGCCTTCGAGCTGGGTGACCTGCGCCACCGACTGCTCTAGCGCGATCTGAATTTCGGCCAGCGCCGGGATCGGCACCCAGACCGGCAGATCGTCGTCGAGCACGTGGTCCTCGCGCAGGTAGCCATGCGCCAGTACGAAGTCGCCCAAAGCCTGCGTATTACGGAGACCGGCGCAGTGGCCGACCATCAGCCACGCATGGGGGCGCAGCACGGCGATATGATCGGTCGCTGTTTTGGCGTTGGATGGGCCGACACCGATGTTGACCAGCGTGATCCCAGAGCCATCCGCACGTTTCAGGTGATAGGTCGGCATCTGCGGGGTTTTCAGCGTCTCGGGTAGAGGCGCATCGGGGTCGCTGATCTCGGCATTGCCGGTTGAGACGAACGACGTGTAGCCGCTCTCCGGGTCGCGCAGCATGGTCCGGGCGTATTGCTCGAACTCTGTCACATAGAACTGGTAGTTCGTGAAAAGAACATGGGTCTGAAAATGCTCTGGATCGGTGGCGGTGTAATGCGCTAGCCGAGCGAGCGAGTAGTCGACACGCTGCGCCGTAAAGGGCGCAAGCGGGCGCACATCATCTTCGGGAACATAGGTGCCATTTACGATATCGTCGTTGGTGGTGCTCAGATCCGGCACGTCAAAGACATCGCGCAGGGTGAAATCGGCGGCACCCTCTTGCGGCACATTCATGGCATTATCGCCGCCCATGGCGAAATGCACCGGGATCGGCGTGCTAGAGGGGCCGATAATCACCGGTTGGTCGTGGTTTTCAATAAGCAGCCCAATCTGCTGGATCAGGTAATTCCGAAACAGATCAGGCCGTGTGATCGTCGCGGAAAAACTGCCGGGAGAGGAGACATGGCCAAAAGAGAGCCGCGTATCGACATGGGCATAGGAGGAAGTGCGAAAACGCACTTCGGGATAGAAGGCGCGAATGCGGGCCTCGGGAGCCGTGGTCTGCATTGCTTTGGCAAAGCCATCGCGCAGGAACTGGGTGGCGTTGGTGTACAGTTCGGTCAGCCGGTCCACGGCGGCGGTGGCATCGCGAAACTCTTCGGGGTTCGGGGTGTCCGGTGTCAGGATTGTGGTCATGTTTGCGGCTCTAACAATGGGATGATTTCAAATTTCTGCACATCGACCAGCCCAAGGTCCGAGATCCGCAATTCTGGGATCACCACAAGGGCCAAGAGAGAGTGCTGCATATAGGCGTTGTTCAGTTTGCAGCCGCAGTCGATCATCGCCTGCACGAGGGCTTCGGCATCGGCGGCCACCTCAGCGGCGGGGCGATCTGACATCAATCCGGCGATAGGGAGGGCGACAAGCGCCAATTCTTCGCCGTCGCGGAAGATCGTGATGCCGCCGCCAACCTCCCGCAGCCGGTTGGCGGCCAGCGCCATTTGTTCGGCATCAGTTCCCACGACAATCATATGGTGGCTGTCATGCGCCACGGTAGAGGCCATCGCCATGCGCCCCTCGTAGCCAAAGCCCGAGACGAAAGCGTTGGTGACTGTGCCGGTGGCGCGGTGGCGTTCGACCAGCGCGATCTGGCAGACCTCGCCCGTGGCCTGCACCCGGCCTTCGGTGACCGGCAGTTCAAACTTCAACGCACGTGTTGGCGCTTGGTTTTCGACCACGCCGATGACATTGGCCGTGACGGCGTTTGCGCCTTCGGGGGCGGGGATGTCGAAGGCATCGGCGCTTAGGTCGCGGGCCATATTGACGGTGCTGCGTGCCATATCGGGCCAGTCGTAATGCGGGCAATCGACTCGGCATTCGCCGTCTTCCGCGACAACCTCGCCACGGGCAATGACCATTTCGACGGGCAGTGTCTTAAGGTCCGACGACAGGATCACATCCGCACGGCGGCCCGGTGTCAGCGAACCGATCTCGCGCTCTAGCCCGAAATGTGTTGCAGTGTTGATCGTTGCCATTTGCAGCGCGACCAGAGGGTCGCAGCCGCAGTCGATGGCATGGCGGACCACGCGGTTCATATGCCCTTCATTGGTGATGGTGCCGGAGTGGCTGTCATCGGTGCAGAGGATCATATTGCGCGGGTCGAGGCCCTTTTCGGTTATCGCGGTGATTTGGGTTTTCACGTCATACCACGCGCTCCCCAGCCGGATCATCGATCGCATCCCCTGCCGCATCCGCGCCACTGCGTCGGCTTCGCAGGTGCCTTCGTGGTCATCCGCCGGGCCACCAGCGACATAGGCGGCAAAGGCGGGGCCGAGGTCGGGGGAGGCATAATGCCCGCCGACGGTCTTGTTCGCGCGTTGCGTCGCTGCAATCTCGGCCAGCATTTGCGGGTCGGCATTGCTGACACCGGGGAAATTCATCATCTCGCCCAAGCCGATAATACCGGGCCATGCCATCGCTTCGGCCACATCCTCGGCGGTGATCTCAAAGCCTGTCGTCTCCAGCCCCGGCGCAGAAGGCGCGCAGGAGGGCATCTGGGTGAAGATGTTGATGGGCTGCATCAGCGCTTCGTCATGCATCATGCGCACGCCGTTCAGGCCCAGCACATTGGCGATCTCATGTGGGTCAGTGAAGGCCGAGGTCGTGCCATGCGGGATCACGGCGCGGGCGAACTCGGCTGGGGTGAGCATGGTGGATTCAATATGCATATGCCCGTCACAGAGTCCGGGGACCATATAGCGGCCCTTTGCCTCGATGATCTGGGTGTTGTCGCCACGGCAATGGCTGGCATCCGGTCCGACAAAGGCGATGCGCCCGGCGGCAATGGCGATGTCATGATCGGGCAGGCATTCGCGGGTGTGCACATTTACCCAGATGCCCCCGGTGATGATCGTGTCAGCGGGGCGCCGTCCGGCGGCGACTTCGACCAATTGCGCGGCCACATCGGGCCAAGAGGGGAATGTTTTATCTGTCATGGCCAAAGGTGACATAGGGGCGGGGGAGGTTCAAGCAGGCGGGCATGATGAAAAGGCGCGACATGTTGCCAGAGCGCGACGCATGGGGCTAACTGTGGACCAAGGTAATGACGGGACGGTCGGATGAATTTTCTCTTTGTGCATCAGAACATGCCCGGTCAGTACCGGGAATTGCTGCAATGGTTGGCCCAAGCGGGCGGCCATCGCATTTATTTCCTCACCCAACGTCAAAACGCGCCAAAGCTTTCGGGGGTCGAAACCCGTGTCTACCGTTCGCATCATCGGCCGGATGCCAAAGCCTACGGTCTGTCAACCGTCTGGGAAGAGGCCGCAGGCAATGGATTTGGGGCGGTCATGGCCGCGCAGCAGATCGAAGAAAAAGAAGGCTTTCGTCCCGATATCATCATCGGCCATATCGGCTGGGGGGAGTTGAGCTTTTTCAAACAGCTTTGGCACGATGTGCCGATCATCGGCTATTTCGAATATTACTATAACATGACCGGCGGCATGGTGGGGTTTGACCCTGCCGAGAAAATCTCGGCCCATGCGCCCTATCTGAACCACGCGCGCAACCTTGTGCCGCTGGCGAATATAGAAACCGTCGATCTGGGCCATTGCCCGACCTATTGGCAGCGTGATCGTTTCCCGGAAAGCTTTCATCGCAAGCTGTATGTCTGTCACGATGGTATCCGCACCGATCAGTTGCTACCGGACCCGGATGTCAGTTTAAGGCTGGGGCGCTTGGCGCAACCGGTGACGCGCGACGATGAGATTGTGACCTATGTGGCGCGCAATTTGGAAAAGACGCGGGGCTTTCACACGATGATGCGTGCCTTGCCGCGTATCCTGCGCGAGCGACCGAATGCGCGGGTGGTGATCGTCGGCGGCAATGAGGTGTCCTATGGGAAGCAAAGCGACCACCCCGGCGGGCTGCGCGGAGAGATGGCAACGGAACTGGGCGATACCGTCGATTGGGAGCGGGTGCATTTCGTGGGCAAAGTGCCTTACCCTGATTTCATGAAGCTTGTGCAGATCAGTCGCTGCCACATCTACCTGACGATGCCCTTTGTGCTGTCATGGTCGCTGCTAGAATCCATGTCGATGCAAGCGACGATTGTCGCCGCGGATGTGGCCCCGGTACGCGAAGCGGTGACCCATGGAGAGACCGGGCTTTTGGTGGATTTCTTTGATCCTGATGCCTTGGCCGCGCAGGTGGTCGATGTGTTGGCCAATCCTCAGGACCATGCGCATCTTGGTCCGGCTGCACGGACGCATGTGGTCGAAAATTATGATTTTCTGACCTGCTGCCTGCCCGAGCACCTTGCGCAGATCAACGCGCTGGTACCCGAGGACAAGCAGATCATCTGAGCTTAGATTCAGAGATTTCCGGCTGTGTTCACAAGGCCAAAGACCGATCCGACGATGCCTAGAATGGTGCGTGTATCGGATAGCGGTGTCTCGGTCGCCAGTACCAGATCGCCGGATTGAATATGAAAATTTCGGGCCGAGAAAAGCCCGTCAGAACTTGTCAGATCAAGCGTGAAAACAACCCGCGTGCGGCGTGGGCCGCGCACGCCGGCACTGACCGCGCTGGCAGGGTATTCGCGCAGGATCAAGATGCCCTCGGGGTCGGCACGGGAATCGTTCACGCCCCCAATGATCGCTAGCGCATCCAGCGCCGAGACATCATCGCGGTTAAAGGGAAACTGTGCCTCGCTCCCTGCGGCACCCAGCGACAGGAAATAACGCCGATCTTTCTCGACGATCAGTTTGTCACCGCCGATCAGGCGTGTGTCGAGGCTTGGGTTCTCATAAAGCCGATCAATGGAGGATGCGCTTTTGGCCGTGGCCGGCATTGGAGAGGCGGCACCGCGCCTGCCGGATGCTCTAGAGAATGATGACCTCTATCCCGATTTCGCTTGGTCCATCGGCCCCTATGTATCCCCCAGCTATTTCGACCCGGAAGAGCCGGTTCGCCTTGATGGCGGCATAGAGGCCACGGCGGCCTATCGACCTGCACCGGGTTGGACGATCGCGGGCGGGCTAAAGCATCGCTTGTTTGGCAATGTCGGCGATAAATCCCAAGACAGCAATTCCGTTCTGCCACATGTTCGCACCGATGGGCCGCGCTATGCGAATGAAGGCGAGACATTCATCGACAACGCCTATGTAAGCAAGCAATGGAAGGCCGGAAACGATCTCTATGCGCGGGTCTCAGCGGGCTATCTAGAGCGGATGTTCGGCGGCGTCTCGGCTGAGCTTTTGTGGAAGCCGGTGAGCAGCAACCTCGCCCTTGGGGTTGAAGCAAACTACGTGAAGCAACGCGACTATGATGGCGGTTTGGGTTTTCTCGACTACAGCGTCGCGACGGGCCATGTTTCGGCCTATTACGAGATGGGCAGCGGCTATCACGGGCAGTTGGACGTAGGCCGCTATCTGGCAGGGGACGTCGGCGCGACGGTCACCCTGACGCGCGAATTCGCCAACGGCTGGAAGGTCGGCGGGTTCTTCACCATCACGGATGTTTCGGCTGATGATTTCGGCGAAGGCTCCTTTGACAAAGGGATCAACCTGACGATCCCAATCGGTTGGTTCCTTGGCGAACCGGACAAGCGCAGCGTTTCGACCACGATCCGGCCCATCCAACGCGATGGCGGGGCGCGGCTTGAAGTGCCGGGTCGTTTGTATGAACAGGTGCGCAGTGGCCACCGCAACGCATTAGAAGATCAATGGTCGAGGGTCTGGGAATGAAGCATCTTGCAACCGGCCTTCTTCTGATCGCCAGCCTTGCTTTGACCGCCTGTGCCGGTGGCGGGCGCGAAGCGGAACGCAGCCCGTTGTTCAGCGCGGGCAGCACGCTGTTCACCATTCTCAAGGCCCGCACGGGGCCAGAGGCACCCGCCAAGGGCAAGGTCACCGTGACCCGTGCGTTGCTCGACAAAACGCCCGGCGCGGTGTTGCAGGTGGTGCCGGAAAAGACGGGGTTGCAAGACTTCCTCCAGCGGGTTGCTCAGCGATCCGATGGCACACCGGGCACGGTCGAAGTCTGGCAATCGTCCGATCAGATACAGGTCATTCTGCGGGAAGGCGTTTTGGTGGGCACCAAGGGGCTGGGCGGTGACATGCGTTCTGCTGAGGCTCAGACGGTGATCGCGGCGCGCGACGGACAGGGCGGCGGGGGCGAACGGCTGATTACGCTTGCGCGGCTGGATGGCACGGCGCAGACGGTGCCCTTTGCTTGCGATGTGACGCATCTGGGGTCCGAGACGATCCAGATCGTGGATCGGCGCCTGTCGGCCCGTCACTTCCGCGAAGACTGCGCCTATGGCGAGACCACCTTTAGCAATGACTATTGGGTAGAGGCTGGCACAGGCAAAATCCGCCGCTCGCGGCAATGGGCCGGGCCGCAGTTTGGCTATATGGCGATTGATCTGTTGAAAGATTAAATTCACCGCTTGGTGCTTGTGACCAGAGCCCGCGTGGGCCACTTTGACAGCATGGATAAGACGCTTCTTTCACTTGGCCACGGCTACAGCGCCCGCGCATTGGCCGCGCGGCTGATCCCGCAAGGCTGGCGCATCATTGGGACCACCCGCAGCCCTGAAAAACTGGATGAAATCGCCGCGACCGGTGTGGAGCCTATGCTTTGGCCCGGCGACGATGTGATCCCGCTTTTGCAGCATGTTCCTAACCTCTTGGTCTCGGCCGGGCCGGGGCCAGAGGGCGACCCGGTGCTGTTGGACCTGCACAATGAAATCGCCGCCGCCGCCCCCCATCTGCGATGGGTCGGCTATCTGTCGACCACCGGTGTCTACGGCGATCACGGCGGCGATTGGGTGGATGAAAATACACCTCTCGCCCCCTCAACCCGACGCGGTGCAGCGCGGGTGCAGGCCGAGGCCGCATGGGGCGCGATCCCAGACCTGCCGCTGCATATCTTTCGGCTGGCGGGCATCTACGGCCCCGGTCGGGGGCCGTTTGCCAAGGTGCGCAAGGGCACGGCACGGCGGATCATCAAGCAGGGCCAAGTCTTTTCGCGCATCCATGTGGAGGATATCGCGCAGGCGCTGGAATTGTCGCTGGCCACGCCGCAACCGGGCGCGGTCTATAACCTTTGTGATGACGATCCCGCCCCGCCGCAGGACGTGATTGGCCATGCTGCCGACCTCCTGGGCTTGCCGCTGCCTCCGGCTGTGGATTTTGAAGCGGCCGAGATGACCCCCATGGCCCGCAGCTTTTATGCAGAGAGCAAGAAGGTGCGGAACGATCACGCCAAGGCAGCGTTGGGCTGGCAACCGATCTACACTGATTATCGCTCTGGTCTGGCCGCTCTTTTGGGAGCGGAGGACTGAACCCGAGGCTCTGCATGCGTCAAGACGAACACACGTTGGCCCATCTGCTGGACAGCATGGAGCGCGCGGCAGAGAAAGAAGCGGTGTCGATCAACGATGTACTGCATGAGATCGGCGACCGCTCAATCACACCGTTGATTTTGATCGTGGCGCTGCTGCTGGTCTCGCCGTTGTCGGGCATTCCCGGCGTGTCTACGATGGCGGCTCTGATCATCATTCTGCTGGCGGTACAGGCGGTCACCGGGCGGCGCAGGCTTTGGATGCCGAAATTCCTGCTGCGCCGTGAGATTGCCGGCCACCGGTTAAGCGGTTGCGTGCGGTTTCTGCGCCGTCCCTGCGCCTTTGTTGATGGGCGTTGCAAGCCTCGGCTTCAGTTTCTGACCACGGGGAAAATGCGTTTTATCACGCTCGTCATGGTGACGATTATCCCCTTCGGCTGGCCCTTTATGGAGGTGCTTCCGATGATGTCATCGCTGGGTGCTGGCACCGTGGCGCTGCTGGTTTTCGGCCTTTTCACCCGCGACGGGTTGTTCGTGCTTTTGGGTTATCTCTGCGTGGCGATAACGCTTGCCGCGGGCACCCTGCTGGTGCTGACCGCCGCCAACAGTTAGGCGCGCTGCGCGTCCAGATCGCCGATGCCGAGCACCTCAAGCACTTTGGCGGTGATTTGGTCGGCGTTCATACCCGCAACCGCATACATATCCGTCGGGTTGGCCTGATCGATAAAGATGTCAGGCAGCACCATGGAGCGGAACTTGAGCCCCTTGTCAAAGACCGCTTCATCGGCAAGCAGTTGTGCCACATGGCTGCCAAAGCCGCCCACTGCGCCCTCTTCGATGGTGATCAGCGCTTCGTGATCCTCGGCCAGTTTGAGGATCATATCCCGGTCCAATGGCTTGGCAAACCGCGCGTCGGCGATGGTGGGAGTGATGCCTTTGGCGTTCAGTGCTTCGGCGGCCTTTTCGACCTCTTCTAAGCGGGTGCCAAAGGACAAAAGCGCGACCTTGCTGCCCTCCCGGATAATCCGCCCCTTGCCGATCTCAAGCGGCGTGCCGCGCTCTGGCATCTCGACCCCGCGCCCTTCGCCGCGCGGATAGCGGAAGGCGATGGGTCCATCGTCATGCGCAGCGGCAGTGGCAACCATGTGGCGCAACTCGGCCTCATCTGCGGCGGCCATCACCACGAAACCCGGCAGGTTGGCAAGGAAGGCCACGTCGAATGCGCCCGCGTGGGTCGGCCCGTCGGCCCCCACCAGCCCGGCGCGGTCGATGGCGAAACGCACGGGCAGGCGCTGGATTGCGACATCATGCACGACTTGGTCGTAACCGCGTTGCAGGAAGGTCGAATACATCGCGCAGAAGGGTTTCATCCCCGCAGCGGCAAGCCCCGCACAAAAGGTCACGCCATGTTGCTCGGCGATGCCTACATCAAAGCAACGGCTGGGATAGCGTTCGGCGAATAGATCCAGCCCGGTGCCATCGGGCATCGCGGCGGTCACGGCGCAGATCTTGTCGTCCTCGGCAGCCTCGGCCAGCAGGCTGTCGGCGAAAACGCGGGTATAGCTGGGCGCGTTGGAGGGGGACTTCTTCTGCTCTCCCGTTACCACGTTGAACTTGGCCGTGGCATGGCCGCGATCCCGCGCGGCCTCGGCAGGGCCATAGCCTTTGCCTTTTTGTGTCTGGATATGGATCAGGATCGGACCTGTCGCGCGTTGTTGCACTGTGCGCAAGACGGGCAGAAGCTGATCCATGTCATGCCCGTTGATTGGCCCGAGATAGGAGAACCCGAGGTTCTCAAACAGAGTACCGCCCACGGCCATGCCCTTGAGCATATCTTTGGCGCGTTTTGCCCCTTCGCGGAAGGGTCCGGGCAGCAGGCTCACCGCGCCTTTGGCGGCGGCTTTGAAATCTTGAAACGGCGCTTCGGCGTAGAGACGGCTGAGATAGCTCGACATCGCGCCGACGGGCGGGGCGATGGACATCTCGTTGTCGTTCAGAATAACGATCAGACGCTTCTTCAGGTCGCCCGCGTTGTTCAGCGCCTCATAGGCCATGCCCGCGCTCATCGCGCCATCACCGATCACGGCGATCGCATCGCCCAAACCTTCGGGGATCACGCCGCCCAGATCACGCCCAACGGCGAACCCCAATGCCGCTGAGATCGAGGTCGAACTATGCGCCGCGCCGAACGGATCATAGGGGGATTCACTGCGTTTCGTGAAACCCGAAAGCCCGTCTTTCATGCGCAGGCTGCGGATGCGGTCGCGGCGTTCGGTGAGGATCTTGTGGGGGTAACACTGGTGGCTTACGTCCCAGATGATCTTGTCGCGCGGGGTGTCAAAGACCGCGTGCAGCGCCACGGTCAACTCTACCACACCAAGACCCGCGCCCAGATGCCCACCAGTTTCCGATACCGCTGAAATCGTCTCGGTCCGCAGCTCGCGGGCGACTTGCGTCAACTCTGCATCGGAAAGGCGCTTTAGGTCCGCGGGGCGGGTGATCTGATCTAGCAGGGGTGTGTCAGCGGTGTCACTCATCGGGGGCCTTTCTGGTGCCGGTGCGGCGCATGTGCCGCTCGACTAGCTGTCGCGGGCAATAACGAAGGCGGCAGCGGCTCGCAAGCTCTGCGCCTCTTGTCCATAGTCAGATAGGGCGTCACAGGCCATGTCCACCAATTCGGCGGCGCGGGTTTTGGCCCCCGCCAACCCAAGGTGCGACACAAACGTTGCTTTGCCCGCCGCGTCATCTTTGCCCACGGCCTTGCCCACGGTCTCGGCGTCGCCTTCGACGTCAAGGATGTCATCGGCGATCTGGAATGCAAGGCCAAGGTGTTTGGCGTAGGCCCCAAGGGCGGTGGCATCGGCACCGGCCATGCGGGGGCCAGCCATAGCAGACCATTCGATCAACGCACCGGTCTTGCCCGCCTGAAGCGCCGTGATCTCGGCCAGCGAGAGCGGCGCGGGGGCGGCTTCGGCGGCGATATCTAGCGCTTGGCCGCCGACCATACCGCCCACACCTGCCGCTTGCGCAAGGCTGGTCATCAGGGTCAGACGCGCCTCCGCAGGGCAGGCAAGCTGTCCGAGCAGTTCAAATGCCAGCGTTTGCAGCGCATCCCCGGCCAGAACGGCGGTCGCCTGATCCCACTTGCGGTGCACGGTGGGCTGGCCCCGGCGCAGATCGTCGTCGTCCATACAGGGTAGATCGTCATGCACCAGCGAATAGGCATGCAACGCTTCGATCGCGCCCGCTGCCGGGGCGGCCATGCCGGGGGCGATACCGTGCAGCCGGGCAGATTCGATCACCAGAAAGCCGCGCAGCCCTTTACCACCACCGCAGGCATAGCGCATTGCCTCGGCCACCGGGCCTTTGCGCTCGGTCAAGGCCGCTTCGATCTGCGCTTGTGCCAGATCACGGGCATGGGCAAGCGCCTCTGCCAAGGAAAGGGGGGTGGGCTGGAAGGTCATGCAGGCGGTCAAAGCCCTTCGACGGGTTTCAGCCCATTCGGGTTGCCATCGCCATCCAGCGTGATCGCGGCGACTTTTTCTTCGGCCTCTTTCAGCTTGGTTTCGCAGCGCGCCTTAAGCTTGGCCCCGCGTTCGTAGAGCGCGATGCTTTCGTCCAGCGCGACATTGCCATTTTCAAGCTGGCCCAAGACTTTTTCAAGCTCGGCCATGGCGGTCTCAAAGTTCATCTCTTCTACGGGTGTGTCAGACATTACGCGCCTCGTTGGTCGGAATTTCGCGCGACAATAGAACTTCGCGCCGCGCATTGCTAGCGGGCTTGCGTGATGAATTTTACCGGCCCGTTTGGGCAGGCGGGCCTAGCTCAGTCCGGCGCCAGCATATAGCCCGCGCCGCGCACGGTTTGCAGGTATTGCGGCTGTTTCGGATCGCTTTCGATCTTGCGGCGCAGGCGGGTGATCTGAACATCAACCGCGCGTTCCTGCGCTTGGCCCCGGTCGCGGCCCAATTCTTCGACCAGTTTGGACCGGCTGAGGGCGATACCGGGTTGCGCGGCAAAGATCTTCATCAGTTGCACTTCGGTCGCGGTGAGGCGTACCAGATCGTCGCCCTGCCACATCTCGCCCCGCTCCATGTCATAGCGGATCACGCCGAGCGACAGGACTTTTGGCGCGGCATCGGCGGCAGAGGTATCGGGCATACGGCGCAAGATCGCATTGATGCGCAGCAGCAGTTCTTTCGGCTCAAAGGGTTTGGGCAGGTAATCATCGGCCCCGGCCTCCAACCCTTCAATGCGGTTGTCTGTCTCGCCCTTGGCGGTCAGCAGCAAGATCGGCGTTTGCAGGGTTTCGCGCAACGATCGGGTCAGCGCCATGCCGTCTTCGCCGGGCATCATCACGTCGAGCACGATGAGGTCGAATTCCAACCCGGCCAGCACCCGGCGGGCATGGGCGGCATCGCGGGCGGTGCTGACCAGAAAGCCATGCCGCATCAAGAATTTCTTCAACAGGCTGCGGATGCGTTCATCGTCGTCGACAACCAGCAGGTGCGCGTCAAGCTCGTTCATGGGGCGCTTTCGCGCAGCCGGTCAAAGCTTTGGCGCATTTCAGGGTCCATCATGGCCTCCAATACCGTTCTGAAACCGGCCACGGCGTCGGGCCCGGCGGTGCGAAAGGCCAGCCGCATGCGCGCGCGCTGAGCGTCCGATAGCTCCTGTTCCAGCTTGCGACCCTCGTCGGTCAGGAACAGATGCCGCTCGCGCTTGTCATTGCGGCCAACCTTGCTTTGCACCAGACCATCGGCGATCAACGTGCGCAAGACACGGTTGAGCGATTGTTTCGTGACCCCAAGGATGTTGAGCAGGTTGTTCACTGTCGTGCCGGGGGCGCGGTTGATAAAGTGGATGGCGCGGTGATGCGCGCGGCCATAGGCCATATCGGCCAGAATCCTATCGGGATCCGCAGTAAAACCGCGATAGGCAAAGAACATCGCTTCAATCCCCTGCCGCAGTTGTTCGTCGGTCAAAAACAGAAGGCTGTCGCCACTGCTAGGGGCCATCATGCGCCCGTCAGCCATAGTATATCTCATTCTCTCTCGGGCCTGTTGGGGGTCAGTTTACGTCAGCGTTGTTGACATTCCAATAGTGAAAGGCTATCGAATCCCGTGTTTTGCGCAATTAAATGTCGATATTGAGTTGATACAGCGCAATTTTTGAAAAGATAGCGGGTCATTTGGAGGGGAAACACCATGGCAGGCGGATATGACAACCGGGACGGGCACATCTGGATGGATGGCAAAATGGTCGAGTGGCGCGAGGCCAATGTCCACATCCTAACCCATGCGCTGCACTATGCGTCTTCGGTGTTCGAGGGCGAGCGCGCCTACAACGGCAAGATCTTCAAAAGCCGGGAGCATTCCGAGCGTTTGAAGCGCTCGGCCGAAATGATCGACTTTGAGATCCCCTACACCATTGACGAGATCGAAGCCGCCAAGGCCGAAGTCCTCGCCGCCTCTGGCCTGCAAGACGCCTATGTGCGCGCGGTCGCATGGCGCGGTGTTGGCGAAGACATGGGTGTCGCCTCGGCCCGCAACCCGGTGCGCTTGGCTATCGCGGCATGGGAATGGGGTGCCTATTACGGTGACGCCAAGATGAAGGGCGCCAAGCTCGACATCTCCAAATGGAAGCGCCCCTCGCCTGAGACGATCCCAAGCCACGCCAAGGCGGCGGGTCTCTATATGATCTGCACCATGTCCAAACACGCCGCCGAAGCAAAGGGCTGTTCGGACGCGATGATGTACGACTACCGCGGCTATGTGGCCGAGGCGACGGGCGCGAATATCTTCTTCGTCAAGGATGGCGAAGTGCACACGCCGACGCCTGATTGCTTCCTTAACGGCATCACCCGTCAGACGGTCATTGGCATGTTGAAAGACAAGGGGATTACCGTCCACGAGCGCCACATCATGCCCGAGGAGCTGGAAGGCTTTGAGCAGTGCTGGCTGACCGGCACCGCCGCCGAAGTGACCCCGGTGGGGCAAATCGGCGACTGGAAGTTTGAGGTCGGCGCGCTGACCCGTGAGATTGCCTTGGACTATGAAAAGCTGGTGCGCAGCTAAACGCTGCCGCCGAACTTTGCCAAAGTTACCCCGCCGTCCTGCAAACCCTTGCGGACGGCGGTTGCGATTTGAACGGCCTCTGCCGTGTCGCCATGCAGACAGATCGTGTCGATCCGCGTGGGGATGTGTTTGCCGCTTTCGGTGATGATCGCGCCGGCTTTGACCATCTCGACCATCCGCGCCGCGGCGGTGTTGGCGTCATGGATCACGGCACCCGGCTTACTGCGGTCGACCAGCGTGGCGTCATCGTTATAGGCGCGGTCGGCAAAGATTTCTCCGGCCCAGTTGCAGCCTAGTGATTTCACCGCCCGTTCCTGCGCTGTGGAGGCGAGGACCATGACGATGAGATCGGGCGCCACGCTCAGCGCCGCCTCATAGAGATCGCGGGCCAAGCCTTCATCCTCAGACGCCATATTTGCCAGCGCCCCGTGCAGTTTCAGATGCCGCACTTCGGCCCCGACGCTCCGCGCCATGCCGACGCTTGCCGCGACCTGATAGCGGATTTGGTTCTGCAAGGTGCTGCGCGGCACCGAGAGGCGGTTGCGGCCAAAACCAGCGAGGTCCATGAACCCCGGATGCGCGCCGATGCCGACGCCGTTTTCATGGGCCATCCGCATCGTCGCCGCCATCACATCCGCGTCACCCGCATGGCCACCGCAGGCGATGTTGGCCGAGGTCACGACCTTCAACAGTGCCGCGTCGTCGCCCATCGTCCAAGGGCCAAAGCTTTCGCCCATGTCGGCGTTCAGATCGACGGATGTCATGGCTTGTCCTTTTCGAAGGGGTCGGCGGTGGCCGAGACCACGCCGGAGATCAGTTGATAGCCCAAGAGGTCACGGATCCGCGCGGGATCGCGCAAGAGCGGTTGGCGGCGCTTGGGTAGGGTAGCGAGGTCGGCGCGGTGGCGCGTCTCGGCGGCGAGGGCTTCGTCGAGGTCGATAAACTCGAACTGCAGCGCCGCGCCGGGCTGCGCCTGCGCGACGATCGGCAGGTCGCAGGGGATCACCGTGCCAATGCGGGGGTAGCCGCCGGTGGTCTGACATTCACACATCAGCACGAAGGGCGCGCCGTCGCCAGTGATCTGGATGTCGCCGGGGGTGATGACCTCAGAGACGATGGTAAGCTGCCCGCCGGTCGCGAAACCCTCGCCCTCGTGATCCATCCGTGCGCCCATGCGGTTGGCGCGGGCATCGCGGCGGAAGGTGGTTTCGGTAAAGCGCGCACGGGTTGCCTCGTCAAAGGCGTCGGTCTGCATGGAGGCGACGATGCGAACACGCTCCGCGCCAAAGCGGCTGTCGCGGGGCAGGGTCAGGTTCGTCTCTCCGCCCTTGTCCGCCCCCAGCGGCAGGGTCTCACCACTTTGCAGCAGCGCGCCCATGCCAGCGGCCAGATGGCTTGAGCGTGACCCCATCACCGGCTCAACATCAAAGCCGCCGCCCACATGCAGGTAGCCGTAAGCCCCGTCCCGCCCGCCGCCGATGGTCAGTTTGGCCCCCGCAGGCAGCAGGTGGCTGGCGTTCCATGCAATCGGGTCACCGTCGATGCTCACTTGCATCTGCGCGCCGGTCAGCGCGATGCGGATGTCTTGATCGGCATGAAAACTGCCGCCGCTGCCCGCCATTTCAATTGCCGCACAGTTCGGGTCCTGGCCCAGCAAGGCGGCCCCTTCGTGCAGGGCGGTCGGGTCCGCCGCACCGCCATGGGTCAAGCCCAAAGCCCGGTAGCCGGGGCGGCCAAGGTCTTGGACCGTCATCGTCGGGCCAGCTTGGAAGATGGTCAGCGTGCCGCTCATGTCAGCGCCTCCCGCTCGGCACCGCCGGTGGGGTCATCGGCGATGCGGTCGAACTCTTGCCGGGTGATCGACGGGAATATCAGCTCATCGCCCGGCGACAGGGGGAAGGGCATGTCGCTGCCAGGTCGGAAGGTGCGAAAGGCCGTCTGGCCGATATGCCGCCAGCCGGTGGGGGAGGCATTGGTGAAGATGATCAACTGCCGGATCGCGACGACCAGCGAGCCCGGCGGCACCGATTTCGTCAGCCCCTGTTGGCGCGGAATGTCCCAATGCGGGGGCAGTTCGCCCATATAGGGCTGGCCGGGGGCGAAGCCGATGGTCAGCACCCGCACCCGCGCCTGCGACAGTTCCGCGATCGCCGCGTCGGGGTCGAGGCCCGCGGCCTCGGCGGCCTCCTCCAACTGCGGGGCAAGATCGGTGCCATAGACGGTCGGCACATGCCACAGGCTACGTCCGGCGGGGAGGGCTTCGGCGAACCAGTCGCGGGCTTCGAGTAATCCGCGCAGACGGTCGGTCATCTTTGCGATGGCCTCCTGCGAAACCTCAAACTGCACTAAGGTCGACACCAGCGAGGTGCTCGTCTCGCTCACCTCGGGCCAGTCCTGCTCCTCTACCGCCGCGCGAAAGGCGAGGGCGGCGCGGTTGGCGGGTTCGGACATCTTCTCGGCAAAGGTGACCAATAGGCCAGAGAGACCGACGCTGCGGATGCGGGGCCAGTCAGTCATCGGAGAGCATCCTTTCGTAAAGGCGCGGCAGCAGCACCGGGGTCAGATACATCGGCAGTTGCCAGCAGCCGATAAAGATCATCAAGGGCGCGACGACCTCGGCAGGCAGCGCCACGAGGAACAGCGCGATATTGCGGTTGCCTGCACCAATCGCCAGCGGGCCGGCCACGGCGCGCAGCGGGCCGCGCCGGGTCAGCAGCAATGTGCCCGCTTGCAACAGATAGCTTAGGGCGAAGGCCAGCACCGTCCAGCCCGCCACCGCCCAAGGATCGCTCCGCAGCGCGTGGTTGAGTGCCGCCATGAGCCCGATGACGATGACCGAGAAGGCCAGCACCGACGCCCCGTCGAGCGCCTCGATCTGACGCGCTGAGGGGCGCGGCAAGAGGACATGGCGCAGGGCAAAGCCCAAGCCCGTCGCCCCAAGGATCACCGCCAACAGACGCAGCGCGGCTTGGGCCACGTCCGAGGCTGGTCCGAGTTGCGGCAGCAAGGCCAAGACCGGCAGTACCGTCAGCGGAAAAGCCGCGGTGCCCAGCACCATCAGTTGCATCATCCGCCCGGCGTCGAGCCGCAGCAACAGGGCAAGGTTGACGCTGCCCGTCAGCGCTGGGGCCGCGGCGGCCAGCGTCACGGCCAGTGCGGCGGGGGTCTGCCCCAGCCCGGCCAGCACGAAGCCCCCCAACAGCGCCAGCGGCAGCAGCGTCTGCAAAGCCAGCACTGAGGCCAGCCCCCAAAGCAGATCCCGTACAGCCCCGAGTGCCGCGCGATGCCCGATCCTGAGCGCGGTGATCGTCAGCAGCGCGGCCACCATCTGCGGCAGCCAGTCGGCCAGCGCCGCCGCAAGGCTGGGCAGTCCCAGCCCCGCCAGCAGCCCCACGATCAGGCAGGCCCGCGCATGGCGCGAGGCCAGTCTGAGGATATGCAGCATGATTGATCACCCGCTGGCCGGGCCGCTGCGCAAGTTTTCAGGCAACCACGTCGCCACCTCGGGGAACCAGATCAGCACGAAGACCATGAAGACCATGATTGCAAACATCGGCAGCGCGGCCTTGGTGATATAGCCCATCTCGTGATCGGTCATGCCTTGCAGCACGAAAAGGTTAAAGCCAATCGGCGGGGTGATCTGCGCCATCTCAACCACGACCACAACGAAGATGCCGAACCAGATCAGGTCGATGCCTGCGCCACGCACCATCGGCTCCACCACGGCCATGGTCAGCACGACCGAGGAAATCCCGTCGAGGAACATGCCCAGCACGATGTAGAAGACCAACAGCGCCATCAGCAGCTCGAACCGCGACAGTTCCATCGCCGCGATCCCGTCGGCCAGCGCCCGGGGCAGGCCGGTGAACCCCATCGACAGTTTCAGGAACGCCGCGCCAGCAAGGATCAGCGCGATCATAGCGGAGGTGCGCATCGCACCCATCAGGCTTTCGCGGAAGCTGTGCCAGTTCAGCGAACCTTGGAACAGCGCCAGTGTCAGCGAGCCGATGACGCCAATCGCGGCAGCCTCGGTCGCGGTGGCAAGGCCCAGATACATGGAGCCGATCACGACCGAGATCAGCGCAAAGACCGGCAGCAGGAAGCGCGAGTTGCGCAGCTTGTCGGCGAAGCTCATGTCGGTCTCGACATCGGGGTTCCAGTCTTTCGACAGCTTGCTGGTGATTGCGACATAGCCCATGAACATCAGCGCCAGCAGCAGGCCGGGCATGACCCCCGCAAAGAACAGCTTGGTGATGCTTTCGTTCACCGTCACCCCATAGACGATCAGCGCCAGCGAGGGGGGGATCATCAGGCCCAACGTGGCAGCGCCCGCCAATGTGCCTATGATCATCTTCTCAGGATAGTTGCGCGCGCGAAGTTCGGGGATCGACATCTTGCCCACAGTTGTCAGTGTCGCGGCAGAGGAGCCGGAGACAGCGGCAAACACGGTGCAGCCGACGATATTGGTATGCACCAGCCCGCCCGGTAGTTTCGCGAGCCAAGGCGACAGCCCGCGAAACATGTCTTGTGACAATCGCGTGCGGTAAAGGATTTCACCCATCCAGACAAAGAGCGGCAGGGCTGTCAGCGTCCAGCTAGAGGAACTGGCCCAGATCGTGGTGATCATCGCGTCGCCGACGGGGCGCGTGGTGAAAAGCTCCATCCCGACCCAAGCCACGCCCATCAGGGCCAAGCCGACCCAGACACCGGTGCCGAGCAGGAAGAACAGGACGATTAGAAACAGGGCAATGGCATAGATCTCGGTCATGGCGTCATTCCCCGAAGCTTTGATCGACTAGGTCACGGGTGACGCGGTGGTCGCCCTTGAAGATGAGGTGCAAAAGGTTGTCCGTCAGCGCGATGGCGAGGATGCCGCCGCCGATGACCATGACAGATTGCGGTATCCACAGCGCGGTGGCGTCTTGGTCTTGGCTGACCTCGTTGAACTTCCACGACCAGTAGACGAACCAATAGGCGTAATAGGTGAAATACCACGCAACCGCCGCCGCCACGGCGAAACACCAGATATCAAGCAGCCGCTTCCCGCCCGTGCTGAGGGCGTTGAGCAGGATCGACACGCGGATATGCGAGCCGCGGTTGAGCGCATTGGCAAAGGCAAGGAAACTGGCCCCGGCCATGGCATAGCCTGCATAGCTGGCAGCGCCCGGAAAGACATTGCCGGTCCAACGGGCGACCATCTGGGCCACGATCAAGGTGAGGATGGTCACAAGACAGAGCGCCGCAAGTGCTCCCGCCCCGGTATAAAGCCCGTCTAATAGTCTGCGCAGCGTCTTCATCCGACCCTCCCTAAATCATGCACCAGCATGAGAACGGCGGCCCCGAAACAGGGCCGCCGCAAGTTGTGCGATTATTGCATCGCCTTATAGTCATCGACGATTGCTGCGCCGTCTTCGCCAGCGGCTTCAAGCCACTCTTGCGTCATTGTTTCACCCACTTCACGCAGGCCGGACATCAGCTCTTCGCTGGCTGGCTCCACCTTCATGCCGCCTTCGCGCAGCCCATCATAGGTGAACTGGGTGTAGTCCTTGGAGGCTTGCAAGCCGCGCTCTTCGGCCTCGGTGGCGCAGGTGGTGATCGCCTCTTTGTTGGCGTCCGTGACTTCGGCCCAGACATCGGCGTTCACCATCACGTAGTTGCGCGGCAGCCAAGCGTCGACTTCGTAGAAATGGGTCAGGCTTTCCCAGACCTTCTGGTCATAGCCGGTGGCCCCCGAGGAAATCATCGATTCCGCCACGCCGGTGGCGAAGGCTTGGCTGACTTCGGCGGCCTCGATGGTGACGGGCGACATGCCGGTCAGTTCGGCGAGACGCGCGGTGGTGTTGTTGTAAGAACGGAATTTCACGCCCTTCATATCCTCGACCGAGCCGACCTCCTTTTTGAAATAGAGACCTTGAGGCGGCCATGGCACGTTATAAAGCAGGACGAGGTTTTGCTCTTCCAGCACGGCTTCGACTTTGGGCTTAGCTGCTTCCCAAAGCTTCGCGCTCGCCTTAAAGGACGGCGCGAGGAAGGGGATGGAGTCAAAGCCGAAAACCGCGTTTTCGTTCTGGTGGCCGGAAAGCAGACGCTCGCCCAGTTGGACCTGCCCGGTCTGGATCGCGCGTTTGATGTCGGCCCCAGCGAAAAGCGCGCCGCCCGGATGCACGGTGATCTCAATCTCGCCGCCAGTGGCTTCGGTCACGCATTCGGCGAATTGCACGCCGTTCTCGGAATGGAAGTTCGAGGCCGAATAGGCCATCGGCATATCCCATTTCTCGGCCGCGAAGGCAGGCATGGCGGTGCCCAGTGTCAGGGCGGTCATGGCCGCGCCGGCCATCAGTCTTGCTGTCAGTGTCATGTGGTTTCTCCCTTGTTTATTTGCGTGCGCGCTTGGCGTTATCTGTCAAAGCGCTGGGGGTGATACGGGGTTAGATCCGTGTTTGGCGGCTGCCCCGTGATCAATCCGGCGATCAGTCGGCCCGTTTTCGGCCCGCCCGTCAACCCAATGTGGTGGTGCCCGAAGGCGGTATAGACCCGGCTCGTCCCGATCTGCCCGATCAGGGGCAGAGAGTCGCTGGGGGCGGGTCGGTGCCCCAGCCATTCGATCTCTTCCTCGGCGGTGAGGTTCGGAAAGGCGGCCTTGGCCTGACGGCGCAGCAGCGCCAAGGGCGCTTTGGTTGCGCCCGCCTCTAGCCCGCCGAATTCGACGATCCCGGCGCAGCGCAGCCCGTCGGCCATCGGCGTGGCGACGAATTTGCCTGCTGCCATCATGGTGGGGCGCGACGGACCGCCCTCTGCATCCTTGAAGACGATATGGTAGCCGCGTTCGGATTCCAGCGGCACGTTGATCCCCAGCTTGCGCATCAGTGGTTTCGACCAGACGCCGGTGGCCAGCAGCACGTCGTCGCAGGACAGCGGGCCTTGGTCGGTCAAGACTGAGGTGACCTCTTCATCAAGGATCGTGATGTCCTCAACCTCGGCCCGTTTGATGGTGCCGCCCATTCCCTCAAACGCCTTGGCCAGCGCCCGAACATAGCCGCCGGGGTCGGCGATGAAGCCGTGGTCGGCCAGTCGTGCGATACAGGTGATCTGCGGGCCATAGGCCGGGTCGAATTCCCTGACCGCGCCGCTCTCGATGATCTCTGGCACGAAGCCCGCATCGCGGCGGAGCGCCCATGTATAGGCTTCGGCCTCGAAGGCCGGGCGGCTGGTATAGGCAAAGCAATAGTCGCTATCCCGGACCCAATCCTCCAACCCTAGATCGGCACAGAGGGCTTTGTGTTGCGCTACGCTGTCGCTGACGATGGGCGCCAACCCGGCAGAGATGCGGCGGGTGTCGGCATCGTTGGCGTGGGCCATGTAGCGGCGCAGCCACGGCAGCAGGCGGGGCAGATAGGGCCAGCGTAGGAACAGCGGAAACTCGGGGTCGCGTAGCATCCCCGGCGATTTCCGCAGCAGGCCCGGCCCGGTCACCGGCGCAACGCCCGCCGCCGCCAGCACGCCACCATTGCCATGCGAGGTGCCGCGCCCCGGCTCAGACCGGTCCAGCAACGTTACCTCCGCCCCGGCGCGGCGCAGCCAGATCGCGGCAGAGACGCCGACAATCCCGGCGCCGATAACGACGACATGTTGGGTCATGTTAGGAGGCTTTCGGATTTTGGTCGCATCATGGGTTGGTTCCTTTTCAGCATCTTTACATAAAAAATCACCACGTCAACAAAATGCTGATAAAATGTCATCGTTGGCGTTTCTCTTGCCCAGTGTGAGCATCAGATGCACCTTGCGCCTTGTTCTGACTACCAATTAATGGCCATCGGCCGGGTTAATGTAGCCGTTTTGCAGGCGTAAAGGGTCAATCGGGCGGAAACGCCCGATTTTCTTGTTTTGGCGAAGTAAATGGTGTAAGGACTGGTTCGCTCTTGTCCCTGAAGGTTCTGGGGCGGTGAAGCGGCGTTCAAAAACGGATTTATGACTTTTTTGCTAACTGGCGGTCGCTCCGATATTCAACCTAAATTCAGACGCTTCAAATCCCACGGTGCGCGAGCTGTCGGGGCGCGGAGTTTTCGGGTGGGCGTCCTGCCGCGACTCGTCGAATTGCTCTCCTGTCGGTATCCGGAGTGTTCCAATAAAAATGGGCGGCTTGCGCCGCCCTATGTCAGGAGTTTCTGTTTCCTCTAATGTAAACGCCAAACCCGTAGTGCGCTTTCGATGCGCAAGTAGGCATTCAGCGCTTCATGCCTTGAGTGATGCCCATAACAAGATGGGCACTGATAACTGTCAGCGTCCGTTTCTTCGATTTGGTACCCCAGGGCCAAAACGCCTCGAAAGCGAGCGGGGCCAGGGAAACCGAATGCGTGGCGGAACTTGTAACCGCAAGGCCAGCGATCTCGAGGTCGCGTTGGGTATAGTGCCGACCAACCAGCACACGCGCTTTCGAGAGTGGAAAACGCTGATTGAGCCACAGCGTGATATCGCAGTTATCCTGCTCTGGGCCGAACGTTCCAGGATGGTCCTTAAGGCGGCTCTCTTGGCTAATTTGTAATATGCAGCCCGGGTCACCGAGCATGGAAAAACTTACCATGGATCTCGCTGATCCGGGCTCCGTGCCACTGAGCCATATCGGCTGCCGCGAAGTTTCGCTCAGTGCTGATCTTGTCGAGCGATGAACGCGACTGGTCCGCGAGAAAGCGGGTGATTTCGTTCACGGCATCTTCGATCGCATCCGCATCCGGGAAAGGATGGCTGAATGCGCTATGCAGTCGGCACAAGGCCTCGAAGCCGGCTGGATCGTCGAGCGCGTCGAGCAGGTTGCAAAGCCTGGCGCCATTGTAACGCAGGTGTCTCTCAGTCGCAGCGACCGCGTCGTAGCGGGTCTGGCTGATATTCGCAGTGTCTGTGCTGAGCATGTCTGTCTCCCTTGCATGCATGAATGGTGTTGGTGTTGCCTGATTCATCGGCGTCATGTTTTCTGCGGTTGGGAGATGCGTGGTATTCGGCAAGATCCTTTTCGGTAGAATTCGAAGGCTGGTTTTGGTGCTGGTGATGGTGCTGGTAACGAGAACATTGGTCGTTCTTTTGGGAGACGAAGAAGAAATCTGCAGCACGGGTTACTTTTTTGATCATTACGCTTTGCAGAAGATGGTCTTTTCAGGTTGGATATCTTGTTCTGCGCCCCAGAAGAATGCCGCGGACAGCGCGCGTTGCGCCGCCGGCGAAGCACTTCAGGTGGCCATCTGCGCCGGAAGGTCGAGCGCCTGCCCATCCCGGTTCGTGTTCAGGTCGCTAATGTCGATCAATAGATCATAGAGCCGGTCGGTGAGCAGGCAGAGTTCCTCCACTTCGGCGCTGGCGGGATCGAGGAGGGCTCAAGACGATAAGTCGGGTTCGAAAGCATTTATGACAGGGTCTAAAGAAAGGAGGCGGTGGAGATCGACCAACCTGCGCCGCATTGGGTGGTCAAGGCGTGGTGCCTCGCGCAATCGCAACACCGCATATTCAAGGCCAATGCGTTTCGACATGATCTGTGAGGCCAATGGTATCGAGCATCGCCTTACCAAGCCAAACCATCCGTGGAGCAACGGTCAGGTGGAGCGCATGAACCGCACGATCAAAGACGCGACGTTCGAGCGTTTCCACTACGATGACCACGACCAACTGCGCACTCACTTGGCGGACTTCATGGCAGCCCGCAACTTCGCGCGCAGGCTCAAGACCCTCGGCGGTCTCACGCCCTACGAATGCATCTGCAAGTTCTGGACATCCGAGCCAGACAGATTCATCCTAAACCCGATCCACCAGATGCCGGGACTGAACACCTAGACGGGGCGGCTCTGTCGAAACATACGCACAAGCAGCCAGATCGAAAATGCCAACATCACCACGCTGATCGGAGACTTCAGCAAGAACAGGGGATCACACCGCCGGATGCGGTGAAACTGCCGCGGATCAAGCCCTCTAGCGCCGGTGCGAGTAGAAAGCCTATTACGAAGGGCAAGATCGAAATCGGCCAAGCGTCTCCTTAAACCTCAGCCCACTGCTGTCCCTTGATGCCCCCCAGAATGTCCCCTTGAGCGCCAGTCGCCGCCAGTGACAACCAGTCACGCATCGTCACAACCGCCTTATCTAGTTGCCAACGAAAGGGAATGTCTGCGCAAACCGAAAACCGCCCGCAAAATGGATGTTTAAAAATACAATGAAAACAGCTACTTGTGCGGCTCCGAAAACGAATCGAAAGCAATAGCCTGCGCAAGAAAGGCATAGTCTGCGCAAACTATTTTTGATCTTTTTCCACGGTAGATCGACTCGCGTCTTCCACGAAAAAGCCCGCCTCGAAGAGGCGGGCCATGAAACCTTTTTCGCTGGATAAGACTGTTTTCAGTTTTCCAGAGCATTCATGAACGGGTGGTCTTTCCGGTACAGCGTCTGGTAGCCACTATGGGTGAACGGTGTGGCGGCCCGGGAGCACTTGGTCTTAGCGACCCACCAATCCGTGAAGTGATCCCTGGTCAGGGTCTCGGCGCGGACATCCTGCGAACCCGCGACTGCACTTTTCGTGACTTCCAGCAAGAGGCCCCACCGTGATGCCGAGGCGGCGACCAGCCGGTCGAAGAAGTCCTGCGTCATCAGATCATGATCCACCTCGACCCCGGCCCGGAGCGCATAGCTGCCGACAATTTCGTGGATGGTCAGATAATCATGAGGCACATCGATGTCGGTGAAGCGGATGCGGTGCAGGAGCCGATGGAGCTGGGGCTCAGAATTGATATAATCATCCAGTTCCGGTACGCCCGAAAAAATCAGCATCAGCGGCCAGTCATGGGATTTCATCAAGGTCTTGAAGGAATCGAGCACAGCGCGGCGGTCTGCGTCACTCTTCCCGCGAAAGATGTGCTGAGCCTCGTCGAAATGAATGCCGACAATCCCTGCGAGCTTGGCCTCCCGAAAGATGATGTCCCAAATCTCGTTCTGTGTCAGCCTGGCCTTGGCGCTGACCGGATAGCCGATGGCGTTTGCGGTCGCCTTGCTGAGATCTTTCCAGGTACCGATACCCTTGAGCACACATTCAGCAAAACGCGCGCAAGACCCGTCCGGGAGGGTGATCTTGTCGTCATTGAAGCGGCGGATCAGGGCGCCAATTTCTGTCGTCTTGCCGGTCCCGGAGGGGCCAGTCACGAGAAGACCCTCGGTCTCGAAACGGCCGCCGCTGATCAGGTGTCCCATGTGCGCGCTGAACACCCGGGCAAAGTCCGACTTCAGCTTCGCGGCACGTACCAGGGGATAGATCCGATTGCCCGTATTTGCGGCCGCGTCGCGGTACGCATCAATGATAAATTCGCTCATACTTTACTCTCCTTGATTGGGTTGAACATAGGTTTCGTAATGGTGGACGGTTGGTCGATCTCCGCATCGGGCCGCAGCGCGTCGGGTTCGATCGATTGCGTGGACGGTTTCGACGGCAGGGAGTCTTCTGGTGCGGCGGGTGCCGTCATCTCATCCTGTGTCGACAATTCATCACGGGGACAGGTCGAATTGGTCCGGTCCATGATCTTTCCGGCTGCCATCGTTGTGGTCGACCGGTACATGGGCGCGAACTCCACGTTTGCCATGTCGGCTGCGTCTTTTCTAAGCTTGTCGATCCGCGAATATGACGAAGGCAGATTGGAGTCAGGATAGAATCCCGACTCGCGAACCCTACGCCTTCTAGCCTCCGAGAGATGGCTCTCGTGCAATGTCCGCAATTCAGGATTTGCTTCACTGGCGGAGCGCATGACAGCCAAGGCCTCTTCAAGCGTCAGGTCCGCGAATGTCGTCATCTTCAGGTCCGCTGTGATGATCTCCTTCGATTCTTCACTAAGGACAGTCACCTGACGCAGGTCGTCTGGGTTCAGCATGACGGTGCATTTCTTGCGTGCGCCGCCCGCAAAGTGCTGCAATGCCGACGAGTTGTATGGGATGCCGAAGAACTTGACCCCCTCCGACGACGTTGTCGCCTGCTCCTCCTCCCCGAGATGCAGACGCAGCATCTCGGGACAAGGGGCATCGATTCCGTCTGTTCGCTGGCTGACCTCGTCGAATTTCTGCCAAGGCGTCGCACCGAACATGCCCGTGCCGTTGTGCGGTGTGTACGGGTACTCATCGATGAAGTAGCGAGTGATGATCCCCATCAACGCATCTGGCGTGAGTGAAGCCTGCTTCTGGCCATCGTAGCCATGCAACTCGCCGGGCCGGCTGCCAGTGTATCCGGAGAGGAAGTTCAGCACCCCCCATTGCAAGGTACCGAAGGGACGTTCCGCATAAGCATTGTCGGTCGAGTTGTAGGCCCGGCCCGTCATGACGGCCGTGCCGAGCCCGAGCTGGCTGGCATAGATGTCGGCATTCCGTGCGGCCGTACCATTATCCGACTTGACCAGCGCCAGACGTACCGGCGGTGCGGGATCGCGCTTGCAGCCATAGCGGATTTTCTCACGTGTCTTGTCGCGCATGGCCATCCGGACGAGTTTCTTCTGGTGATCGCCGTCGGCCGTCTCGGCAAGGATCCATGCCAAGGGCAACCTGGTTGCAAGATCAATCTTGAAGAAGAGCCACAGACGCCGGATTTCCCCTTTTTCAAGCGGATCGTTCGCCTTCGCGCGATCGATTTTTTTGATGCTGATCTGGCCGTTCGCATTCGTGAAGATTGACATGAGATACTGATCGGTCGGGCACGTCTCACCGTACTTCAGGGCCCGAACGTCCGTCGATCCAGCACCGTACTTGTTCTGGGCATGGCGTTTGCCGTTCCGTCCCGCTTCTACCATTGTGAGAGGCAACTCCCGAATGCGCGTCCGGATAGTCGTCACGGACGGGAATTTCACGCCGTCGAGAATATCCTGCTCGGAAAGCGTGAAAGCTTCCTTTGCCCCATCGTAAAGTGGCCCGATCTTTGGCTGCTCATTACGCAGATACAGGTTGATGACATAGTCGATGAACCGTTCCTGCGTTGCGCACATATGCCCCCTTTGATCTTCCGGCGGCCCTTTAAGATGATGCCGACGCGCCAAGACGATCGGCTCGCGACCAAAACTGATAAAGGTGTTGCGCATTTCCTGAAGGATGCGACCGGTCGGCAAGGAGTGCGGACGCTTGGCACTGCCGATGTGGACGTCATGAAAAAGCTGCGGGTCGTTGGAGAGTGTCTTTGCCATTTCGCGAAGACGCTGCCGGACATCACGTCGATCAAGGTGCCGCTGGGTAAGCTTTCTGCCCTCGGACTCCAAGGCATCCATCGCGTGGACGAGGCCGAGACGCGCGCGCACATCGCGCTGTTCGGCCTCGGGCAACTGAGCCACCTTTCTCAAGCCGCCCGTGTAAGCCAGAAGTTTCTGGTGCCTCTCGGCCATGACAGGCGTGATGACTTCGCCGTCACCGACGGTCAGCGCCTCAGTGACACGCTGAAAAGGCAGAACGGTGAATTCGCCATTGTCGAGTGCCTCAACGGCATATCCGTCGACATCCTTGCCGACCACGCGCCAGCGGCACCGTTCCAGCACCAGTTCGGAGCCCTGAGGGATTTTATAGTGGATGGCGGCGGACATCAGGCGAGCCAGATCCGCGAGTATTCAGAGATGACCGCGTGCCAGTTCGCCGTGATCACGCCCTTACCGATATGGCGGAGGACCGCGTCGAACGCCCGCTCGCATTCGATGTCGCATTGCGCCAGCAATTCGCACATCAGCCAGTAATGGCCGGAGCGCGCCCGATCCAGAACGTGCCTATCGGCATCTTCGTCGACTGCCTTGGTGGCACCAAAGACCCGGAGCAGATTGTCCCGGTAAGCACGCGTGTAGTGATCGCCGTTCACGACGATCTTGTCGTCCGCGAAAGAAGCCGGGGTCGCTTCGAAAACTGCCCTGATCTCGTCCTGGGTCTTTTGACTTGCGAGGCTGTTGCCATTGCGCACAAACACCGCACGCCTGAAGCCATCCCTGAACGTGATGCGCAGATCGAAGCTATGTTCGTTGGGTTTCTTCTTTCCGTACGGATAGAAGATGGGCGGCAGCTGAACCTCAAGCCCGTAAAGTTCGGGCGACAGCATCGCCTCGACACCAACCGCCATCTCCCTCTGACCATCGAAGTGATAGACCTTGTCCTGTCCCTTAGTTGCCGCCGTGGCGACCGTCATCGACACGCGTGACGCCGAGCTGCTGCGAGTCAGCGGATTGCGGTAGCCATCATAAGGCAGGACACCGCGGATCGGATTCACTTTCAGCGCGGGAAGCTTTTTCTGCTTGCCTGTCGATGTGTCCCATTCAAGAGGATATGGCATGGCGTCTCCGTTCTCATCCGCCCATGCGAGTGAGTTCTTGAGTTAAGGTTCTTGGGTTTTGATCGCGGTCGCCTGAACTCTCTGAAGTTATTCCCAGGCAGGATTACGCGGCCAGCAGCCCTCTTCTAGCGGTTCATATTCAGGTGCGCATGGCGATGCGGAACCCGTGTTCTAATGTTCTCGAACCCGTACGGTGCGGTTCGGCGGAAACCGTTCAGCGTCATTCGATTCGTGTCAATTATTATTTCATTACAGCACATTAGCTTTCTTTCGCTCCTCCGAAATTCGCACGCCCGATCGCCATATTCAGGTCGGTCACGGCTGTCGTCCCATCACTTGGCCCAGATCTGTTTGCGCCCTGTGATGAGGATTTAGGTTTCGATTTTCGCGAATGAAAGCTTGAGGGAGCGCTGAGGTGTGGACAGAGTATCTACTTTACTCAATTCCGAGCTTTTGCCAGCGCCGACGCTGCATTTCGCCTTCGAGATGCAGCAGGTGGTTTTCGCTCCCGAACACCATATCTGGGGACATACTTGGAAAATCAACGCAGATGCAGCGCCCAAGCAGGCCTCCATGGAACTTTGCCAGATCTTCTGTCAATTTCTTCCGGAGCCTGATCGCAGTCGCATAGGCCATACCATGATTGTCCTGCAGTTCGCGCAAAGTCGGCATGGCCCCCCTCTGCCGGTCCTGGATGATCTCTTCGGCGAGCCCGAAATAGGACCGTAGCCCCCGGTGGATGCCATGCAGGTCGGTTCCCGATGTCAGGCTGAACTGCTTCTTGCATTTCCGGCAGGTCTGGATTTTTCGCAGTTCAAGAAAATGGACACTCATTTGAAAGCAGCTCGGACATACCGGTCCATCTGGCCACCTAACCTGATACAACCGAGCCTCGCAGGCATCCTCGGATGGAAAAGCGGCATCGATACCGTCGGGCGGCAGGCCGAGATACAGCGAAATCCAGTGTATCCGTTCCAGGGTCTTGTTTGGGAATAGGTTCAGCTTCATTGGGTTTCGATAACACATACCCTTGGTTCGAATGAACAGGATAGGTCATGGCGCAAGGTCATAACGCAAACAGAAGTCTTTTCATGCTTTCCGGTTCATATATGGGCGGCATCCGAGGCAACGACACGAAGTTGTGGCCGGTAAAGGACGGATTTCCCATCTAGGCAGAGTTCTTGTGGACTCATCTGATACTCATGCCGATTGCGTTTGCGCGCCCTGAACGCCATGATCGCAAAAAGAAATACAGTCTCAGGCCATATCGCATGCCACCTGGTGTCAACCAAAACCCCGAGCAGCTCGGCAGGACTTCTGGGCGACCACGTCGAACAAGCAGCTGAACTTCGTCCAGCATATCCGAACGATGCTGAAGACGACGGGCCGTTCCGCCGTTGTAGTACCAGATAACGTTCTTTTCGAGGGAGGCGCAGGTGAGACGATCCGGCGCAAGCTACTCCAGACGACAGACCTGCACACGATCTTACGACTGCCAACCGGCATCTTCTACGCCCAAGGCGTCAAGGCAAACGTGATCTTCTTCGATAACCGTGCTGCGAGTCCCGATCCACAAACGTCAAAGGTCTGGTACTATGATTATCGGACCAACGTGCATCACACTTTGAAGCAGAAACCCCTTACCTACGCGCATCTCGAAGACTTTGTGTCCTGCTACAACCCCGGCAACCGCCATGAACGCAGCGCGACATGGAGCGAGGAATCGCCAGATGGGCGATGGCGCGCTTTTGACCGGGAAGAGCTGCTTGGACGCGACAAGGCAAGCCTCGATCTCTTTTGACTTCGCGACGCGTCTATGACGGACCTGGACAATTTACCGGAACCAGAAGTTTTAGCCGAAGAGATTATGGAAAACCTTCGATCTGCCCTCGCAAATTTCGAATCCGCGAGTTTGGGGTAGGGTCAAGTCCCAGTAATTGCTGCCATTAATGCCGTCTACGCATTCACAGTTCCAGCCGATGCGTATAGACAGGAGAAGGCCGTCTCCCGGGATTCTGCAGGCAATGATCAGTTTCACCTATCGGCCGAAAGTATGTTCGGTCCAGAGCTTGAAGTCCTTCCAGTCATGGATGACTTTAAGTAGGCATTTTACCTTTGGAGCCGATTCCTGCCTGTTACAATCTCCATAAGACCAGAGCCTCAACCCCGTGAGGGGATGGCGTCTTTTGTATCACGCGCAGCCGGCATGCGGGGCCAATCGCTTGCCAGCATATGCAATGAGCTCGGATTGTCGACGAGGAAACTGATCAATCTCGACAGGCCCCAGACCCAAATCATCGCAGAAATGTTTGGCCTGCAGGATGCCGTGCTCCGTGAAATGTTGTCTTGGTCGCCACTCCCTTTGGAGAGGGTACAGGTCCGGTTCAGAGGGGAGGATTTCGTCTCTCGCGCCCTGATCAATCCTGTAGTCAGAGGATGCCCTGCCTGTCTCCGGGAAGATATTCAGTCTGGCACGGCACCTCCTCAGGGCCAGATGGTCATGCGGGGCGACTGGCAGCTGAGGTACGTGGAGGTGTGCCTGCGCCATGGACGGCCCCTCGTTCCGCTCTGGAACATAGCGTCTCTATCGGCACGGTATGATTTTGCCACGCGTTTAAAAAATGTCGCTGAGGATATTTTAGCTGGAAAACTGGACCAGCCCCGCCAGCCGATCACAAGCTATGACCACTGGCTGGACGACCGTCTTGCGTACGGAACGGACCCTACGTGGCTCGCGACGCAGCCCACCGATACGGCTAGTCGGTTCTGCCAACTTTTAGGTGCCGAGATGGTCCGAATTATGCCGGACACGTCATGCAGACGTAGAACAAAACGAGAGGTCGGGTTTGATTGCGCAAGCAAGGGACCGAATGCATTAACCGAAACTTTACATGACTTGGCAAGCAGAGTTGAAGGAACGCAATACAGCGCACAGAAGGCATTCGGGCGACTATACCAGTGGTTGACGTTGGACATGGCACACGATCCGCGATGCGACCTGTATCGCGATATAATGCGCGAGGTCATCTTTCAGACTTGGGCCATTCCGGCTGGCGAAACCATTTTGGGGAAAAGCCTCGCCACGCCGCGGCTTTACTCTGTGCTGACTGCGGCAAAAGAGATCGGAAAGTCCACACAGATCACGCGGCGTTTTTTAGAGCATGCCGACATTATCGATCCCCTGGATGACCGCCCTGACGCCCGCCTCACATTCGACGCCACGCTTGCACGTCCAGTTCTTGCGCAAGCCAAGCGCCTAGTCATTGCAACGGACATGAGAAAGCGACTGGGCGTATCATCCAATCAGTTCGAGAACCTCGTAAGTCAAAAAATCCTTAAACCGGCTGTTCCTCAATCTGTCTCGAAACTGCAATGGGACACGGCCGATGCCGACGCTCTTCTTGGAAAACTCACAAAGAATGCCCCCACTGTGGAAGTCGATGACGCGGACTGGCTGCCTCTGGGTGTTGCTGCTTCACGCGCACGCATCGGTATCAAAGACGCTATTGATTTGGCGCGGGACGGTCTGGTGGAAACCAGGCGACACCGAGAACTCGTCGGTTTCGCATCTGTATATGCAAGACGAAGCGATATGGAGAAATTGCGCGACGAGCGCCCTGAACACACAACCCTAGGCAAATTTGCACGTGATGTCGGATTGAGTCGGAACAGCTCAATGACCGATCTTTACAATGCCGGTCACGTACCAGCGATTGAGCTGTTCAATCCCACGACACGCCGGAAAGGGCTGTATGTGACCAACGCACATATTGCAGCGTTCCACGCAAAATTCACAACGCTAAAATTGTTGTCTATGCGCGAGAAGACGGATGGTCGAGTGATGGCGCGCAAGCTCCAGGATGCAGGCGTAACCCGTTTCGCGCCCGAGGGTCAGGATTTCGGCCCCGTTTACCTTCTGGATGATTTCGGAGACACCTTGGGGCAGATGGGCCTGTTAGCACACCGTGGGTGAAGTATGCAGTTCCCGAAGACAAGTAACCGATGTCGTTGTTTAACGGCAACAATCAGTGGCAGGTCAGGTGATCAAAGAATTGACGGACAACGGCATCTTAGGATCCCAAACACCGCAGTCAGCCCTGCAACTTCTATTTCTAAGTCGAACCCAAGAGATGTTTTTCCCGCTAACTTTCGAAAGCTGATCGAGTGTCGTGACCGGCCCACTCCTGCCGTTCATCCGATGGTGTAACGCTGCAGCGCGGCTTTCGTATTGCTGACATTCACGCGCAGCGCGGCATTTTCGAGGGGCGAGTGTCGGCAGAGCGGACCAAGCTGCCGTCTGACATTGTCGCACGAAAGTCCGCATCTGGTTTGAAACGCCTGCTGAGCGACGCACCGGACACGTCGCTCAGCAGGCTTTCATTGCGTTACATTTTAAAGGCCACATGTCCGTCTTCGTCGATTGGCCACAGTGGGTTAAACGCGATTTCCCATACATGACCGTCGGGGTCCGCAATATATCCGCGGCGGCCGCCTTGGGGAGGCTCATCAGCTTCGCGAAGCACTACCGCCCCGGCGGCAACGAGCTGGTCGATGACAGTTTGAACATTGCTTTCTTCGGGCACATTGTGTGCAAGCGTTACAGCACCCGACCCCGATAGAATTTGCTGCTTCGTGTCGTCTTCAAGGGACGATTTCAGCCATGTGCCAAAGACAAATCCGTTCATCTGGTAGAAGGCGATTTCCGCGTTCTCGAAGACCGGGGTCCAGCCGAACCCCTCCTGATAGAACGCCTTCGATCTTTCGAGGTCGGATATTCCAAGTGTCACCACTGCGATCTGTTGCTGCATTTCCATGTCCTTTGCTTGGCCCGCACGACATGTGCAGGCGTCTGGACCATGGGACGCGACTATCGGAGCGCCGATGCACGTAAGGACCCGCTTGGAATTGGGGGCCGGGCCAACCGCACCGACCTAACCTGTTTCTGGTCGTTGCAGCTTAATTGAATACCGCAGAACGTCAATCATATGCACGAACGACACCCGACCTTCGCTGCGGTCTGAACCACGGGCCGCAATGCGGACATTCCCGCCGTTCGCCAATTCGATCCTCAGATGCCCTATTCAGAAGGTTGGCGCTTTGCGACCTCACGATCCAGCTTCTCGACGACCCCACGCACATCATCCAAAGACGAAATCATTGCGTCCGGTCGCCAATCGAAATCGCTGGGCCACTGCAAGCCGTTTGGGAACCATACGGTCCTCATGTCAACTGCCCGCGCTCCAGCCATGTCGGCGTGAGGAGAGTCCCCAACGAAAATGCAGTCCTGCGGTTCGGCAGCCAGCCTTTGCGCCGCGCGCCGGAATATCTCTGGATCAGGCTTTCGACACGCTTCGGTTTCCGAGATTAGATATGTATCGACCAGCCGATCAAGGTTAAGTGCAAGCAGGCTCCGCAACTGAATATGGGTCTGACCATTGCTGACGATACCGATCTTCCGGCCGTCCTGGTGCAGCCAGAGCAACAGCTCGCGCATCCCTTCGAAGGCGAATGCGTGTCGCCAAGCGTTTGTCTCGTATTCATCAAAAAGCGCCTGTCCATCATCGTCACCACCAAGCCCCATCTCTTGCGTTATGGTCTTATAGACGATGGTCTTTGATACGCTCCCCCGGGCATCCAGCATCATGAAGCGGTCGCAGATTGCATCCAAGCTGGTGAACCGCCCCAAGTCTTTCCCTGAGAATTGGTGTTCGACAAAGAGACGAACAGAGGCTGTTCTGTTGAACAGCGTTTCATCAAGATCGAACAGCACGGGTGACTTCACGGCATGATCCTTCCGGGCTAAAGCCTATGTATACCATTACTTTATGCACCTCGCGACAAGGTTCTGAATGGCGGTTTGGGGCTCACAGCTGCCTTGCGGCGCTTCAGCACTTGGTCATGCATCATCAGGGCCTCCCTGGAGTTGCCCCGATGACCGCTGTCAGCCCGAAGCGGACCCAACCTGGGCGGCTGACCGGCTGAACGAAACATGCAGGTCGGGCGGAATGCTGACTTTCGCCGCGCATGTCACGAACGGCAGGTGTGGGCGGGAAACGGGTCATAGGCGTTAGCGATGCTGAGGCAACGTATTATTGCCTATTTTGCGTAATCTGTCGTACATCATGTGGGTGTAACGCGAAAAATGGGCTTGGTCCTATAAAGGCCTTAACCGTCTCAGCTCAACGAGCGCTATCCATCAACATTTCCACGAAGGTTTGCGCGGGCGGCGCCAGCACCTGCGACTCGGGCAGCACCAGCTTCAACTCACAGGGAATACTGGGGCTGAAGGGCCGAATTTCGATCTCAAGATTCGAATAGGCGTCGGCTGTCAGAATATCCATGATCGACACGCCCATCCCATTTGCGACCAAACTGCAGATCGGTCCTGTGTAAGTGGAATCCAAAATGACGTTTGGGGTGACATCTGCCTCGTTAAACGCTTTTAGCAGCCGCTTTCGCATCAGGCTGCTTTCAGAAATTAGCAGCAAAGGGATCGTTGTGAGATCCTGCGGCGTAATGGTGTTGAGCTTGGACAGAGCGTGGCCCTTCGGCATGACGCAAACAAGGTTAGTCTCAGGCATCGTCTTGATCGCTACGCCGTGGACGTTAAGCGGCAAGAGCGCCAGTCCTATATCGCATCTGCCTTTTTCCACATGACCGACGACCTCAGGCGAGGGGCCGCTGATCAAGCTGATCAGGACATCCGGCCAACGCGCGTGAAATGTCTTGATGACTTCGGGGAGGAAGAAATAGGAATGCCCAACGGTCGAAGCGAGGCGGAGCCTTTTCTTGCGGTGGGCGCCGAGTTCGGTGGCGAACTTCACCATCTGTTCAAGCTCTCCGTAACAGCGTTCGACTTCTGCATGAAAAGCAAGGGCATCTTTCGTGGGATCAATGCGCCCGGCATGCCGGGCAAACAACTGCAGACCATACTCTCCTTCGAGATCTCGGATCAGGCGGCTGATCGCAGGCTGGGTGACGCCAAGCACCTCGGCGGCCTGCGTCATATTTCCGGTTTCAATCACCGCGCGAAAAGCTTCAATCTGCCGAATATTGAACCGTAGCATGGAATCTGGCCACCATCAGGATTTGTTATGGCCTGATGCTAATTTAGAATTTGCTTTATGCCTAGCCCTAAGCGAGGTTTCTGTCAGATCGACCAGTTAGATAGAGATGTCAGGCGGTCGTACCGGCACGCAAGGGGAGTTGCAGGGAGGCAACTTTCGGTAGGAATGAGTGCCAATAAATCTCTGGGAGGAGACTGCTAATGAGACCGATGTATCTTGCACTTTCTGCGAGCCTTTTGGCCACCACTGCCATGCCGGCAATGGCCGGTAAGGCAGAAGACACATTGAATTGGGCAACCGACAAAGAAGTCGCCGTTGTCGACCCCTATTTCAGCGTGACCCGTGAACTCGTCATCATGGGCCATATGGGATGGGACGGTCTTGTCCTTTTCAACAATGAAACCGGTGAGTTTGATCCTCTGCTTGCCACCTCTTGGGAATGGAAGAGCAACACCGAGGTCGAATTCGATCTGCGCGAAGGCGTCGTCTTCCACGATGGCAGCACCTTTGATGCAGATGACGTCGTCTATACGATCAATTTCCTGGCCGACGAAGCAAGCGGCGTTCCTGCGCAATCCGTCGTCAACTGGATGAAAAGCGCCACCAAGATCGACCAATACAAGGTCCGTCTGGAGCTGGTGCAGCCTTTCCCAAATGCCTTTGCCTATCTGGCGAATGAAATCTCGATCATGCCTGAGGGTTACTACGAAAATTCGTCCATCGGTGCCGATGGCACGCGGGACCTGTCGAAGGTGACGCCGATCGGGACCGGCCCCTACACGGTCAGTGATGTAAGAACGGGCAAATACGTCAATTGGGCGAAGAACGACCAGTATTTTGCCGGCGGGCCGAAAGGCACCCCTCAGATTGGCAATATCAATTTCCGGACAATTGGCGAGTCGAACACCCAACTGGCCGAACTGATGACAGGCGGGCTCGATTGGGCATGGGACGTGCCGAAAGAGCAGGCTCTGCGCCTTGAGGAAAGCGGGCAGGTGCAGGTGGTCAACGAAAAGACGCTGCGGATCTCCTATCTCGCCTTTGACGTCGATGGCAGCTCCGGTCAGGACTACTTTACCGATCAAAAGGTCCGCGCCGCATTTGCCCATGCAATCAACCGTGAAGCCATTGCCAAGGAACTGGTCGGCCCGGCCTCGGTCGCCATCCATTCCGCCTGCCATCCTGAGCAATTTGCCTGTTCTCAGGATGTACCGCACTATGACTATAACCCGGAAAAGGCCAAGGCGCTGTTGGCCGAGGCGGGATATCCGGACGGGTTTAAGTTCGACCTCTATGGCTACCGCGAGCGTGAGTTCACCGAAGCGGTGATCGGCGACCTGGCGGCGGTTGGTATTCAGGCCAATCTGAACTGGCTGCAGTACAGCTCGCTGCTTGAAAAAGTTCAGAACGGCGAGACCCCGGTGAACCACATGACTTGGGGCTCAAGCTCGATCCCCGATGTGGCAGCGATCACCAGTCATTTCTTCTCGGGCAGCAGCGATGATCCGGCCAAGGATCCGCGCACTGCCGAAGCGCTGGCGCGCGGTGATACCTCGGTTGATCCCGAAGTGCGCAAAGAGGCCTATCAAGAGGCGCTGAATATCATCGCCGAAGAAGTCTATTGGCTGCCGATGTTCACCTACGCCAAATACTACGTGTTCTCCAATGATCTCGACTTCACGCCAACGGCGGATGAGATCCCCCGTCTCTATGAGGCCAGCTGGAAGTAACACGCTGCCTTAGGCGTGGGCCGCTCAAGCTTCCACCCTTAAAGGCGCCACCAAACCCCGCGGGTATCCTGAACTTGGGTATCCGCAGACGGGGCAAACCCATTCTCACACCAACAGCAATCGAGGTTGACCGGTGCTTGCATTTCTTCTCAGGCGAATATCGACGGCTCTACTTGTCGCCTTGACCGTGTCGTCGCTCACTTTTTCGCTCAATTTCCTTTCTGGGGATCCGGCCATTGCCCTTGCGGGCGAAAGCGCCACCCAAGAGGACCTACAGACCATTCGCGAGGCTTACGGCTATGACAAACCCATCCCGGTCCAGTACTTCAACTGGCTGACCGGGGCGCTTCAGGGGGATCTGGGCCAATCGCATTACCTCAACCAGCCGGTTGCGGATGAGATTTTCCAACGCCTGCCCACCACCATGACACTTGGTCTGAGCGCGCTTGTCTTTGCGCTGGTCCTCTCCATCCCCTTGGGGGTACTGGCAGCGATCCGGCCCAACAGTTTGTTTGACCGATTTGCCCTGACCGTGGCCGTAGTGGGGCAGGCGATGCCGAGCTTTTGGTTTGCGCTGACGATGATGCTTTGGTTCGCCATTAACTGGCGCATCCTGCCGGTCTCGGGCAGTGATACCTGGCTGCATTTCGTCATGCCTTCCATTGCCCTTGGCTATTACATCACACCGGGTGTCATGCGCCTGACCCGGGCCGGGATGCTGGAAGTTCTGCGCTCCGATTTCATCCGGACCGCCCGCGCAAAGGGGGTCAGTCGCTTCTCGCTGATGTTCAAACATGCGCTGCGCAATGCGATCATTCCGGTGGTGTCACTGGCGGCGGTGCAGTTCGGCTTCATGCTGGGCGGGTCCATCGTGATCGAGACGATCTTTGCGATCAATGGCCTTGGCTTT
Source organism: Sulfitobacter sp. DSM 110093 (assembly GCF_022788715.1). Classification (NCBI taxonomy): domain Bacteria; kingdom Pseudomonadati; phylum Pseudomonadota; class Alphaproteobacteria; order Rhodobacterales; family Roseobacteraceae; genus Sulfitobacter; species Sulfitobacter sp. DSM 110093. The sequence goes on from NZ_CP085167.1 coordinate 286,587, forward strand.
CTGGCTTGGGAATCGATCCAGCGGGCAGATCTGCCAATGATGCAGGCCATCGTGCTGGTTCTCAGCTTTTTTTACATCGCACTCACCTTCCTTGCCGACGTCTTGAACGCTTGGCTGGACCCGCGGATTAGGATCGGATGATATGAGCCCGCTGCAAAACAACGCCCCCACGATGCCCAGCGAGGCGCTCGTTCGCTCCCCCCGGCAGATGATGTTCCAACACGCGAAGACCCATCGCGGATTGATGCTCGGCGGCTTTGTCATCGCTGTGATCGTTCTGGTGGCCCTTCTGGCGCCGCTGATCGCGCCGCATGATCCCTATGCGCAGATGCTGTCGCGCAAACTGATCCCGCCGGTCTGGTTCGATAGCCCCAAAACCACATGGGACCATATCCTTGGCACGGACCATCTCGGCCGCGACTACCTTTCGCGTTTGATGTACGGCGCGCGGATCTCGCTGATGATCGGCTTTTCCGCCATGCTGATCTCGGGTGTGATCGGTACCATCTTGGGTATCTGTGCCGGCTATTTCGGCGGTCGGGTGGATATGGTGATCAACTTCATCATCACCACGCGCCTCTCGATGCCGGTGGTTCTGGTGGCGCTGGCGGTCATCAGCATTGTCGGGTCTTCGCTTACAGTAGTGATCTGGGTCATCGGCCTTCTGATCTGGGACCGTTTTGCGGTGGTGGTGCGCAGTGCGACGCAGCAGGTGCGCGGGCTGGATTTCGTGGCCTCGGCGCAGGCTTTGGGAAGTTCCACGCCGCGCATTCTTTTCAGCGATGTCCTGCCCAATATCTCTAACCATATCATCGTGATCGCCACCCTTGAGATGGCCCATGCCATTTTGCTCGAAGCGGCACTGTCCTTCCTCGGGCTGGGGGTGCAGCCGCCCACACCAAGCTGGGGTCTGATGATTTCGGACGCCAAGGGGCTGATGTTCTTTGACGGCTGGCTGATCGCCGTGCCGGGGACCGCGCTTTTCATGCTGGTGCTGGCCATCAATCTGCTCGGCGACGGGCTGCGCGACGTGACTGCCCCGGAGGACCGCAGCTGATGGGCAATCTGATGAAACACTCTGGCAAGATCGGTGAGCAAATGACCAATTCGACCAAGCCAATTCTTTCGATCCGCAACCTTACGGTGGCATTGCCGGTTCAGGTGGAGCGGGCTAATGCGGTCGAGAACCTGACCTTTGACGTCCGACCCAAGGAAATCCTCTGCGTCGTGGGGGAATCCGGCTCCGGCAAGTCGATCACGTCGCTGGCTACGATGGGGCTCTTGGCTTCCAGCCTGAAGGTAACCGGGGGTGAGATCGAATTTGATGGGCGCGATGTCCTGAAACTCAGCGAAAGCGAGCATAACAAGCTTCGCGGCGACCGTATGGCGATGATCTTTCAGGAGCCGATGACTGCCCTCAACCCGGCCTATACCGTCGGCAACCAGATCGAAGAGGTCTTGCGCGTCCACCGGTCCTTTGATGCGGCAGAGCGGCGTGAGCGTACATTAAAGTTGCTTGATGAGGTGCGGCTTCCGGATCCCGAGCGGCTATTCAACTCGTACCCACACCAACTCTCAGGCGGCCAGCGCCAGCGGATTATGATCGCCATGGCGCTGGCGCTCGACCCCAAACTCCTGATCGCGGACGAGCCGACCACCGCGCTGGATGTCACGACCCAAAAGCAAATCCTGCATCTGCTGAAACAGCTCAACGCCAAACACGACGCCGGCATCATGTTCATCACCCATGACTTCGGCGTGGTGGCCGAGATCGCCGACCGTGTGGTCGTCATGCGCCACGGCCAGATCGTAGAGCAGGGCACCGCCGACGAGGTGCTCAACAATCCGCAACACCCCTACACCCGTGCGTTGATCGACGCGGTGCCGCGCCGTGCCGAAGACCGGGAGATGACGATCTCGGAAAACCCTGTTGTCGTTGACGTGCAGGGGCTGATGAAGACCTTTCACACCTCGGGCGGCATGTTCAAGAAAAGCCGGACCGTCGCCGCCGTGAACGATATTTCCTTTCAGGTGCGCCGGGGCGAGACACTGGGCATTGTGGGCGAATCCGGTTCGGGCAAGACCACGCTGGTGCGCTGTCTGATGCGTCTCATTGATCCCGACAGCGGGGCAATCAACATCTCGGGTGTGGACTTTGCCAGCAAGACCGCTGCCGAGCTGCGCCGCCACCGCAAGGACATTCAAATCGTCTTTCAGGACCCCTACGGCTCGCTCAATCCGCGCCGCACGATCGGCAGCCAGTTGATCCAAGGCGCGATCAATTTCGGAATGCCGCGCGAAGAAGCGTGGAAGCGGGTCTATGAACTGCTCGAAATCGTGCAGATGCCAAAATATTCCGTTCACCGCTATCCCAGCCAGTTCTCGGGCGGCCAGCGCCAACGCCTGTGCATCGCACGCGCACTTGTGGTCAATCCCAAGGTGCTTATCGCGGATGAAGCGGTGTCGGCGCTGGACGTATCGATCCAGCGTGAGGTGCTCAAGCTGATCAACGACATCCGCGACCGGCTTGGCCTCACCGTGATCTTCATCACCCATGACCTTCGCGTTGCCGCGCAGATCTGCAACGAAGTGCTGGTGATGAAACACGGCGAAGTGGTGGAGCGGGGCGGCGTTGGCCGCATCTTCACATCTCCGCAACATGAATACACCAAGGCGCTGATCGCCGCACAGCCGGGGCAGGGCTGGGAGATCCCGGACATGGCCGAATTCGCGCCGCAGACTCTGTCGGGCGGACATAAGGTGGTCAAGATATGAGCGACGCGGCTTATGACTTCATCATCGTCGGCGCGGGCTCGACCGGCTGCGTGCTGGCGAACCGGCTTTCGGCCAAACCGGGCTTGCGTGTGCTGCTGCTCGAGGCCGGGCCGCGCGATCTGAACCCCTGGATCCACATCCCCATCGGTTACTACCGCACGATGGACGACACCCGCATCAACTGGCAGTACCAGACCGAGAACGTGCCGCAATCTGCCGGACGTCGCTTTGACTGGCCGCGTGGAAAGGTGCTGGGCGGATGCAGTTCGATCAACGGGCTGGTCTATGCCCGCGGGCAGGCGGCGGATTTCGATCATTGGCGGCAGCTTGGCAATCCGGGCTGGAGCTATGCGGATGTGTTGCCCTATTTCCGCCGGGCCGAGGGTGCGTCGATCGACGATATCGACGAGGAATTCCATGGCCGCGATGGCCCGCTTGGGGTCAGCCGCGCCAGCGCGAACCCGCTCTGCGACGCCTATATCGCCGCGGCGAATGAGGCCGGCATCCCGCCAAACCCCGATTACAATGGCCGTGAGCAAGAGGGTGCCGGGTATTTTCAGGTCACCACCCGCAACGGCTGGCGCAGCAGCGCGGCCACGGCCTATTTGAAGCCCGCACGCAAGCGGCCCAATCTGCATGTGCAGACCGACACCCTGGTACGCCGCCTTATCCTCGAAGGGACCCGCGTGGTTGGGGTTGAGGTCGAACAGGGTGGCAAGGTAGAAACCCTGTACGCCGGGCGCGAGGTGCTGCTGGCGGCGGGGGCCATCAACTCACCGCAGATTTTGCAGGTTTCTGGCATCGGTAACGCCGAGATGCTGCGCACACGCGGCGTTGATGTCACGCATGACCTGCCAGAGGTCGGTGAGAACCTTCAGGACCATTATACCTGCCGCAGTACCTACCGCTGCGCACAGCCTGTCACGGTCAATGACGAGGTCCGCAGTTGGCCGCGTAAAGTCGGGGTTGCCCTGCAATGGCTCAAAGACCGCAGCGGGCCAATGTCACTGAGCGCGGGGCAGGTCGGCGTGTTTGCGAAAACCCGCCCGGAATGCGCCACGCCGGATGTGCAGTTTCACTTCCTGCGCTACACCGCGCAGAAACGCGGCCGCACACTGGACCCGTTTTCAGGCTTCACCGTGACCATGTGCCAGCTGCGCCCGGAAAGCCGTGGCCATGTGCGGATCACCGGCCCGGATCATCGGGCGAAACCGACAATTCAGCCGAATTACCTCGATACAACCACCGACCGCGACACCATGATTGCTGGTATGAAACTGGTCCGCAAGGTCGCGGCGCAACCGTCTTTGGCCGATTACATCAGCGAGGAAATGTTGCCCGGTCGTGATGTGACCAGCGATGACGCCCTGTTGGACTACGTTCGCGCCAATGGCTCGTCGATCTTTCACCCCAGTTCCACCTGCCGCATGGGGGTGGACGCGGGCGCCGTCGTCGACCCTCGGCTCAGGGTGCATGGGCTGACCGGCCTGCGGGTAGCGGACGCCTCGATCATGCCGACGCTGGTATCGGCCAACACCAATGCCGCCTGCATCATGATTGGCGAGAAAGCCGCGGATATGATCCTCGAGGACATCGCCTGACATGACCCACATCGAACCCAAGAAGCGAGCAAGCAGATGAAGATCAAGGATATTAAGACCTTCGTGGTCGGCAATAAATCCATTCACCGGGGCGGTCCCTATTGGGTTTTCGTCAAGGTCACCACGGATTGCGGCACAGTGGGCTACGGAGAAATCTACGGCGTGGCGTTCCACCCCAAGGCCCTGACCGCGATGATCGACGACATGTTCGAGCGGCATTTCGCGGGCACAGACCCTTTCAAGATCGAACGGCACTTCCGACTGGTCTATTCGGCAGGCTTCTCGCAACGTCCTGATCCGACTGTCATGGGCATCTTCAGCGGCATCGAGATGGCCCTGTGGGACATCATCGGCAAAGCCCTCGACAAGCCAATTTATGAACTGCTCGGCGGCCAAGTACATGAGCGCCTGCGCAGCTACACCTATCTGAATGCCGCCCCCGATGCCGCGTCGAACCAGAAAGTTTATGACGATCCAGACGCCGCGGCAGAGCGGGCCTTGGAATATGTCGCGCAAGGGTTCACGGCGCTGAAATTTGATCCGGCGCGGCCTTATACTGCCTTTGATCCTCGTCAGCTTTCGATGGAGACACTCGACTTTGCCGACCGCTACACCGCCCGTGTTCGCGAAGCGGTGGGTGCAAGCTGCGATATCCTCATCGGCACGCATGGTGAGATGTCCCCTTCGGGTGCGCTGCGTCTGGCGCGCAAGTTGGAACCGCATGATCCGCTCTGGCTTGAGGAACCCACGCCGCCTGACAATATCTCAGGAATGGCGCTTGTTGCCGCCGGAACCCGCATCCCTGTCGCAACCGGCGAGCGGCTGACCACCAAATACGAATTCGCCGATTTGCTGCGCCAGAATGCAGCGTCGATCCTGCAGATGAACCTTGGCCGCGTCGGTGGCATTCTGGAGGCCAAAAAGATCGCCTCCATGGGTGAGGCTTTCCACGCCCAGATCGCACCGCATCTGTTCTGCGGCCCTCTGGTCGGTGCGGCGAATATTCAGGTTTCTGCCTGTAGTCCGAACTTTCTCGTCATGGAGGGGATCGAGCAATGGGGCGGCTTTCAGGCCGAGATTCTCAAGACCCCGATCCGCTGGGAAGACGGCTATGTCATCCCGCCAACGGCGCCGGGGCTTGGTGTCGAACTCGATGAAGCCATGGCCGAGGCCAATCCTTACACCGGCGAACGTCTGCAACTGCGGATGAAGGACACGCCAGCATGACCCAAACGACTGGAGACAACCCTATGAAGAACCCATTCTCGCTTGAAGGCAAAGTCGCCATCGTGACCGGCGGCAGCAAAGGGATCGGCCTGTCCATCGCGCACCACCTCGCCGCCATGGGCGCCAAGGTCGCCATCGCTAGCCGCAAGATTGAGGCCTGCGAAGCCGCGGCGCAGGAGATCCGTGATGCCGGGGGGGAGGCCATGGCCGTGGCCTGCAACATTTCGCGGCGCGACGAATGTGAAGCCTTGGTGGCCAAGACCCATGACACATGGGGCCGTCTGGACATTTTCGTCGCCAACGCGGCGGTGAACCCGGTCTATGGCCCGCTCGCCGACCTAACTGACGAGGCGTTCAACAAAGTGATGACCTCCAACGTCCACAGTGCGATCTGGTTCGCCAACGCCGCCATGCCGCATATGGCCGAAGCGGGTGGCGGGGCGTTCATCATCGTTTCCTCCATCGGCGGTCTACGTGGCTCGGCCACCCTTGGGGCTTACGGCATTTCGAAAACGGCGGATGTCGGTGTCACGCGATCCCTCGCGGTAGAGTGGGGGCCGAAGAATATCACCGTCAACTGCATCATGCCGGGGCTCATCAAGACCGATTTTGCCCGCGCCCTTTGGGAGAACGACAGCCTGCGCGACGACCGTATTGCGCGGACCCCGGTCCGGCGGCTTGGCGCTCCTGAAGACATCGGCGGGGTGGCGACTTTCTTGGCCGGACCATCGGCCCGTTTCATCACCGGCGAGGTCATCGTCGTGGACGGGGGGACAACCATCGTCGGGCCATAAGGCCGCGTTTCTGAGCGAAAACTGAACCCAAGCTGCGGGAGGTAGCTCAACGGCCGATTTTAGGCCGCGGCCTCTTGCACCCTGAAAACGGCCATTGGCCAGAAAATAAAGGAGTACTATCAATGGATTTCGATCACAGCCCCAAGGTGAAAGACCTCTGCGACAGGCTCAACGCCTTCATGGAAGAGCACATCTACCCCAATCAGGAGCTTCACAATCAGCAGCTCCAGGAAATGGGCCACGGCATCGAGCACTGGGAAAACTGGGGCGGCGTGCCGATCATCGAAGAGCTCAAACCCAAGGCCCGCGAGGCCGGGTTGTGGAACCTCTTTCTGCCCGAGAGCCGACGGGGTGGCGGACTGACCAACCTCGAATATGCACCGCTTTGCGAGATCATGGGGCGCGCACCTTGGTCGGCGGAAGTGTTCAACTGTTCCGCACCCGATACCGGGAATATGGAAACGCTGGAACGTTTTGGCACCGAGGCGCAGAAGAAAGAGTGGATGGAGCCGCTTTTGGCGGGCGAAATCCGCTCCTGCTTTTCCATGACAGAACCCGATGCCGCGTCCTCGGACGCGCGAAACATCAGCCTGACCATCACCCGCGATGGCGATGAGTACGTCATCAACGGGCGCAAATGGTGGACCTCAGGTTCGGGCGACTCGCGCTGCAAACTGTTCATCGTGATGGGTAAAACTGACCCAGAGGCCGAACCTTATCGCCAACAGAGCATGATCCTGGTGCCGCGTGACACACCGGGCCTGACGATCAAGCGGATGATCCCGGTCTTCGGTTTTTCCGACGCGCCGCATGGGCATGGCGAGATCATTTATGACAACGTACGCGTCCCTGCGGAAAACATCCTGCTGGGCGAAGGGCGCGGCTTTGAGATCGCCCAAGGGCGGCTTGGACCTGGCCGCATCCACCACTGCATGCGGATGATCGGGCAGGCCGAAGTGGCCCTTGAGAAGATGTGCAAGCGCGCGCTTGAGCGGCGGCCCTTCGGCAAACTCCTGTCCGATCAAGGTGTCACACGCGAGCGGATCGCGGAATCCCGCATCATGATCGATCAGGCGCGTTTACTGACGCTCAAGGCCGCTGATCGGATGGACAAGGTCGGTAACAAAGAGGCCCGCAAGGACATCGGCATGATCAAAGTGGTCGCCCCGCGCATGGCTGCGCAGGTCATCGACTGGGCAATTCAGGTCCATGGGGCCGCCGGTATCTCCAGCGATTTCGGGCTTTCCTACGCCTATGCACGGGCCCGTGCGATCCGCTTGGCAGACGGGCCGGACGAGGTTCACCAGAACCAGATCGCCCGGTTGGAACTGAAACCATACACCAATGAAAGGGTTTGAAATGAGCGCTCCTAAAACCATCGGTTTCATCGGGCTGGGCCAAATGGGCGAACCCATGTGTGCCTTCATCTGCAAGGGTGACACCCCGGTCTTGTGCTATGACCGGGTGCCGGACCTCACCCCTGAGGGCGGCACCGCCGCAGACAGCCTTTCCGAAGTTATCGCGGGCGCTGACACGGTCTTTCTGTCATTGCCCGACGGCAAGATCGTAAACGCCGTCGCCGAAGAGATCGCCGCGCTTGACGGCGTCGCGGGCAAAGTCATCATCGACATGTCCACCATCGGCCCCGCCGCCGCGAAACAGGCCGCTACCACCATCGAGGGCGCGGGCATGACATATGTCGATGCGCCGGTCAGCGGCGGGCGGCAAGGCGCGCTCAAGGCCGCGATCACCATCATCTGGTCCGGCCCCAAGACCCAAATGGAGCGGCACCAGGCGATCCTCGATCTGTTCAGCAAGAATACGTTCCATGTCGGTGAAACGCCCGGACAGGGGCAGGCGGTGAAACTGTTGAACAACTTCCTGTCGGCCACCGCTATGGCGGCCTCCTCTGAGGCGGTGCTGTTTGGTCTGGCCCATGGGGTCGAGATGAAAACCATCCTCGACGTGGTGAAGGTCTCGACCGGCAACAATACAGCGATCGAGGATAAGTTTCCCAATCGCGTTCTGCCCGGCACCTATGACGCAGGCTTTTTCGCGGAACTGCTCAACAAGGACGTGCGCCTCTACAACGAGTTCGTGAAAGAGGCAGGCACTTCCAACATGATGGGCGAACGTGTGGCCGAGGTTTGGAACCTTGTCGAAGACAGCCTGCCGCCGCAATCGGACTTCACCCGCGTGTTTGAGGTTTTGGAAAAGAGGAACCAGTCATGAGCTTTGAGCGACCATATGAAGGGCTGAAGGTCGTTGACCTTTCCCAAGGTCTGGCAGGACCCTATTGCGGCATGCTGATGGCCCAGCAGGGCGCCGACGTGATCAAGATCGAACCGCAGGGGGGCGACTGGGCGCGTCTGATCGGTGGCGTCTTTGGCGATCACACGGCCTATTCCATCGTTGCCAATACCGGCAAGCGGGCCTTGGCGATGAACCTCAAGAGCGAACCCAGCGGGGAGATCGTGGACAAGCTGATCGCGCAGGCGGATGTCTTTATCGAAGGCTACCGCCCGGGCGTGGCCGAACGGCTGGGCTACGGCTACGAACGGCTGCGCGCGCTCAATCCGGGCCTGATCTATGTGTCGGTTTCCGGCTTCGGCCAATGCGGCCCGATGCGCGACCGGCCCGCGATGGACCCGATGTTGCAGGCGTTCAGCGGTTTTGTTGCTGAAAACACCGGCACCGACGGTACGCCTCACCACACACCGGTCAGCTATTTCGACATGTCCACCGGGCTTTATGCGCAACAGGCGCTGGCTGCAGCACTTTACGCCCGACGCGATGGGGCGGAGGGCCGCAAGATTGAAGTAAGTCTGCTCGAAGCCGCCGCCAGCATTCAGGCCGTGCGTCTGCTGAGCGGCTATCGCACCGGGCCGCGCCGGGCCTCAACCGCGCCTTCGGGCACCTTTCAGACCAGCGATGGGCATATCCAGATTAACATCGTGCGCGACCGCGAGTTCGAGGTGTTCTGCGACTTGCTGAAGCTCGATGATCTCTGGGCCAACGAGAAATACCGCACCATTGCCGGGCGTCTGGAGGATATCGATTTCCTCTACGACTACGTGCGCCGCTTCACCGCAAGCTGGAAAACGGCGGAACTGTCGGACCTGCTGAGCAAGGCTGGATTGCAGAACGAGGTCGTGCAGACCTACCGCGAGCTTGTTCACCATCCGCAGGCCGAAGCGGTTGGCGTCTTCTCATGGCTGCAGCAGGCCGGTGCCAATGATCCTTGGCCAGTGCCGAATATCCCCGGCCTGCCAGCCTTCGTTCCGGGCGATGATCGCGCCCAATCCCCCACCGTCGGCCAGCACACGCGCCAGATCCTCGCGGAGCTGGGCTACGGCAATGATCAGATTGACACACTCTATGCGGATGGCGTGGTCGCCTGACCCCCTCCGCAGGTACAAAGCAAAAGGAATAGACAGATGGACGAGAAACTTTTCGAACTGGGTCTTCAGCAACGCAAGAAGGTCGTCGGCGCAGAATACGTCGAGAAAAACCTGGCGGCAGCCGATGACTTTTCGCTGCCATTTCAGGAAGCGATGACCGCTTGGTGCTGGGGCTTTGGCTGGGGCGATGACACCATCGACCTCAAAACCCGCTCGATGCTGAACCTCGTGATGCTGGCCGCTTTAGGCAAGATGCACGAATGGGAGATCCATTGTAACGGCGCGATCAACAACGGCGTCACCAAGGAAGAGATCCGTTCGATCTTACACATCATCGGCATCTACTGCGGCGTGCCCCAGTCGCTGGAATGTTTCCGCCATGCCCGCAAGGTACTGGAAGAACGCGGCCTTCTGGAGGTTGCAGCCAAGTGAACGGACATCAGAACGGCATGATCACAGTCGACAAAAATTACATCGACGGCGCATGGGGCGCAGGGCAGGGCGGCAAACCCTTTCCAATTATGAACCCCGCGACAGAGGCCCAGATCGGCACCGTTACTCTGGGCAGCGCGGCAGATGTTGACCATGCCGTTGCCGCCGCCAAACGCGCGTTTGCAAGCTTTTCGCTGAGCTCCAAGGCCGAACGTCTGGGATATCTGCGCGCGCTGCAAAAAGCGCTTGAGGACCGCACTGACGACATGGGTCGGGCGATCAGTCAGGAGATGGGCGCCCCCATCACACTGGCGCGCAACGCGCAAGCCGGCTGCGGGCCGCGTCATGCCGCCGCCTATATCGCAGCGCTTGAGGCGCATGAGGAAGAATACAGGCTGCCAAATGGCGATATCATCCGCAAAGAACCCATCGGTGTGTGCGGTCTGATCACGCCGTGGAACTGGCCGATTAACCAGATCGCCCAAAAGGTTATGCCGGCGCTCGCCGCCGGGGCGACCTGCGTCCTCAAACCTTCTGAACACACGCCGCTGTCGGCGGTCATCTTCGCCGAATGTGTGCATGAAGCAGGCTATCCCGCCGGGGTGTTCAACCTTGTCTTCGGTGATGGGGCCGATGTGGGCAGCGCCATGTCGCGCCACCCGGATGTTGCGATGATGTCTTTCACTGGATCGACGCGCGCCGGGGCCATGGTCTCGCGCGACAGTTCCGAGAGCGTGAAACGCGTGGCACTGGAATTGGGAGGCAAATCGGCCAATCTGATCTTTGCCGATGCCGATCTGGAAACGGTTGTTCCTGCATCGGTCACGCGGTGTTTCCTCAATACAGGTCAGGGCTGCAACGCGCCCACACGCATGTTGGTTGAGCGCAGCTGCTATGACCAAGTCGTCGATCTGGCGCGCCAGACCGCCGAGGCGCAGGTGGTGGATGATCCGGCCAAGGAAGGCAGCCATATCGGCCCGCTCTTTGATGAGATGCAGTACAATCGGGTGCAGACGATGATCCAGCTTGGCATCGATGAGGGCGCACGACTTCTAGCGGGTGGTCTGGGGCGGCCCGACGGGCTGACCAAGGGCTGGTTCGCCAAGCCGACTATCTTTGCCGATGTGAGCAACGACATGCGCATCGCCCGCGAGGAAATCTTTGGCCCGGTGCTTTCGATCATACCCTTTGACACCGAAGAAGACGCCATCCGCATCGCCAATGACAGCGATTACGGCCTTGCCGCCTATGTTCAAACCGGCAGCGCCGCACGGGCGCAACGCGTGGCCAACCAGTTGCGCGCGGGGGTCGTGGCGATCAACGGGCAGGGCGCGGCCTATGGCTCGCCTTTCGGGGGCTTCAAACTTTCCGGCAACGGACGCGAAGGCGGTGCCTTTGGGCTGGAGGAATATCTTGAAGTCAAAGTGATGCCCTCGATCAAATCCATGGCCGAAGCTGGCCGTTTCACCACGGCCTGAGCCAATACCCAAGGAGCAGAAGATGTTGGACGCCTATATCTACGACGGACTCCGCAGCCCCTTCGGACGGCACGGCGGGGCGCTTGCGGCGATCAGGCCTGACGATCTGATGGCACAGGTCATCAAAGCACTGATGTCGCGCAGCACCTTGCAGGCCGAAATGGTCGAGGATGTGGTGCTCGGCAACGTCTGCCAATCCGGCGAGGACAGCCGCAACCTTGCCCGTTTCTCAGCACTGCTCGCTGGTCTGCCGGAAGAGGTCGGCGCGCAGACGGTGAACCGGCTGTGTGGATCAAGCATGTCCGCCGCGCTGGATGTGGCGCGGGCGGTCACGGTGGGTGAGGGCGAGTTGTTTGTCGCGGGCGGTGTCGAAAGCATGACCCGTGCGCCTTTTGTCGTGGGGAAATCTGCGACCGCTTGGTCGCGTCAGGGCGAAATTCATGACGCGACAGCGGGCAAACCCTTTCCCAATCCACGCTTTCAGGCGGCCTTTGGCCACGACAGCATGCCGCAAACGGCCGATAATCTCGCCGCCGATTACGGGCTCACCCGCGCAGCCTGCGATGCTTTTGCCGCCAGCAGCCAGCGGCGTTTCGAAGCCGCTCGCAAAGGTGGCTTCTTCGATGGCGAGTTGATCCCGATTGAGATTGCCGGACGCAAAGGCGCGGTCACCACCGTGGCCGAGGACGAGCATCCGCGCCCGGACACCACGCTGGAAAAAATGGCCAGCCTGCGCCCCCTGGACCCCGCAGGTGTCGTGACCGCCGCCAATGCATCGGGCATCAACGACGGTGCTGCGGCTTTGCTGATTGGCCGGAACGGCCTCGGTCCCGCGCCACGCGGGCGCATCCTCGCCGGGGCCGTATCGGGCGTGGCCCCTCGGGTGATGGGGATCGGCCCCGCGCTTGCCATTCCAAAGGCGCTCAGCCGGGCAGGGCTATCCCTTGAGCAGATGGATGTGATCGAGATCAACGAGGCTTTCGCGTCGCAGGTGCTTGCCTGCTGTAAAGCGCTCGACCTCTCGCCCGACGACAGCCGGCTCAATCCAAACGGCGGCGCCATTGCCGTGGGCCATCCGCTTGGTGCCTCGGGCGCGCGGCTCATGCTCACAGGGCTTGGGCAGCTTGAAGCCAGCGGCGGGCGCTATGGCTGTCTGTCGATGTGCATCGGATTTGGTCAAGGCATCGCCGTGATTCTCGAACGGTTGAAATGAACGCGGAAGGGGCACAGGCCATGAAAGATAACGTCAACAGATTGGTGGTCATCGAGACAGAGGGTGAGATCGGCTTGATCGGGTTGGCCAAGCCGCCCGTCAACGCCATCGGGCTGGCGTTGCGCACGGCGATCTATGAGGGCTTCAAAACGCTGCAACAAGATCCCGCAGTGCGCGCCATCGTGCTCTATGGCGAAGGGCGGTTCTTTTCGGCAGGCGCTGACATCAAGGATTTTGGCAAGGCTGATATCGAACCGACCCTGCCGCACATACTCAAAGCGCTGAATGACAGCGAAAAGCCAGTGATCGCGGCGCTGCACGGTGTGGCTTTTGGCGGTGCGCTGGAAGTGGCACTTGCTACCCATCTGCGCGTCGGCGTCGGGGGTCTGCGGATTGGCCTGCCGGAAGTGAAGCTGGGGCTGTTGCCCGGCGCCGGGGGCGCGCAGCGCCTGCCGAGGCTTACCGGGCTGGCAGGCGCGATTGATATCATCTG